>NZ_JAJCME010000001.1:0-407076 GCF_020560115.1 Mediterraneibacter sp. 210702-DFI.5.30
TTAAACTATACAGCCTGACAAAACGAGGCCAGGCTTATCATATGCCGATGGAGATTCAGAGCAATTTCCTGGCGAAATAAAGTAAATAAAGATCCTGTTCTATATATCATAGTATGAACAGGATCTTTTTATAATGATTTATTTTCTATTTTAAATTTTATTAAACCGACTAAAGACTCCATAGTTTGTGTGTTTGACTTACTGTTTATATCTATCTTCTCCTAAATATTTTTCTAGTCATTGCAATATAAAATTGCTTATACAGTCTCTCCCTTAAGAGTCCTGGTATTTTGGATAATATACAGAGCGACCGATATGACCATCATTATAGCGCACAAACCAATCAACAGATCTGATACCATCGGTGTAATGTGGAACCATATAATATGCACCGCTGCAGTTCCATATAATAAAAAGGTTACTATCTTTCCATGCCAGTCTGCACCATGTACTTTTCCTGTCTTTTGTATCACAAGACATCCACTGACTACCATATACAGCTCCTTACCTGCCATTATTACGATTAAAAGAAGCACATGCGGAAAACGAGTAAACAGACAGATTAACATCGCTGCCTGTGTCAGCTTATCAGCCACTGGATCAAGTATTTTTCCTAAATTACTAATCCTATGGAATCTTCTTGCGATATATCCATCAGCAAGATCCGTAAGACCAGACAGCAATAAGATTTCACCAGCTAACAGAGGATTTTTCTTTACACAATAACTCCATATAATTACCGGAATCAGACAAAGCCGAAAAAAAGAAAGAAGATTAGGAACCGTAATAATTCTATTCAAATTTTCTTCCTGATTCACTTCACTCTGCATGTACGGTCACCTCACTTTTCTTTTTTTTAGACATAAACCAATAAAATATAACACAAAATGCTAAAGCAAACACAACACCAAAAACATTTTGAATCACTCTAAGACTAACCGCTCCTTGTAGTCCATAAGTCTCTGCAGCAATGGCTAAAGCACCAAATGTGTTAAATACTGCCTGCCAGCCATATTGTGCTGAAAGTCCTACACCGATTCCACCAAGAATTCCTATATATGCATAGATTGACGAAGGAAGCAGAAAATATAATACTGTAAAACATATAACACCTGCAATATTTCCGACAATCCTTTTACGGACTCTGTAGTGCATATCTTCCATAAACGGCAAAATCGCGGACATGGCCGCAATACCAGCCCACATTGCACGTGGCATATTACAAAGTTCTGCAATGCAAAGGACAATCGGTACGCATAAAATCTGACATATCTGCCATTTTGTTCTGGAAGAAGTGATATCAAATTCTTGTATCAGATCTTTCAGATTTCTTTTATAAGTTCTGTTTTTATGATTTCGATAAAATACGAAGCAGGTAAGTGCTGCACCTAAAGCCATTCCGACTAATCGCATCTGATAGCTTTTTCCCGTAACATCATAACCATATAGCAGCAGATACCCAAGAACCAATGTAGATTGATTAAACATGAATGGATTATGGCATCCGAACAGAATCAACACAGCCAGTGCCGCAATATTTAACAGCATTCCCAATACCGGTGAAAACTGATTTGCTAAATGCGGACATACAGTCATAATTACAAAGAACAAAGCCAAAAGCATCGTAGATTGTCCGGTGTGGATCCCCAGATCCGCATTCCGAAATACCATAAGGCATAATAAAACTACTACACCCACAATACTATTCTCATTTCCAAATAAGATACTGAAAATAGTAACAAATGAAAAACAAAATGCCATTGTAACAGCTATCTTTACCAAATATAGCAGTATATGATATGATTTTTCTTTCACTGTTTCACTCTTTTTCAACAGATTTTTAGAACCTGCCTGATTTAACTGCAATTCCTGATAAAATGTCATGTAATTCCTCCTCTATCTGTTTTTCTTAAACTTATATGGCCTCATCTTTCTGTATTGGAAGCTCTACAACAAATCTGCATCCACCATATTCACGGTTTTCTGCTTTGATTGTTCCTCCGGCACTATCTACAATCCGTTTTACAAGTGCAAGACCTAGGCCATTTCCTTCTGCTTTATGAGATCCATCTACCTGATAGAACTTGTCAAATATTCTGGATTTTACATCATCCTCTATTCCTGGTCCTTCATCTTCCAGAATGAACTTAACAGAATCCTGTTCTTGTTTCAGAAACATCGTAATTGTCCCCTTTGAAGGGCTGAACTTAATCGCATTATCCAAAAGATTTATCCAGATATGCATAAAAAGTCCTTCATTCCCAGTATATTTAACTTCCTCCAATTCTACCTGAAAACCAATTTCTTTTTCTGTCCATTTTGTTTCCAATGAAAGAAATGCCTGGCGGATCTGTTCATCCAGACGATATTCTGTTTTTTTCATTGGTATATTCTGATTCTCTAACTTGGATAACAGCAAAATATTACCAACCAATCCGGAAAGTCTTTGGGTGTTAAATAAGATTTTTTCTACATATTCCTCTTGATCCGGAGACAGTTCTTCTCCCTGAAGCAGCATTGTATATCCTTCAATGGCATTAATCGGGGTCTTGAACTCATGAGAAACATTAGATACAAAATCCATCTGCAGCACCTCTGTTGCACGAAGTTCTTTTGTCATAACGTTAAAACTTTGATAAGATTCTCCAACTTCTGCTATACGGCTGTTCGTTTCCAAATGCTGTTCAAAATCTCCCTGAGAAACTTCCTTCATTGCTTTACCAAGTCTGGTAATTGGTTCCAGTAACTTTGCATTGATAAAGGAAGTGATCAGCCCTGCAATCAATGTATTGAAAATCAAAAGCCAGCCAAGCACAGGTATGCTGCCCGGCAGATTAAAAAAATGATTCAAAAAAGCAAATAATAAAGCAGATATGACTGTTGAAAATACAAGTGCCAGCCAGATTGCACCAGTCAGACAGGATCGGATCCGCAATCTTTTTTCTTTCTTTTGTTCCATTATTTTTTCACCACCTTGTATCCAATTCCACGCATTGTTACGATTTCAAAATCAGGGTTATCTTTAAAACGCTCTCTGATTCTTCCTATATGTACCTCTATCGTATGTGGGTCTGCCTCCGTCTCGTATCCCCATACTTCATCCATCAACTGTTGTTTTGTAAATGTTCTGCCTGGCGAAGCTGCAAGCTTATATAAAAGCAGGAATTCTTTTTTAGGCAAAACAAGACTTTCCTTATCAGTTGTAACCGTCATTGCATCATAATCAAACTCTGTTGAACCGATCACAATTTTGTGTTCATTCAGTATCTGTGCACGGCGAAGCAGTGCTCCGACTCTTAAAACCATTTCATTCACATTTACCGGTTTTACCATATAATCGTCACTTCCCGAAAGAAATCCCTGGCGCATATCATCAAAGGAACCTTTCGCAGTGATCATAAGCACTGGTATCTGATATCCTGCTGAGCGAAGTTCTGACACCAGTTCATAGCCATCCATAACCGGCATCATAATATCAGAAATGATCAGATCAATATATTCCTTATCCAATACTTCTAATGCCTGTGCTCCATCCGATGCACTTTTGACTTGATATCCATTCTTCTCAAGCACTTTTTGGAATAGCTGGCTTAATTCTTTATCATCTTCTACAATTAATATTTGAAACACGTTTTCCTTCCTCCTTATTAAAACAGATACCTTGCCCATCCAAGCAGATGCTGTACCAAAAATATTTTTCTCTGACGTTTCTTTGTTAATTCGATCGGCTCTACATGATATGGATCACGATAGGTTCCATTTTCCAATACCTGGCGGGACACTCTTTCATATTCCATCATGCCCTCTTCCAACTGTTTATTAATATCTTTACTGCGAATTACAAGCATCAGTTCCGTATCCAGATATGCACTTCTCATGTCCATATTAAAGGAACCGATTACAGACAGATCATCGTCAATCAGAATACTTTTTCCGTGGTATGAATAACCGCCTTCATATTCCCAGATATTAATTCCTGTACTTAAGATTCTATTTCTGTTTTTCGCATAATCGGCAGCCCCAAATGGATTCCCATTATTCGCAACTGAATTTGTCATGATAGAAAAATCTGAAACGTTCTCTGCAATCTCCTCCCATGTATTATACATCATATCATTACAGATAATATATGGCGTGTGGATCTTCACACGATTTTTTGCATTTTTCATCAATTCTCCCAACTGATACCACACTACTGGTTCTTTGGAACCTGTGTGAATAGGATTTGACACTAATGCAATCTTTTCTGTCTCAAAAGTTTCGTCCGTGTAATCGGTATCGCAGATTCTTTCCTTATTCTCTTCAAAATATTTCTGATAGCCGTTCTGCAGCTCTAAAACTGCGTTCTTTACAGATTTTCTATTTGCCAGTTTTTTATTGTCATGAAAATAACCACTGTCTTCTTGTTCCCATATCGTTTCAAAATACTCTAACAACTGGTTAACTGAATTTTCTTTCTCAGGTTCATCGCAAACCACTAACACGTCTCTGTCATAGTTCTTATGTCCCGGAAAATCCCCCAGGAAATAATTGTATGTATTTCTTCCCCCAAGAATATATCTCTTTCCATCTGCAATCAAATATTTATCATGCATTCTACCCATCATTTTCCACGGTTTCAACGGATTGGCCTTATTATACAGTTTAATTTCAACATTCTCATGGGAAGATAATCCATAGAAATACGGATTTCCTTCCATATCAATCCAGCTCTCCATTCCATCTACTAACAGACGAATATGTACACCTCTGTCTGCCGCATCATGCAGTGCTCCTAAAATCAATTTTCCACTTTCATCGGATTGAAATGCAAAAGTAGAAAGAATAATTTCCTTTTTTGCATTCTTAATCAAACGCACTCTTTGTAAAAGTGCTTCTGGATTCTTTTCTATGATTACTGCCCGTTCTGTATTTTCACTGCATTCGTTCCATGACCCATTTTTTGTTTCTTTTTTGGTTGTATTGGACACTTCCGGCTGCTTTTTATATGCAACGCAGATTCCGAGCAATTCATAAAAAGCCACACATAAAAAAATTGCCAGTATAACAAGAAGGATTTTACATATTTTATGCTTTTTCATTGTACATCACCTGATTCCTTTTTATTTCATACTTATACAATACAAAGTCAATCTCAATTTAACCTCAACAAAATTTATTTTTCATAAAAAAATATGACCGGCTTCTTTTTAAAGAAACAGTCATATTTTTATTCTAATATATGAAGGAGCTTTTCTTACTCCGTTGTATTAATCACTATTTTATTTCTTCCATAAGCTGTCGGATTTTTCTCAATGTACACCGTGTAACTGCCAGGTCATCTTCTTGTATATTCGATATGATTTTTTCATAAGCTTCTATCATTTTTTCTTTCTGACAATTACTTAATTCAATTGCCTTGTTCGTCAAAACAAGGTATGTTCTTTCTTTTTTTTCATCTAATTTCCAGATAATATATCCTTTATTTTCAAGACTTTTTACCATCTTAGATGTTTCTGGAATCGATAATTTCATGTATTCTGCCACTTCTGAAAGATATACTCCTTCATGACAGTCTGATTTTTCAACACATTCCTTTATACTATAAAGGAACAAATAATCTGTTCTTTCAACAAATTCAAATATGCTTTCAACATTGATGCTCTTTAAAAAAAACTCCTCTGCACTGGTTCCTGCTCCCATATTATCGTTCCTCTCTTTCTATATATTCTTTTTTGCTGACTAGACTCTTATATGCCGGTCGAATGATCTTATCTGTAGTTATCAATTCTTCCAGGCGATGTGCACTCCAACCAGCAATTCTTGCTATCGCAAATAATGGCGTGTACAATTCTCTTGGAATATTCAACATGTCATACACAAAACCACTATAGAAATCTATATTAGGACTTACTCCTTTGAATATCTGACGCTGCTTTGCAATCAACTTAGGTGCAATCTTCTCAATATTGTTATAAAGGGTCATATCTTTCTCACGTCCTTTATCCCTTGCGAGTTGTTCTACAAAGCCTTTGAACACCCTTTCTCTCGGATCTGAAATAGAATATACAGCATGTCCCATTCCATAAATAAGGCCTTTCTGATCAAACGCCTCTTTCTTCAAAATCTTACTCAGATATGATGCAATTTCCTCTTCGTCTTCATAATCTTTCACATGACTTTTAATATCATCCATCATATTCATTACCATCAGATTTGCACCGCCATGTTTTTTTCCTTTTAAGGATGACATTGCTGCTGAAATAACAGAATAAGTATCTGAACCTGAAGATGTTACTACCCGTGTAGTGAATGTAGAATTATTACCACCACCATGTTCCATATGTAACAATAATGCTATATCCAGTACTCTTGCTTCCAGTTCTGTGAATTTTGTATCTGGCCTTAATAGGCGCAGGAAATTTTCAGCAATAGATAAATCTTTTTCAGGTCTATGAATATACATACTTTCGTTTTTTTCATAATGACAATAAGCATGGTATGCATATACTGCTAACATAGGAAATGCTGCGATCAACTGCATACTCTGCCTTAGCACATTCGGAATTTCAAGACTTTCTTTCTCCTTATCGTAAGAGCCCAATGTAAGAATACTTCGAGTCATAGAACCCATAATATCTGATGTAGGTGCTTTCATAATGACATCTCTGGTAAAGTTAGTCGGTAGTTCCATACAATCAGATAGTCTTCCCTGAAATTCCATTAACTGTGTATCAGTTGGCAATTCTCCGAATAAAAGAAGATATGCTCCTTCTTCAAAGACAAACCTTTTTCCTTTACTTCCTGTTACTAAATCTTTTATATTATAACCACGATAAGATAACTCGCCATCACATGGACTCTTTACTCCATCACGATATTCAAAAGCTTTTATATCAGAAATATTTGTAAGCCCCGTCAACACACCTTGGCCTTTTTCATCTCGTAAGCCTCTTTTTACACCATACTCTGAATACAGATTCTTACTAATGCTATCATTTTGTTCACAAAAAATTGCTTGCTGTTTCATATAATTTTCCAAATTGCTCATTTTAATCGCTCCTTTCATTCTGTTACGAACTTACATACTATACTCAGATATTCTTGTTTCCAGAGCATTCAGCATTGTTTGTTCTTTTTCTTATTCTTATTCATTAGCAATACAATACAATGGAAAACTCAATTTAACCTCAACAAGGTTTGTTTTTTCATCCATGCAAAATCTTCTTTGTACAACAGACTGTTAGATATAGCAAAAACGGCCTTTCAAAAACAGTTAACTTCTAAATCAACTGTTTTTTGAAAGGTCGTTTCATCAGATTCTTATAGCAATCCAGCAAATAATCTCATAAATAATTGTCCCAGTCGCAAATATGCACTTCGTCCGGTTTGATATTGGTCTGTTACATCACGACATTCTCCCATCGTTCTTATCAGATCATTTTTTATTTCCACAACTGCCTGACAATCTGCCATAAAACAGCCGTTTTCAAAATGGTGATATAAACTTCGATAATCCAGATTAATTGTTCCACAAGTTGCCATACAGTCATCTGCCACACTCATTTTTGCATGGCAGAAACCAGGAGTCCACTCATAAACACGAACACCATGTTTAACTAATCCATGATAAAAAGAACGAGTTATATTATAAATGAATTTTTTATCAGGGATACCAGGTGTGATAATTCTTACGTCTACCCCTCGCTTAGCAGCCAGACATAACGCATGCGTCATTTCATCTGTTATGATTAGATATGGAGTCATAAACCAACAATATTTTTCAGCTTTATTTATCATACTGATATAAACTTCTTCTCCTACTTGCTCATTATCCATAGGGCTGTCTGCATAAGGTTGAACAAACCCAGTTTGCTGTGCCGCATAATCATAGTGGAAAAGGTATTTACTAAAATCAGAATCATTAGCATCCTTATCACTTACTGCATTCCACATTTCCAAAAATGTCACCGTAAGCGACTGAACAGCATCTCCTTCTAAACGAATACCTGTATCTTTCCACTGTCCATACGGGTGTGTGTAATTAAAATATTCGTTTGCTAGATTATATCCACCTGTAAATCCGACTTTTCCATCAATAACTGTTATTTTTCTATGATCACGATTGTTCAAAAACAGATTTAAACCTGGCATAAACGGATTGAATACACGGCAATGAATTCCTATTGCCTCCATCTTTTTCACAAAATCTGTGTTAATAAAGCCTATAGAACCCATATCATCGTAGAATACTCTAACTTCCACACCTGCTTTTACTCGCTCTTCCAGAACATCTTGAATCTTATGCCATGCTTCAGCGTCTTCTATCGCATGATATTCCATAAAGATAAACTTCTGTGCTTTCTCCAAATCCTTAAGCTGTGCCTCTAATCCTTTCACTGCTTCATCAAAATACACAATATCCGTATTCTGATAGATTGGATACTGCGAATTTCTTTGTATGTAACTTGCTATATTTCCTGCTTTCGGAATTGTTTCTTTTATTTTGCTCAAACACTCCTGACTGTCCGGAAGCATTGGTAACAATTTGCTATCAATTTCTGCATATCGCTCACGCATTTTATGTGTGCCACCATTCAAACCAATCAACAAATACAGGCCTACACCCATAATTGGGAAAATTAGAATTAAGATGACCCAAGGCATTTTCATAGAGGATGTCTTATTTGATGCGTACAATCCCAAAACCAAGATCCCACTCAAAATCCTTGTAAATAAATTTATGATTTCTGCATATTCATTCAAGCGTGTTACGATAGTAATAATAAAAATCACTTCCAGAAGAATGCAGATTATGGAAAAACACAGCCGTTTTACCCCATTTTTTGTTTTTGCTTTGCCCTCTAAAGTATCTTGTTTCATATATATTCCACCTTCCTACTTGCTCAGTTTTCTCCCTAAATTTCGTGGAACATACCAATTTTGTCTTTTATTCTCTGCATTTCATTATCTGCTTCAATGATAGCTCTTGCAGAATGAAGTAATTCTTCACTTATCTCATCATAGCCAGGCATTTCTTCAATTCCTTTTTTATAGCGAAGTTGATGTTCCAATGTAGCCCAGAAATCCATACCATTGGTTCGAATCTGTAATTCTACACGCATAGGTGTTTTACCCTTAGCAAAAAATACTGGTATTTCAACAATCATATGATAGCTTCGATAACCATTCGATTTTGGATTTTTTATATAATCTTTTATTTCAATAACTTTAATATCATCCTGTTGGGTAATCAAATCTGATATCATATAAATATCGTCAATAAACGCACAAACTATTCGAACGCCTGCTACATCATTGAGATATGTCTGTATATTTTCTGTTGTAAATTCATATCCCATCTTCTGCAGTTTATCGTAAATACTATTGGGCTGCTTAATTCTTGTTTTTATAAAAGAAATAGGATTTCGATTGTTCTCAACTGAAAATTCATCATCCAAAACCTCAAGTTTAGTTTGTATCTCCCGAATAGCACAACGATACATCATCATTAAATTATAAAATTTTGTAGCATTATTTAAAAACTGTAGTGATTCCGGACTGTTCATCCCGAGTTTTTTTACTTCATCTTTTGTCATGGAACTTTCCTTTCTACCTCATCCCTGATTTCAAAACATTATTTATTTTGATAGTTGATTCGTTCTCCTTGAATTACTGGATAACAAATCATTTTATCACTATCCAGATTTTCTACATGCATATCTACTGCACTGATCTGATGGTTTTCATAAGTATTGTAATAATAAATACCTTTTGTAACATTACAACACGACGTATACAATGTGATTTCATATTTTCCATCCGCTACTTCGCAACATCCTCGTTGCTGATCCACAGATCCGAGAATGTGGAAGAATTGGCTAACGCTTTCTTCCTCTGATTCACCTGAAATTGCATTTACCTTTGTAAAAGCTACACGTACAAAGCGTGAGGAAGATGAGAGATCTCCCGGAAGACCTAATCCTCCCATACCTCTACTATATGCATCAAGAGCCAAATTTTCGCAGAAAGTATTTCTGGGCTGTTTAGGAGATAAATACATATAATTATTTAGTTGAAACATCTGCTGTGGAAATGGTGGATTATTCGTAAGCACTCCTACTGGATTGTCATAAATATGCAAACCATCTGACATAGATTCTACCGTAATTGACTCATTCTCATCAGAAATGATCCAGTGTAATTGTGCTAATGGTAATTGCTCGCTGAAAGGAGTATTAACAATATTAATTCGTTCAAGAAGCTCGCGAACTTCAACTAAAGAAGAACACTGACTTAAAATCCACGGAATAAATTCAAACTGTGCAATATTTTCCACATCTGGCTTAAGCGCAGCATAAACAGCATTTCCGACAAAATTCAGTCCTGCCATTGCCACTCCTTTTTCATTCATAGCATCATAATACAAAGGATAATCCTCAGCAACATGAGCCATTCCAATAATTGCATAATGATTTTTCATATCGCCAACATGGCGAAAATTAAACGCATAATTACGTGGTGTAATTACTATCTGATCACCATAAGAGAATTCATAATCGAGGGTTCGTCCAAAGTAAAAATCTTTTGTTTTATAAGTTGCTGCTGTACACATGATCGTTTATCCTCCTAAATAGATTGAAATATGTCAATGAGCTTTTTCTTGAACAATATTATAGCACAATTCTTTTACTTTGTTCCAACTTCATACATGATCATAACATGTAAACTTTAAACTATTTTCCTAGATTATTTCTCCATCAGTTTTTCAAACCAGGTATCCATAGCTAGGATGAATTGACCTACGTCTGGCAATTCTTGCAGCATTTCGTTTAGGGTTTTGTGCTTCACATATTTCTGCACATACACCCAACAGGCAACGCTACTGGCTTCTGATACAATGTCAGCTATGGTTTTGCGCATAAGCTCTTCAAATTCAGCAATTTCTTCTTTTGGGACAACATCATACAGTGTTGGTGCCTGATGACTTAATTTTACGCCATTTTCATTTGCATCTTTAAGCAAATTCTTAACTTTTTCTCTTGAATTCTCCGGTACTTTCATGTACTCCCACATAAATGCTACCACATCGGACGGTGTGTCTTTTTTAAGTGGTGGTAACTGAATATAATCATTGTTTTCGCTCATTTTCATATCCTCCTCACGATATAATAAAATCAATAATACGTTCTCTTGTCATGTCCAGTACAGTGTCCACGAATACTCCTGCAAACAGGATCAGATACAGAATTACACTCAGCGAAAATAGAAATGCAACCTGTACCCAGTCATGATAACAGTATGCAGTCGCTATAATCAGCAAAGTGAATAGAAACCCAAGGATTCCCCTGACAACCGCATAAGTCTGTACTGTCATCTTCACTGCTAGGCCGATCACAAAAAGGATCAGCCATACTGGCAGTAATAATATCTTCCCAGCAAGTTTTAAAATAAACATGTGTACCTCCTATCTTACCAGTCCTGCATATCATGGTTCACCTCTGCCTGGTAATATCCCTGCATGGTTGCCGGAGCATTATACAATGCAGCGAGTAAATATTTCTTAATGTTCTTGATTTCGGTTGTATTTTTCTTCATGCTGGAAATTACATACTGGATATGCATGAAGTTTAGTTTCATGAATCGATTTTTAACAAATTCTGTTGGTAGTTCATTACTGGCAATCACTAACTTTTTTCCAGTGTATGCTACAGTCTCAACAATCAACTCATAGATTCCCTGTACGAGTTGTACTTCGTTTGGGTAACTCTGCAAAAGAACATCATAATCGATATTTTGTTTGACTGTCTCTTCCAAGATAGAATACTGTTCCATCTCATCACATCTGATCTTATCATCTTCTGATTCTTGAGCCACAGATAGGATAAGATTAGATTCTGTATTACTCTTGTAAGTATTATTAGAATGGAAAAGACAAAGGAGCTGGTTACAATTGTATGTACTCAGCTCCTTTGTGTATAATAACACAAGGAATGATTCATCAACCGGTATCCTAAGCTAAAACAAGGAATGAATCCCTATAGGAACATAGAATATTTTGAGAAACGAAAAGAATTCATCAGGAGAAAAAGAAAAATAGCAAAGAATCGAGTTGCCGCTGCTAATCCTACTTATGTATAAAAGGATTAGTAGTCATCAAGGCTCGAGCCGTATACAGGGAAACTTGTAAAAATATAATGGATGGCTGCAACTTTTTTCATATGACTTTTGTATATAAGGTAAAGAGATGAAAAGAAGGTGGGAGGTGGAACGTATTGAGTAATTATTATGATGAGAATGAACTAATTAGACGAATCCAAAAAGGAGATGAATCAGCGTTAGCAATAATAATTTCGGAATATCATGCTTATGTCGGAAAAATTGTATACAGTATCTTAGGCAGTTACTCTCATAAAATTGATCTTCAGGGTGTGGTTAATCAGATCTTTTTTACCTTGTGGCATAAAGCTAATAAAATTGATCCATCGAAAAGCGTTACAATAAAAGGTTATTTAGGCACATTGGCCAGAAATACAGCTATAAATGAAAAGAAAAAATGCATACCAGATTACCAGATAAATGATGAGGTCATAGCAGATATTTCCGATGATTTTAACCAGGTTGAATTGAGATTACTGCTGGCGAATGCTCTGAGGAAACTGAATAAGGATGAGCAGTTAATATTAGTTCTGTTTTATTTTCAAAATGAGAAAATAGCCGATATTTCCCGCATTACAGGTATTCCGGCATCCACAGTAAAAAGCAAACTCAAACGCTGCAAAGAGAAGATGAAAAAATTTTTGGAAGAAGGAGGAAATCAGTATGAAAATTTCGTATAACGATATGTTTACTAACATTTCAGATGTTGCTTATGAAATATTAGAAGAAAATGATATGTTTAATGATGAAACCGATGATATGTTTTCTTCAGATAGAACTTGTAAAGATGTAACAGATATGATCCATGATCAGAAAATCGTGAGAAAAAGGCATTTTGCTATCAAGAGTGTTTTACTGGTTGCAGCTCTTGCTGCAATGTCGTCTATTCTTGCTATTGCTCACAACTACGGTGCAGCATTAATTGATGACAGCAACCGGCATTTAGTTGGAAAAGGACTTCATGGAGAAGGACAGATAATAGGAGCTGATGAAGAGATAGAGGTTCCGGATGAACCTTCAGATGGAATTTGGGAAACAACAGCTCGTATTAAATCATACAAAAACGTAAGCATTAGTCCAAACAGTATAACAGAATTTGCTGTATCCGGTGACGCCGGACAATATATTACTCCGGAAATTATATTTGGCAACAATGATTTAGTCATTTTTGAGCAGGAAGACGGATCAGGCTGGAAATTAAATGAGGGAGAAACCTTAATGATTCAGGCAACGGAATATGAAGCGGAAACAAACGGTGGAAATGGCCAGGGAATCATGTATTTTTATATCTGTGACGGTGAAATATTAGATGGAAAATCAGAGCCTCGTAAAGAATTAAATCAAACCTTTGAATTAACTGCAGAAAAATCCGGAGAATATTATATCTGTCTTTTAGGTGTAAGCTCAGATCCTATATCTTTAAAGGAAGGAAAAATAGTTATTAAATAGTAAAAAACGGTTATGAGAGAGAGTGCGATTACCAGGTTAGGTGATCGCACTCTCTCTCATTTTTTTATTATAGGAAACTTCAAATTTTTTTAAAATTATGCAACTTTTTTAATGTTCCATTGTATATATAGGTAACAGGAAGTGTGGGAAATAAAGGAAGTAAAGGAGGTAAATGTTTATGAAAACAATTTTAAAGCGAACGATTGGTTTTTTTCTTTCTCTTGCAATGATAATTTCTGTAGCATGTTCTACGGCGGTCGCAGCAGAGACACCAGAAGATCAAATTTACATCTCCCAATAAGGGGTGACAACAGAGCGGAACCAAAATGTTAGCTGGACTTCTTAAAACCCATGTTTGCAAACCGGTAATTTTGATTAGCTGTCAGCTAACAAAAATCGGATTGCGTTAGCTGGAAATTGATCATTTTGAATGGAATTTTATGTCACGAATGTGATTAGAAAATAACAAAAGCGTTCGTTGTCAGCTAATTCAGCTAACATTTTCGAACGCTTTGAACCGTCCCTGGGGGGATTCGAACCCCCGCAAAAACCCGCCTTAGGAGGGCGGTGCTCTATCCAGCTGAGCTACAGAGACACATGACGCAAACCCTTGATTTTACTGGGTTTCTAGGATTTTTCCCTTTGGGGAATGCCTCGGCCTTCCTTAGGAGGACCTCGTTATATCCATTTAACTAAGGGAACAATTGTATCTGTATTCCAGACACAGTTAATATCTTATCATAGAACCTACAAATTCTCAACCGTTTTTCATCTATTTGGAAATGAACCGTGTTGATGGAAATACGAGAGAAACTTGATGCAATCGGGATATCGTCTGAACAGGTAGACAAGAATCAAGTAGTTGTTAAGCATGTTAAAATAGATGGGAAACACTGTAGATGTATGACGAGACGGGACGATAGTTATATTGTTGCCGTAACAGTGGAGGATTCTGTTTATTTACAGGGAACTCTTTTAGCAATACTGATAGTGGGCACTTATCTGGTATTGGCGACATGCTGGATGATGTATATGCTCTCGAAAGTTATAAAAAGAAAGGGATAGAAGAAAATAAAGCCGGTGCAGGATTCATTTCCTGTATCGGCTTTACTGCTCCTATCAAGACTCTCTATGTTTCTCAATATAATACGGAACGCAGGTTGTGAAGAAATCAAGAATCGTATCTGCATAAGAAGTATCATCTTTTGGAATCGCATGAAGTACCTGTTGAATCGCGAATCCATCAAGTGTAGCCATAAAGATAGAAGCGAATTGTTCTGCAAGCTTACGATCATCAAGTGCAAATGCAGAAGCAAAAAGCGTAGCAGCCTGATCCAGGATCGACTTCAATCCGGAGGTATATTTCTGGGAAAATTCTGAATCACATTTCATCGCATCTGATAATAGAAGTAAGTATAGCTTTTCTTCCTGAAGGCGTTTGAAACGAATCCGAGCTTCTTTTTCTACATCAGAAAAGAGAGAATCTACGGTGATTTTCTCTTTTTTATTTTCATGAAAAATACGATGTGCAAAATGAATCGAATCAGTGACAATTTCAGCAAATAAATCCTGTTTATTCTTATAGTAATAATAAATCGCGCCGGTTGTCATATTGGCTTCGGCAGCAATCGAACGCATACTTGTCTTATCAATTCCGAACTTTTCAATCTGTCGGATCGCAGCTTGTTTGATCTGTGTTTTGGTTGTATTTTTTTGTTCATTCATGTTCTTTACACCTCGAAATGAATTTGTGTTATTACTCACAAAATCTGCATTATCCGTGTCTCTTGGCAGTGTGGTTGACACGGGAGTGAACAGTAACATGATTATAGCATAAAAAAAGATAAATGTAACATCGATATTTGTTTGACAAAGCACATAACAAATGTTATGTTGGTCTTATAGGAAATTATTATAATTTATGAAAAGATTTATGAAAAAGGAGAGGGAATATGACAGACAAATTTAAAGGCTGGTATCCGGACTATATTGAGAACGAAAAAGAACGTGAACCAATCTTAAAACTTGCCAAGATGATGACAGGGCGTGCAAAGAAAAAGCTCGGATTAGAGAAGATGACAAAGTACGATCCGGAGTATTGGGGACTGGCACTTTTGTGTACAGATGAGCAGGCTGAGATCGCATTGAAGATGGGGGTGCGCCAGCCGAAAACTTTAGATCAGATGGTAAAGGTGACAGGCAAGGACAGAGGTTATCTGGAGAAGCAGTTAGAGGAAATGGCAGAGGTTGCGCTGGTGGAGTATAACTGGGAAAATCCACAGCATGAGAAGCAGTATGTACTGCCGATCTTCGTACCTGGAAGTGCAGAGTTCTCTTGTATGAATGCGAAGATGTTAGAGAAGCATCCGGAGCTTGGACTTTTCTTTGAGAGAATGAGTCGTATTGCATTGGAAGGACTTGCACCATTTATGCCTGAGGGCGGTGTTGGAATGCATGTTATTCCGGTAGAGAAGGCGATTTCAACAGAGAATCAGTCTCTGCCAATCGAGCACATTTCACATTGGCTTGAAAAGTATGAGGGAAAATATGCAGCGAGTCCATGTTCTTGTAGAAGATCTCGTAAAACATTCGATGAGGGATGTGCGGATGATCCGGAAGAATGGTGTATTGCGGTGGGCGATATGGCAGATTATATCGTTGAGACAAATAAAGGTGGACACTATATTACAAAGGAACGTGCGTTAGAGATTCTGAAACAGGCAGAGGACAATGGTTTCGTACATCAGATTACAAATATTGACGGTGAGAATAAGATTTTCGCCATCTGTAACTGTAATGTAAATGTCTGTTATGCGCTTCGTACTTCACAGTTATTTAATACACCGAATATGGACAGATCTGCATATGTTGCAAAAGTTGAGACAGAGAACTGTGTGGCTTGCGGACGTTGTGTAGAGTACTGCCCGGCAGGTGCTGTTAAGCTTGGTCAGAAGCTTTGTAAGAAGGATGGTTCTCAGGTAGAGTATCCGAAGCATGTTCTTCCTACAGAGAAGAAATGGGGACCGGAGATGTGGGACGAAGACTATCGTGATAAGAACCGCATCAACTGTTATGATACAGGTACAGCTCCGTGTAAGACAGCCTGTCCGGCACATATCGCTGTTCAGGGTTATATCAAGATGGCAGCGCAGGGAAGATACAGAGATGCCCTTGCACTGATCAAGAAGAACAACCCACTCCCGGCAGTCTGCGGACATATTTGTAACCGTCGCTGTGAGGACGCATGTACACGTGGAACAATCGATCAGGCAATTGCAATCGATGAAGTTAAGAAGTTTATTGCAGCTCAGGATCTGAATGCTGAGACACGTTTTATTCCGGAGAAAGTAGTTCCGGCAACAAAAGGATATTTCGATGAGAAGATTGCGATTATCGGTGGTGGACCGGCAGGTTTATCCTGTGCATTCTATCTTGCTGAAAAAGGATATAAGCCGACTATTTTCGAGAAAAATGAGCGTGTCGGCGGTATGCTCGTATACGGAATCCCATCATTCAAATTAGAGAAGGATGTCGTACAGGCAGAAATCGATATTATCAAAGAGATGGGGGTAGAGATCAAGACTGGTGTAGAAGTTGGAAAAGACATCACATTAGATGAACTTCGTGCACAGGGATACAAAGCATTTTACATTGCAATCGGATGTCAGGGCGGACGTCTTCCGGGAATCCTGAATGATACAGCAAAGGGATGTGCATCTGCGGTTGATCTCTTAAAAGAGGTGAATGCAAATGAGAAATACGACATCAAGGGTGACGTAGTTGTCATCGGTGGTGGTAACGTAGCAATCGACGTAGCAAGAGACTCTAAGAGATGTGCAAGTGACGATACAAAGGTAAATATGTTCTGTCTGGAGTCCAGAGAGACAATGCCGGCTTCCGTAGAAGAGATAGAAGAAGCTGAGTCAGAAGGAATCGTTGTAAATCCGGGCTGGGGACCGAAGGAAGTTCTCGTAGACGAGAATGGTGAGGTCCGTGGTGTTGTATTAAAGAAATGTCTTTCTGTATTTGATGCAGAAGGAAGATTCCATCCGACATATGATGAGAGTGAGCTTATGACAGTAGAATGTAAGCATGTATTCTTCTCTGTTGGTCAGTCAATCGTATGGGGTGATCTGTTAAAGGGAAGCAAGGTAGAACTTGGACGCGGAAATGGAGCAGTTGCAGATGAGCTTACTTACCAGACAGCAGAACCGGATATTTTCGTTGGTGGAGACGTTTATACAGGACCGAAGTTTGCAATCGATGCGATCGCAGCAGGAAAGCAGGGAGCAATCTCAATCCATCGTTTTGTACAGCCACAGTCCAGTCTCACAATCGGACGTAACAGAAATGATTTCATCGAATTAGATAAGAATGACATCAAGGTGGAGAATTATGATAATTCCAGCCGTCAGATTCCAGGACATAATGATGCAATTGATACAAAACACTCCTTCCGTGATGCGAAGCTTTTATTTACAGAAGAGCAGGTGAAAGCGGAGACAGCGCGCTGTCTTGGATGTGGAGCATCTGTTGTTGATCCGAATAAATGTATCGGCTGCGGACTTTGTACAACAAAATGTGAATTTGATGCAATCAAGTTACATAGAGAACTTCCGGAATGTAGCAGAATGGTTCCTTACGAGGATCGTCTGAAATTTGTTCTTCCGAACATGGTAAAACAGTCCATCAAACTAAAATTTAAGAAGAAATAAATTTGAAAGAAATTAAAGTAACTGTTCAGAGCCAACCTCCAAAATGCTACGCATTTCGTCGGTGTGGCGTATCCGCTAAGGAAAATTTTAAAAGGAAACAAGGGGGAAAAGTAAATGGGAATACTTTATAATGTACCTGACTTAAAAACCTGGGGAATTATGTTCTTTATCCTCGTAGTCCTGATCGCACTGAATGAATTAGGACGTGAAACAAAATGGGGTGGAATCTTACTGTTTGTGATTGTTCCGGTTGTGCTGACAATCTTTGTATGGCCGACAACCTGTGCGCCGGGAAATGAGTACGGAACCGGAAACTGGTTCAACTGGGCAAAGACTTACTCTGCACTTGCAGGCTGTGTTGGTTTCATGCTAATGCGTTATATTCCGAATGCGACAAAGCATAAATGGGTAATCTGCTTCCCGCCACTGATTCTTGCAATCAATATTTGTGAGGCAGTTTTCCGTGATTTCGAGGCATACAGCTTCCATGCATTTGCAGGCGAGAAGGTAAACAATCTCTGGGTTATGTCAGGACCGTGGAATATCATGAATGGAATCGCAGGTATTTTAAATATCCTGCTGATCTGCGGATGGACAGGTATCTACATTTCTAAAGAGAAGAGTAAAGATATGATGTGGCCGGATATGGACTGGATCTATATCCTCGGATATGACCTCTGGAACTTTGCATATACATATAACTGTATTTCAGACCATTCTGTATACTGTGGTGTGATTCTGCTGTTATCCTGTACTATCCCTGCATTCTTTATCAAGAAGGGATGCTGGTTACAGCACAGAGCACACACACTGGCACTTTGGATTATGTTTATCATGACAGTTCCACAGTTTGCAGACAGACTGGCGCCTGTTCCGACAACACATAATCCGAAAGCATTCTTTGCTGTAAGCTTTCTTTCTTTAGTTGTGAATGCGGCGGCAGTTATTTACCAGTTCAGCGTGATCCGCAAGAATAAGTTGAATCCATTTAAGGATGAAATTTATACAGACAAAGCATTTTACAAGAAAATAAATGCAGAGAATAAATAAATTGATAATAAAAAATCCAAACAAGGATTTTTTGCGGCCAAAAACAGAAAGTATTTATCAAAATAAAAATATCCTGAACAAGTTGCAGAGCCAGAAAGCCTTGTAACTGTCAGGATATTTTTGTTTGGTGCTGTCAGCTTTAAAAAACGTTATTTACCGACAGCCCCTTCTTTATGTGAGATACATAACTTACTGGAAAATGTCTTGAAAAAATAAGAAAAATATTTAAATTATAGCGTATTTGCAGATTTTGGCTACTTTTCATCTGGATTTGGCAAGAAATGCACCTTCTTTTCGCCTATAATGCAATTGTAAACGAAAAGGAGGTGTTTAGAGATGATGAAGAGAATTAAAAGATGGCTGCATGAGATTTATGAAGAAGATATCAAGTTCTTCGGACAGATGAACGGAATGTATTTTCGATAAGCACTAGAAAAAGAAAATAAAAGAAAAAAGGAGAAAGAAAATCATGAGAAAATTAGCAAAATGGTTTGAAGAAGCACTTGAAAGTTATGTAAAATTAATGGGTAATACTTATGGATGGGGCGGAAGATTGTAAGCCATGGAATATACAGAAAAATCGAATCAAATAAACAATAAAAAATAAGGGTAGATGTCTTGAGAGAAGATATCTACTCTTATTTTTTATATATAGCAATTCTTCATAAATGTGATTCTATCCGTAAATGATTGTTTTATTTTCTCAAAAAGTATATACTTGTTTCATATATATTTTACGTTATTTTGAGAAAGGAGCACCTTTTAAATGGACTCTATATTATACGAAAACTATCTGAATATCCTAAGGCAGGAACTGGTACCTGCTCTTGGATGTACAGAACCGATCGCAATTGCCTATACAGCGGCAAAAGCACGTCAGATTCTTGGAGAATTTCCAGATTCTGTAGAAATGGAACTCAGTGGAAATATTATCAAGAATGTTAAGGGCGTTACAGTTCCGAATTCCGGAGGAATGAAAGGAATGGAAGTGGCAGCAGTTCTTGGTATCGTAGGGGGAAATGCGGATAAGGCACTGGAAGTATTGAGTGAAGTGACTTGTGAAGATATTGCGAAAACGAAAGAACTAATCAGTCAGAAGATCTGTTCCTGTTCTTTAGTTGAAGGAGTTGATAACCTCTATATTACAGCTAAAGTAAGAAAAGGAGAGCATTTTGCTTCTGTAACAATCGAACATCAGCACACGAATATTACAAGAATTGAAAAGGATGGTGAAGTGCTGTTGGATAATCCTTATAAATCAGAGGTTAAGACTACCGTAGATAAATCAAAACTTACGGTTAAAGATATCCTTGATTTTGCGGATCAGGTTCGTATGGAAGATGTGCAGCCGATCATTGATCGACAGATTAAACTGAATTCTGCGATTGCTCAGGAAGGACTTGATAATAACTATGGAGCGCAGATTGGTAAAACACTGATGCATGTATGGGGAAAGAGTGTTACTACGAGAGCCTGTGCAAGGGCAGCAGCCGGAAGTGATGCGCGTATGGGCGGATGTTCTATGCCGGTTGTTATCAATTCAGGAAGTGGTAATCAAGGCATGACGGTGTCGCTTCCGGTTATTGTGTTTGCAGATGAATGGGAAGTATCTCATGAGAAGCTTTGCCGTTCTCTTGTTGTCAGCAATCTGATTGCGATCCATCAGAAATATTATATTGGAAGTCTTTCGGCGTACTGTGGTGCAGTCAGTGCTGCCTGTGGCGCCGGTGCAGGTATTACCTATATGTATGGTGGAACCTATCAACAGGTTTCCCTGACAATCATTAATACACTTGGAAATATCGGAGGAATCGTTTGCGATGGAGCGAAACCATCTTGTGCAGCGAAGATAGCAACATCTGTTGATGCTGCGCTTATGGCTTTTCAGCTTAGTATTCAGAACAAAAGTTTCCTGCCGGGAGAAGGTATCATCAAAGATGATATTGAAGAAACAATTAAGAGCATGGGATATATTGGAAGAGTTGGTATGCGTACTACGGATACAGAGATTCTGAATGTAATGATAGACCGTGCAGATATCAATGAGGAGTGCTAGAAATGAATAATTTTATCTATGAAACACCAACAAAAGTATATTTCGGAAAAGACGAGGAATTAAAGGTCGGTAAGATCATTGCAGAGTTTCATCCAAAGAAAGTCCTGGTACATTTCGGTGGAAATTCCGCAAGAAAGAGTGGACTGCTTGATAAGGTGGAGAATTGTCTGAGGGAAGAAAACATCAGTTTTGTAGAGCTTGGCGGAGTAGTTGCGAATCCGGAACTTCCGCTTGTAAGAGAAGGGATTGAGCTTGGCAAAAAAGAAGGCGTAGACTTTGTTCTTGCAGTAGGAGGTGGATCCGTTCTGGATTCATCTAAGGCGATTGCAAATGGACTGGCGAATCCGGAAGTGGATGTCTGGGATTTTCATTGTGGTAAAGCTGTTCCACAGAAGACACTTCCGAAGGGAGCAATTCTGACATTGGCGGCAGCAGGTTCAGAGATGAGTTCTTCCTGTGTAATCAGTAATCCGGAAACAGGAGAGAAACGAGGATGTAACGGACTCTTTAACCGTATGAACTTTGCAATTGAGAATCCGGTTCTTACTTATACAGTAAGTCCTTATCAGACAGCATGCGGAGCAGTAGATATTGCAATGCATACGATTGAAAGATATTTCTGTCCGGGTGAGGATACCTATCTGACAGATTCAATTGCAGAGGCCGTGATCAAGAGTGTACGCAAAGCTGCAGGAGATTGTCTGAAGAATCCGGAAGACTATGCTGCGAGAGCAAATATGATGTGGGCATCTTCACTTGCACATAACGGACTTACACAGTGTGGAAGAGAGTTCCAGCTCGTTGTTCATCAGTTAGAGCATGAAGTATCCGGAATGTACCCGGAAGTAGCGCATGGAGCAGGACTTGCAGCGCTGTGGTGCAGTTGGGCAAGATATGTTTATAAAGCAAATATAAATCGCTGGCTGCAGTATGCATCTAACGTATGGGGACTGGATATTGATTTTGAACATCCGGAGAAGACAATTGAAACTGCAATTGATATGCAGGAGCAGTATTATGCATCGATAGGAATGCCGATCGGATTAAAAGAACTTGGTGTAAAAGAAGAGGATCTTGCGAAACTGGCACTTGATTGTTCAAGAAACAAAACGCGTTCATTAATCGGATATAAACCGTTGGCATATGAGGATATTCTGGTAATTTATCAGATGGCATATGAGAGAGGTTAATAACAGTTAATATCGAAAGCGCTGCTTAATGCGGCTGCTTTCGATACTCTCTTGGTGACATATGGTATCGTTCCTGGAATACGCGGTTGAATGTTCTCTGACTGTCGAATCCTGTCCGGATACAGATGTCGAGAATCGTATGGTCGCTGTGAAGCAGGAGACTACAGGCGTAATCCAATCTTGCTTCATTCAGATACCGGTTAAAATTAGTATGAAATGTGCCGGAGAAGACACGTGATAAAGAGGACTGACTGATTCCAAGGTCATGAGCCATTTTGGAAAGCGTCAGTTCTTCCGTATAATGTGCAGCAATATAAGAAACAGTCTGGTAGATAATGTCATTACTTCCCACACTGCTCTTATCTATCATTTCAAATAAGGGAAGAGTGCGTGCAAGTATAATCTGAATAAATGCCTGATGCAGAACATGCCCTTGTGAAGCGGCTGGATAGACCAGCATGCTTCGCAGGGCATAATTTACGTCTGGGTGTACTTCTTGAGCCAGAATTACCGGATTTACAGGACAAAATTGCTGTAATTCTTTCGTATAACTAGGAGCAAGAAGCGGTGAAGCAAGTGCATAAATCGCCTTACAGGATTCACTGTTGAATACCTGATAGTGGTGGATCAATTCCGGAAATACAAGTGCAAAATCGCCTTTTTCCATATGATACAATTCAGTTCCGACTCCGATTTCCAGTGTACCTTCTGTCACGGATACAAGTTCCATTGATTTGTGAAGATGTGGGGGAATATGGCAAGAAATCTGTTCAGCGATTTCCAGTGTTTCTTCATTTTCTTCGTAAATCGGTTTCATTTTTTCCTGCCTCCGGGTTAATTGTTTAGAATAGTTGATCTAATAGTATCATCATGCGTGTATATGACATGCTTCACAGGCAGATGGTGTTGTTGCGCATCCGCTTAGTGCTGTCTCACGCAGTTCAACCGGAAGTCGCTTTCCGACTTTGTACATTGCTTCGAGCATTTCATCAAAAGGAATGAGCTGAGAAATGCCGGCAAGGGACATTTCAGCTGCAATCAGTGCATTGGCAACCCCGGCTGCATTACGGTTCTGGCAAGGGTATTCTACCAGACCTCCGACCGGATCACAGACGAGTCCAAGCATGTTCATAAGGACTGTTGAGGCGGCATCCAGACATTGCTTAGGAGTTCCACCCATAAGTTCAACAGCGGCAGACGCTGCCATAGCAGATGCAACACCAACCTCAGCCTGACACCCTCCGACAGCACCGGCAACAGTGGCATTTCGCATGGCGAGGTAACCGACAGCGCCCGCATTGAAGAGAACCTGCTGAATCTCTTTGTCGGAGAAATGGTATACTTCCTGAAAAGCGAGAAGCAATCCCGGAACGATGCCTGCGGAACCGGCGGTAGGTGAAGCAACGATCAGTCCCATGGACGCATTTGTCTCAAGGGTTGCCATAGCATAAGTGATAGCTTTCTCAAGCAGTTCACCGCACAGTCCCTGACCACTGGCAGAATGCTGGGCAAGTTTTTGCGCCTCTCCGCCGATCAGCCCGCCCATGGAACGGATTGGTTTTTCAATCGGAGAGCGGGCAGCTTCTTTCATGATTTCAAGAACACGCGCCATTTTTTGATCCACTTCTTTAGCAGGACATTCTCCGGTTATGATCTCTCGATTACGCATAACTTCAGAGATAGAAATATTCTGTTCCTTACATAGTGTAAGGAGTTCGTTTGCATTTTTAAAATCCATATAAAAAACCTCCTTGAACACAATCACATCTGTACGACCATAACATCCAGAACATGTTCGTTCTGGCGGATGGTGTCGGCAATTTCTTCCGGAAGTTTTCCGTCGGATTCTACAATCGTGTAAGCAGTGTGTCCTTTCGATTCACGAAACAGACGCATAAAAGCAATATTGACCCGGCGGTCGCTGAGACAGCTGGTGATCCAGGCAACAACACCCGGAACATCCTTCTGGACAACAATGATAGCACTGTATTCACCGGTGAAATCTACTTCTACATGATTGATCTGTGTGATGTGGACTTTACCGCCGCCAAGAGATTCTCCACGGATCGTCATCTCCTGACCGGCAGTATTGGTCATAATAATATCGACGGTATTCGGATGAATATCAGTTTCTTCCTCATTCGGAGTAAAAGAGTATTTCAGTCCGTTTTCTGTAGCAATCTCGAAGGAATTCCGGATTCGCATATCATCAGTGGAAAATCCCATGATTCCTCCAAGAAGTGCGCGGTCAGTACCGTGTCCGTGATACGTTCTGGCGAAAGAGCCGTAGAGAATAAATTCTACTTTTGCAAGCGGTCCGTTGATCATCTTCTGTGCAAGATAAGCAATGCGTGCCGCACCGGCAGTGTGAGAACTGGAAGGACCGATCATATTCGGCCCCATAACATCAAAAACGCTGATAAAAGACATTTTAAATAGCCTCCTGAGTTTGTATATATGAGTTTAGTATAGCAAGTGCGGCGGTGGATGTAAACTATGAGAAACACGATCCGCGTAAATGCTGTTAGGGGCAGTTACTGCAAACCGTAACTGCCCCTAAGTATGATACTTATGCGAATTAGTTCTGATCAAGTACGGACTGGATCTGCTTCATCAGCTGATCGTAGTTTGACTGATCATCGATGCCACCCATGAATGGCTCGCCAACAATATTTCCGTCTTTATCTACAAGAACTGTTGTAGGGAATGCCATGATGTTTCCGGCATATTTTCCAACTGTTGAATTAGAATCGAAAGTCAGGTTCTTGTAAGAAGCGCCCTGTGCTTTCAGAATTTCTTTTGCTTCTTTGATTCCTGCTTCATTGTTGTCTAAAGTGTCAGTGTTGATACCTACAACTTCACCACCCATTTCTTTCAGTGTCTCATTTAATTCATTTAGCTTAGAGAGTTCTCCAACGCATGGCTTGCATCCACTGAACCAGAAGTTTACAACTGTAACTTTGTTTTTAGCGAAAAGACTGTCGTCTACATCATTTCCATTCAGATCTTTTCCTTTGAAACCTTTGAATACACCTGTGGACTCATCTGATTTAGAGGAAGCGTTGTCGGAGGATTCGGATGCAGCGCTCTCTTTCTCGAGTTTTGCAATCTCTTCTTCGATACCGCGAATTGTTTCAATGTCTTTGCTCAAAGTTTCATATTCTTCTTCAGAGAAAGAGTCTTTATTAGATTCAACTGTACTTGCAAGAACGTCAGCATAGTTTTCGTTCTTGGTATCACCGGCAGTGTTCTTGTTCATAAGACCAAAGGCTTTGTCCCATGCATCTTTGTGATCAGCGAAAAGCTGGTTTTCCTGCTGGTAAAGGTCGTCCAGTTTTTTGTTCAGCTCGTCATTGCTGCCCGTTTCTGTTGTGGAAGAAGATTCCTGTTTTGTATTGGTTGTTGAGGAAGAATTTCCGCAGCCTGTAAATGCAAAAAGTACAGAAATGGCAAGTGATGCAGCGATTACCTTTTTTAATTTCATTGCGTTTGTTCTAAGTGTTTTGTTTTTCATGATTTTAAATCTCCTTTAAATTACATTTTGTTTGTTTTAGTTTATTTATTGTCAGCCTTTCTCTTGTTTGAAAACCCATAATGATAGCAGATTGCGTCAGTCGGACAGGCTTTCATACATTCTCCGCAGCGGATACACTCCGGATGGTTTGGCGTGTCTACTACGTTGACATCCATCTTGCAGACACGGCTGCATTTCTGGCAGCCAACACATTTCTCATGATCAACCTGGATCTTAAGAAAAGATACCTTGTTAAACAGTGAGTAAATAGCGCCCAGCGGGCAGATCCATTTACAAAATGGACGGTAAAACAAGATGCTCAGGATGATGAAAAGCGCAAGGATCGTGAATTTAAATGTAAATAAATGTCCAAGCGCGGAACGGATTCCTGAGTTGGCAAGTGCCAGTGGGATTGCGCCTTCAAGTACTCCCTGCGGGCAAATGTATTTACAGAAGAAAGGATCTCCCATACCAAGTGAATTGGTTACAAATGCCGGAAGCAGTATAACAAAGACAACCAGAATCACATATTTCAGATACCGCAGAGGCTTCAGCTTTGCGGTGGAAAATTTCTTGCCCGGAATCTTATGCAGCAGATCCTGGAACCATCCAAATGGACAGAGAAATCCGCAGATAAATCGTCCTAACAGAACACCTAACAGGATGAAAAATCCTGTGATGTAGTAAGTGAACTTAAATTTGGAGGATCCTACTACAGCCTGAAATGCTCCGATCGGACAGGCGCCTGTGGCGGCAGGACAAGAGTAACAGTTTAGTCCCGGGACGCACATCGTCTTTATGTTTCCCTGATAAATTTTCCCTTTAAACAGATTCGGGATATGAATATTGGTCAGCAGCGTTGCAGCCGCCTGGATCCATCCGCGGAAGCGGACCAGAGGGTTTTTGCTTGATTTCATTTTCTTATCCAATTCCGACACACTCCATACATAATTTTATTGCCTTGCTAAGCACAACCGCAGCTTCTCCGCGGAAGATTCCGACAAGGAAAAATGCCAAACCGGCTGCAAGTAAAAGAATCGGTGTTGCTTTTTCAGATTTCATTAAAATACTCCTTTCAATGTTCAAAGTCGGTTTATTGACCTTTCGATGTTTGCATTATACAATAGAGGGTGTAAAATTCCTGTTAAGAAAATGGAGAAAAATAAATTGAGATTATTAGTTGTTGAAGATGAGAAGAAATTATGTGATATGATTGCGAAAAGTCTGCATCAGGCAGGTTATGAGGTAGACACGTGTAATGACGGAGAGGAAGCACTGGATATGATTTATGCGGAAATGTATGATCTGATCGTGCTGGATCTTAACCTTCCGGGGATGGATGGAATGGATATTCTTCGGGAGCTTCGCAAGGAAAATGAAGAGACAAAAGTATTGATCTTATCTGCGAGAAGTCAGATTGCAGATAAGGTTGACGGTCTTGATGCGGGGGCGAATGATTATATGGAAAAACCATTTCATCTGCAAGAGCTGGAAGCCCGTGTGCGAAGCCTGACAAGAAGAAAGTTTGTACAGAAAAATGTCTGTCTTGAATGTGGCAGTCTTCGTTTTGATACAAAAGAAAGGACTGCATATGCAAAAGACAAGCCGGTCGCATTGACAAGAAAAGAGAATGGAATTCTGGAGTATCTTCTTTTGAATCAGGGAAGACCGGTCAGTCAGGAAGAGTTGATCGAGCATGTTTGGGATTCTTCTGTAGATAGTTTCAGCGGTTCGATCCGAGTGCATATGTCTTCTCTGAGAAAGAAACTGAAAGCAGGACTTGGTTATGATCCCATCGTGAATAAGATTGGTGAGGGGTATAAGATAGGAGATGGAAAAGCATGAGAAAAATATCGCTCCAGTGGAGACTGACGATTCTTACAACCGTGCTGATCACAGTATTGTGCGGATGTCTGACATTTTTCTTATATAAGAATGGTGTCTATTATATCGATACGCTTCAGGAGACCGTCACAGATCAGGGCACTACGCCGGAGGCAGTCTACATTGATATTCCGGATAATGAGTGGGATGATTTTGCAGCGCAGTTTGCCACGAAGGTTTATAATTCGAAATCAGATTATAGAAATAGAAGTTTGTTGATCACTGGTGTTGTAGCGCTGATTGGCGGAGCAGTAACTTATTTTGTCAGTGGCCGCGCATTGAAACCACTCAGAGAATTCTCAGAAACAGTAGAAAAGGTTCAGGCGCAGAATCTGACAGAGTATACGATTGAGGAAAATAAAATCGCAGAGTTGGACCGACTTCGTACATCTTATAATAAGATGCTCCTGCGACTTTCGGAATCATTCGAGACACAGCGTCAGTTTACAGGGAATGCAGCACATGAACTCCGAACCCCTTTAGCATTAATACAGGCACAACTAGATCTCTATCATGCGGCGGAGAATTCAGAGAACGAAGCAGCTGCACAAGAGACGATCCAGATGGTAACAGAGCAAAATGAACGCCTTAGCAAGCTTGTCAGAACGCTTTTAGATATGAGTGAGCTGCAGACGGTAGCACGTAATGAAAAGATTGAAATGCAGGGGCTGATAGAGGAGGTGCTGGCAGATTTGGAACCGCTGGCGCAGGAAAAGAATATTGAACTGATACAGAAGACACAGAATTCGTCGGATGGAAGATCAGATGGAACAGAAGAGTCGTTGCTGGTTGCATGTAGTGTGAACAGTAACGAAAAGCCAGAGGATGAACTGATATTGACAGGAAGTGATATTCTACTTTATCGGATGATTTATAATCTCGTTGAAAATGCAATTAAATATAATCGGGTAGATGGAACCGTTACAGTATCGGCGAAGAGAGAAAAGAATGAAGTTGTCCTGACAGTTGCGGATACTGGGAATGGAATTGATGAGACATTTCGAGAGCAGATTTTTGAACCATTTTTCCGGGTAGATAAGTCAAGAAGCCGTGAGCTTGGCGGTGTGGGACTTGGACTTGCGTTAGTGCGTGAAATTGTGCGGGTGCATGATGGGAAGATTGAGGTTCGCGGAAATGAGCAGGGCGGAACGACATTTGAAGTGAGAATGGGTATAACAGAATAATGATAGCTGAATGAAAAGAGCCACGATCATGGTAGCTTGATGCTGCGAATGATTGTGGCTCATAGTTTTATGTGGTAGTTTAACGTTATTGTTTCATCATCCGATTCCGCCCAGCACTGCGCCGGCAATCAGTGCAACAAGTGCGAGTGGAACAAGGACATATTTTCCAAGTGGCAAGAAGCAAGTTCCGATTTTTTTCTCACGTCCAGTATTTACAGCTTTCAGTGCGAATTCTTTATCTGCGATCCAGAAGAACATGATCGCTGCAAGCATTGCTCCAAGTGGGCAGATATAGATAGAAACTGCGTCCATCCATCCGGAGACGATGCCCTGGATGAGAAGTGCGATACAGCAGCCGAATGCTGCAATGATTCCAACAGCTGAGACACGCTTTAATCCGAAACGTTCCTGTAATGTAGCAACCGGAGCTTCGTACAGATTTACAAGTGAACTCATTCCAGCAAAAAGTACGCAGATGTAGAAAATGATTCCTACAATCTTGCCGCCGGGCATTCCGTTGAATACATTGACCAGATAGATAAACATCAGTCCTGGTCCACCGGAAGACAATTCAGCACCGCCGACTGCCATTCCCGGAATGATCACGAAAGCAGCGAGTAAGGCAGCGATTGTATCGAAGATGGCAACATTTTTTGCAGAACTTACCAGGTCTTCAGAATCCTTTAAGTAGGAACCATAAATAACAGTTCCATTTCCGGCAATGGACAGAGAGAAGAATGCCTGCCCAAAAGCATAGATCCAAAGTCTTGGATCTAAAAGTCCCTTTGGATTGATCGTGAAGATGTAACGATATCCGGTTGATGAACCAGGAAGGGAGAAAATATATACCCCGAGTCCAAGAAACAGTACGAACAATAACGGCATCATTACGCCGTTGGCACGCTCGATTCCACCGGCAATCCCCATTGCCATGATCACAGCAGTTACAAGGACTGCAATTACAAGCCAAAGGTTATTACCAAAAGCAGAAGCAGTACTGTCGAACATGCCTCCAATTTGATTCATATCTTGTTTCATGCCGGCAAGCTGTCCGGTCAGCGCAAGGAAAGTGTATTTGAAAATCCATCCGACAACAACGGTGTATCCGATTGCAAGTGCGAGGGAGCCGAGAACCGGAAGCAGTCCGATCAATTCACCTGTTTTCTTATTGCCAGTTCGCATTTCTGTACAGACACCGAAGGCTTTGATTGGTCCACCTTTGGCAGCGCGTCCGAGCGCCATCTCTTCGATCACTCCGGTAGAAGCAATCAATATTACAAATAAAATATAAGGAATCAGAAAAGTCATACCACCCCAGTCTGATACCATGTAAGGAAATCGCCAGATATTCCCCATACCGACGGCAGATCCGATGCAGGCAAGGATAAATCCTGTCCGGCTTTTGAATCCGTCACGTTCTTTCTCATGTTTTCCCATGTGTAGTCCTCCTGTAAAAGTGCGTATACTTTTGTACACGAACGTATTGATGTATTATAGCATATTTACATAAAGAAAAGAAGCACCGAGATGATGCTTCTTTTGGTGTAATATTTTTTACAGTACAATGTGAGTGGCGATTTTATGATAAAATCAAATTTTTTTATCTAACCATTTTTTAACAGTAGTTGTATCTACCAGTCGGCTCCAAGGATTAATTGTGGAAAATTTGCTAAAAGTTCTAACTCGCCGTGCTGACTGTGTATTAAATCAATTTTGTCATCAAATAAATCAAGAAGCTGTTTTTCAAGAGCTTTTCCTTCTAAAGTCTGTTGCAGCCAAACGTAGACTCTTTCGCAGGTGAGATGAATGTTCGTGCAATAATCAACAAAAAGAGGACTGATTTCTAACATGATAGAACAAATCTCACTGTCGTAGATTTGGATTTCCGGATAAATATACAGAGAGTAATATCGTTTCCAGGCATCAATATTTTCTTTATTTTTCATAAACGCACGGATTCTGTTTTTCATTTCTTCGGCATATTGCAAACAGCCGTCGTGATCTAAAGATGCTACATAGTTGATATGCTTGTCTTTCTTTTTGAAAAGTCTGTCAATGTCAGTAATGTCAAGTGTATGAAGAAACTGACGAATCTTGCGACAGTTTTCATTATACTGAATGTTTGTAAGATGATTTAATTTCTGCCACAAAAATTCTTGGTACTCGGTCAACGGTGGTTCGGGAAGGAAATGAACCCACAAAATCCGGTTAACCTGAAGCTTATCATTTGCATCAAAAGAATCACTTTCCGGATAAGAGCATATTTCAGGAATATGGATCTGAGTTCCTAAGGCATATAGTTTATCAATATCTGTGTTAACCGGAAGGCGTTCGAAAAGATCATTCATAGCAGATAAAATTCCTTCTAAACGTTCCTTTTCTTTATGGAGCTCTTTGATATGCTGATTTAAATATAGTCCGGTGCTGTCAGGCGTATTCATAATAGATCTGATCACGGAAATAGAAAGGCCGGCATTACGAAACAGACGTATTAAAGATAGTCGCTTCACTTCTTTCTCTGAAAAATCATAATAACCGTTCTGAACATCAGAAGCAGGAGAAAGTAATCCTTCCTTAATATAATAGTGAATAGTTCTTTTTGTAAATCCGCTGATTTTACAGATTTCCTGCATTCTCATAACGTATCCTCCTTGTCACGTTATCTGTATAATTTCAGTATACTTATTCTAAAGCGTACAGTCAACTGTACAGAGGAAATGGCCCTGTTTTCCGATAAAAGATTTCTCATGGGGATTTTAACTAATGTAGTTTGGAAAAAAGTAAAAAGTAGGGCATGAAGTTTGGCAATAATGTGTCATTGACGTTCATTCATCTGTACAGTGTAAACTATAGGTAACGCAAAACTCGTAGCAAGAATGATGGAGCATTCTTGGAAAATGAAATAAGAAAAAGGAGGCTGATTTTTGTGTTTGAGAAGTTATTTAGTCCTATAAAAATAAAAGATATGGAATTAAAGAACCGTATTATTCTTCCGGCTATGGGAACGAAATTTTCAGGTGACGGAAGTGAAGTTACAGACAAACTGATCGATTATCATGTGGCTCGTGTAAAAGGTGGAAGCGGATTAAACATTGTCGAAGTTACAAGTGTTTACACACCAGCAGCACCAAAACGTTTCTTATCCCTTAGTGAAGACGAGTATATTCCGGGTATGAAAAGATTAACAGATGCAATCCATGCAGAAGGTGGTAAGGCCGGCGTTCAGTTGTGGCTTGGAGCTCTGGCAGTTTCTTCTGACCGTGCAGCGCAGATCATTATCCCAAGTGATATGCCGATCAGTGCAGAAATCACAATTCCGGGAATGCCTAAAGAATTGATTCCGGTTGTAGTAGATGCTTATGGAAAGGCTGCAAACCGCGCAGTTCAGGCAGGATATGACTGTATTGAATTCCATTGTGCACATACCTACCTGCCACACTCTTTCTTGTCCGGTGGAATTAACAGACGAACAGATGAGTATGGCGGATCTTTTGAAAACCGTGCAAAATTCCCATTAGAGTGTATTCGTGCAATCCGTGCTAATATGCCGGAGGGTATGCCATTGTTAATGAGAATCGATGCACATGATGATTATCTTGAAGGTGGACTTACAATCGAAGAAGTAATCAAATTCTGTAAACTTGCACAGGAAGCAGGTGTTGACGTTCTGGATGTTTCCAGAGGAAATATTTTGTCAAATGGATTGAAATTCGAAGTTCCTCCTGTAGATCTTCCACAGGGATTTAATGTTGACAATGCAGCTAAAATCCGCGAGGAAACAGGAATGTTGACAATTGGGGTTGGACGAATTAATACACCTGAACTTGCAGAAAAGATTCTGGAAGAAGACAAAGTAGATATGGTTGTTATGGGACGTGCACAGCTTGCAGACCCTGACTTCTGTAAGAAGGCAGAAGCAGGGCAGACAGACGATATTGATTATTGTATCGGATGCAATCAGGGCTGTTATGACGGATTTGAAAATATGGATATGGAATGTATTACCTGTCTTCGTAACCCGGCTCTTGGACGCGAAAAAGAATGTGAGATCCATCTGACAGAAAAACCAGAGACAGTACTTGTAGCCGGTGGAGGTATTGCAGGACTGGAAGCTGCAATTATCCTGAAGAAGAGAGGACATGATCCGATTCTCTGCGAAGCGACAGACACACTTGGTGGTCAGTTCTTAACAGCAGGTGAGGCACCGCGTAAGAAAGAAATGAAAGCGGCGGCAATCTCAATGGCTAAGAAGGCGGAACGACTGGGCGTTGATATTCGTATGAATACAAAAGTTACACCGGAAATGATTGAAGAAATCAAACCTCATACTGTTATGAACGCAATCGGTGCAGAGTCAATCATTCCTCCGATTCCGGGCGTAGATAAGGCATTTGTAAAAGATTCTCATGATGTATTAGACGGTAAAGCAGAAGCTACAGGAAATGTTGTTGTGATCGGTGGCGGTATGGTCGGCATGGAAACAGCAGAATATCTGGCAGAAAAGGGAGCGAAAGTAAGCGTTCTCGAAATGCTTCCGGATATCTGTTCTGATATGGGAACAACAAGAAAAATATGTATGGGTGAAGAAATCCAGAAATCCGGCATTATCCCGGTTACATCCATAAAAGTAACTGAAATCGGTGACAATGTTGTGATCGGCGAAAAAGACGGAGAAAAAGTTGAATTCCCATGTGATACGGCAGTACTTGCAATCGGTGCTAAGAAACGTGACGGAAGTGCTCTTGCAGAGACATGTTATAAAAACGGAATCGGCTACTTTGAGATCGGTGATGCAGCAATGGCAAGACGTGCAATTAATGCAACCAGAGAAGCAATGGATGCAGCACTTACATTTGACCGTGAAGATGTGCACAGAGATGTATCAAAACCGAAAAAACTTGTTTTCATAACAGGTGCGAGCGGAATGATGGGAGGCCAGACACTGAAACAGTTGCTGGCAAGACCAAACAGATTCAAAGTACGTGCGCTGCTCAGACCATCCGATAAGAATCGTGTATTTGCAAAGAAACATATGTGTCCTGCACTTGAAGTTGTATGGGGAGACATGTCAGATTACGACACAATCAAAAAATGCGTAGATGGTTGTGATTATGTATTACATATTGGCGCAATGGTATCTCCGGCAGCGGATAAATATCCGGAAGAGACATTGTATACAAATATCGGATCAACATTAAATATCATAAAAGCAATTAAAGAGCAGCCAGATCCGGATAAAGTTCATTTGGCATATGTCGGAACAGTTGCTATGACAGGAAGCAGACTGGAACCGGTACATTTTGGTAGAGTTGGAGATCCGATGAACCCGTCTATTCACGATTACTATGCATTGTCAAAAGTATTTACTGAGGCAGCATTGTATGATTGCGGATTAAAATACTGGGTATCCATTCGCCAGACTGGTCAGCATCCAAGTGCAGAGACGGCAGCTCAGGAACCAATCATGTTCCATCAGCCACCGAACAATGTATTGGAGTGGAGCACACAGATTGAGTCTGGTATCTGTATGGCAAACTTATGTGAAGACTGGGTAGATGAAAGCTTTTGGAGAAAAGCATATAACTTAAGTAGTGGAAAAGAATTCCGTAAGACTACATGGGAATTCATGAATCTTAATCTGAATCCAATGGGTTATAATTTTGAAGATATTTATGAACCACAGCAGATGGCAAGATTTAACTTCCATGGACAGTACTATACAGATGCAGATGTTTTGGAAAATTATCTCCACTTCCGCTGCATTTCCGGAAAAGAGTATTGGGAAAAAGTTGAAAACACAGCAAGACGTCTCTTCAAGAACCCAATGGTTGCGGCAATGCTTCCGAATATTGAGCAGTTAAAGGAAAAAAATAAAGCGATAGCTTCAAAAGAAATGGGACCAAGATGGGCAGAAGAAAATAATAAAACTGAATGGATTCAGGCATTCTACGGATCTTTGGAAGAAAAACACAAATTGATCGGAACAAAATTCGAACTTCATCGTCCAAGCGAAGAAGAAACATTCCTTGATCACGGATATGATGAAAGCAAAGATCTTGAGAATCTGACAGCTGAAGATCTGCAGAAAGCGGCAGAATTCAGAGGAGGCGAGTATCTTGGCGGAGAAATCGAAGATATCTATACTCCTGTAAAATGGAAATGTGCATTTGGACATGAATTTGATTTATCTGTAAATGCGGCTCTTCAGGGAGGACACTGGTGTCCAGAATGTATGAAGAAGAGTTGGGCTTATCCAAAGATTGCAAGAAAGAACCCATTCTATGCACAGGTATGGGATCCACAGCACAGTAAAGATGAGACTTACGAAATTCCAATGAGATTCAGCGCATATGAGATTCGTGAAGAATTGAAGAAAAAACTTGATTTATAAACACAATAATAATCTTTTCTGATGAAAGGGCTGTCGTATGACAGCTCTTTTAATTTACGCGGGCAACGAGCCAAAGTCCGTGCTTGCACGAGACCTTGGCGACTGCCGTGATAACTTGAGAAACTCGCGGAGCGTGTTTCTCATAGTTGGTAAGAGCATTAGGGAAGAATATTATGCAATATGACAGAAAGAAAAGTCCATCCCTTTCTCAAGCAATCCACTTTCAGTAATTGTTTTATAAACAGCATCTGCAAGTGCTGCATGACCGGATTCATCCAGATGTTCTCGGTCAATTTCACTTGGAAGAGCGATTTTTGAAGCGTCCAGAAAACCGGCGTGATAATGAGTGGCAACTTTCCGATATTCCTGTGCAAGCTGTCTGGAAACCTGTTCAGACGCAAAATCGAATTCAGGATCAAAGCCGTCATCTCCGACTCCATTGCCAAGATGGATCGGAGAGATGATCAAGAGTTCAAAGGGCTGAGAACTATATTTCTTCGCCTTTTCAATAACCTGAATCAATCCTTTGGCAATCGTTTTGGAAGAAGCGTTAAAGCGCGTTTTACAGTCATTTGTTCCTAACATGAGAACCAGAAGATCTATAGGATTGTGAGTCTCTATTGTGATTCCAATCTGGTCTAATCCGCGGCGGCCTTCGCGAAAAGCGTCCGAAAAAATAGTTGTGCGGCCGCACAATCCTTCTTCGATAATGCGATGTCCGTTGCCGAATTTCTTCTGAAGCAGGCAGGTCCATCTTGTTTTTTCATCAAAGCGTCCGGTTCCATCCGGGCGGTATCCGTAAGTATTCGAATCTCCAAAGCATAAGATGTTCATAAGCAAATTCCTCACTCAAACAAAATAACATATTAAACAAGTATGAAAAGTATGATAAAGCATTTTAACGAGAAAGTCAATAGAAAAACCCAATAAACATATAAAAGTAGTAGGAAATAGAAGACGATAGGGGAATGCTCGGGTTATTGGCATATTCATGCCAAAACACCTCGCGGGATAGTGGTGTGTGAACAGTAATTATTGTTCATCGATGAGATGTCACAGGCAGGAAGTAAGCATTGTTTTTGAGAAAATAATTTTGTATAATGAAGTGCAAAGCTGGTTACGATAAGAGATAGCAGCAAGAATGTCGAGGCATTCTTGAATATACGACTTGGGAAGTGAAAGACAAACTATGAAATGTAAATGGATAAAGAAGTTAACAGCAGGAATTATATTTCTTGCGGCAGTTGGAAGTCTGAGTGGCTGTCAGAAAGCAGCGACATCGGAGAATCTGTTCCGCGATATTGAGGTTAATATGACATCGGTAGAATCGGCAGAAGAGAATCAGATCGTAAAACTGCAGATGGGTAATGGCAACAGTGCAATCAGCCAGGAGAGCAATCTGGATATCGAGATGACACGGGATCCGGCAGCAGTACACAGAAAAGGTCAGCAGAAGACGAATATGGCCGGAACGAAAGAGACACAGGAGATGGAATCTTATCAGGTGGAAGAAGACGGGAAGACTGTGATCTACAGTGGAACGGATGAAGCCTGGGAGAAGAACGCTGTTGAGGAGAAAGAGACATCTTCACAGCAGACGGTATTGTTCGATGGACTTCAGAATCTGTCCGGAGCATTCAGCGTTTCACAGGATCTTGCGACCGTGAATAAGGAAGAGTGCTTTGAGCTGACAGGAACGATCAGTGGAACACAGTTCCAGGAGACATTTGCAGATACGCTGAAAGCTTTACTCGGAGAAGATTCCTCTGATCTGTCAGGCTGGAATCTACAGGCTTCCGAGGATGAGGAAAACAACGAGGAGCTTCAGCAGAAATTGAACAACGTAAAAGTGGACTGTGTGATTGATATTTATAGAAGTAATATACTTCCGGCAAAGATTACCTTTGATCTGACAGATTATTTGAAGGCAGCAGGAGAAGAGAATGCACAGGTGACATCCTATACACTGGAAGTGACATTTGTGTCCTATAATGATACAAAGAAGATTAAAGTGCCAAAGGCTGTAAAGGAATCTGCGAAGGATAACGGTGAGGACGAAGCGGAGAATAATACAGATGAAATGCTGGAAGAAGAGAATCAGGAAGCAGCGGCAGAAGCAGAAGCCACTAAGGGAATCCAGTCGGATATAGAAGGTGCCGCACCACAAAGTGAAGAACTTGGAGCAAGCTGGAATTCTTATACCGTTCAGATTAACGGTAAAGGACTGACGCTTCCGTGTACAATCGCAGACCTGGAAAGCACTGGACTTACGCTGGATGAAAAAAGCCTTCCGCAGGAGTATGAGATTGAAGCAGGAGATTATCAGAATGCCTGGTTTAAAGATGCTTCCAAGAATACGATCATGGTGGATCTGATCAATACAGGGAATGCTGTAAAAGAAGCGAAGGATTGTCTGGTCGGAGGAATCTATGTGGAACAGTATTCACTGAGAAACGAAGACTTGACAGTAATATTCCCGGGAGGAATCCAGTTAGGAACGGCAATTGATGTCGTTCAGGCAGCATATGGAGAAGCATCCCAACATACAGAATCCGAGCTTGTAAATGTATATAACTGGTATGAAGACGGAAGTTTTTATAATAGTTGCGAGATCGATACGAACAGCACGGATGGAACAGTAAGCATGATGGGAATCAGCAGGTTCGAAGTGAAAAATGGTGAGTAACTGTTACATTCTTGAATTGTGATGAAAAAAATAAAAGAAAATTTGTAAAAACACTTGCATTTCACAAAAACATATGATATTATATAAAACGGTCACGCGAGAAAGTGATCGTTGAGGCCCCGTGGTCAAGCGGTTAAGACATCGCCCTTTCACGGCGGTAACACGGGTTCGATTCCCGTCGGGGTCATTTTACAGAAAGCATTGCTGGCTGTAATAAAATTTAAGATATGGCGCAGTAGCCAAGCGGTAAGGCGTGGGTCTGCAACACCCTGATTCACCGGTTCAAATCCGGTCTGCGCCTCTTAGAAAGTCTGGAAATGATTGTTTTCGGACTTTTTTCTTTATGTGAAAATAAGTATTAGATACAACAAAATCCCCCATGAGAAGAAGTAAAGGTTCTGTCTTTCCATGGGGGATTTTGCGTGCAATATTATAGGGCTTATCAGTTAATAAACAAAACTTATGAATTCGCAAGTGCTGTCTGTTTTACATCCGGAATTGCAATCAAAATCGGATAAAGTACAGCAGAAAGGATCAGTCCACCGATTCCCTGGACCAGGTTCGCCGGAACGCTTGCGAATGCGCCGGCTCCGTAGATAAAGTACTCGCACAGGCAGTAACCGCCGGCAACGAGAATAATATCAGCAACACCGCCGAGGATGACTGCTGTGTAACGGCTCTTGGAATTCTTACCTACTTTACGGTAAAGAAGGGCGGAGCAAAGGGATACCAGTCCTTTGATCACAAATGTGATCGGAACATAGACAAAATATCCTCCGAGCAGGTCTGCCATAGCAGATCCGATACCGCCTGCGAGGAATCCCCATGCAGGTCCGAGAACAACACCAGCAAGGATAACAATCGCATCACCCGGGTGAATATATCCGCTTGTTCCGGGAGTAGGAATCTTGATTGACATCGTAGCAACACAGGCAAGCGCTGCGAACAGTGCAGCCATGACAAGTTTCTTTAATGTTACTGTTGACTTAGAATTCATAACAAAAACCTCTTTCCTTTAAGATTTATCATACTATACAACATAAGTGGACTATAAAAAAGAGCCACTTTTACAAAAATAAACCATACCAGTTTTAAACGAAAAATAAATTTATAAAATCTTAAGAAATGTAGAGAGTATGCTTTAAGATGTTGATGAAATAATAAAAAAGATTTAAATCAGAACCGTTTGTACCTGTATAGATACGTTGCCAGGGAACACAGTTCACAAAAGAAGGAGAACTACAAAAGATGGGATATCATTCGATCATATATATCTTCTTATTTCTTCCGGTCTGTCTGTTCGTCTATCAGCTTGCACCGGAGAAATGGAGAGGAAGAGTCCTGCTGGGATTCAGCTGGATTTTCTTTTATCTGTTAAGTGGAAAATTACTGGTTTATCTTTTAGGAACAACGCTTTTGACCCATTGTATCGGCATCTGGCTGACTGTGATCCGGATGCAGGAAGCGAAGGCTGTAGAAGGTCTGGAACGGAAACAAAAGAAAGCAGTGAAGATGGAATATCAGAAAAAAGGACGAAGAGTTCTTGCACTTGGCATCTTCATTTTACTTGGAATTCTCGGCTATCTGAAATATTTTGATTTCTTTACGGTGAATTTAAGTCATCTGTTTGGACATCCGGTTCTGGAAGGATGGAGACCGGAAAATCTATTAATGCCAATTGGAATTTCATTTTATACATTGCAGGCTATTGGTTATATGACAGATGTGTACTGGGGAACCATACAGGCAGAGACAGAAATCTGGAGAACCGCATTGTTTCTTGGATTCTTCCCACAGATCATGGAAGGACCAATCGCAAGATATTCTGATGTGGCAGACACATTGTATACAGGAAAATCATTGGAATATAGAAATGTGGTCGATGGTTATGTAAGAATCTTCTGGGGACTCTTTAAAAAGATGGTGATAGCTGACCGTATGGCACTGATGGTAAATCAGGTATTTGACCATTATGCAGACTATCATGGTGCAGTGATTCTTGCAGCAGCGATTGGTTACGTGATTCAGCTTTATATGGAATTCTCCGGCTGTATGGACATCATTATAGGAAGTGGAAAGTTGTTTGGTATCTGCCTTCCGGAAAACTTCCGACAGCCGTTCTGTGCGAAGAATCCTTCGGAATTCTGGCGCAGATGGCATATTACACTCGGCGCGTGGTTCAAGGCATATATTTTCTATCCGGTATCGGTATCCGGATTGGTTAAGAAATGGAACCAGTATGGAAGAAAGCATTGCGGAAAACATATTACAAGACTGGTGACTTCTGCAATCGCCCTGTTCCCAGTGTGGGTTGCGAACGGAGTCTGGCATGGTGCGCAGTGGAATTATATTTTTTATGGAATGTATTACTTTGTTCTGATCATGCTTGGGATTGCTGTAGAACCGGTTCGAGACTGCATTTTGGAAACATGTCATATCAATCCAGAGACGAGGGTTTGGAGAATGATTCAGATCGCAAAGACGTGGGTGATCATTGTGGTCGGAGAATTATTTTTCCGTGCAAATGGATTGAAGGCCGGATGGTATATGTTCTGCAATATGATAAAGCGTTTTGATGCAGGACAATTAACAGATGGGACACTGTATACACTCGGGCTCGAGCGGGCGGATTATCTGGCAGTGATAGTGGGATGCCTGATCGTCGGAATTGTGGGTTCTATGAAAGAGCACGGAATCTCTGTGCAGAAGAAAATGGGAGAACTGGCTGTACCGGTGCGTTGGGGATTGTATTATGCTTTGATTATAGGTATTTTAATCTTCGCAGCGTATGGGGATGGATATCAGATTCAAGATCTGATTTACGCCGGTTTCTGAGGTGATAAGAATGAGTAAGATAAAAAGAGGAGTTCTCTTTATTGTAATACTGGCAGTATTTCTGTTGGCAAGTTCTGTCGGGATGGAATATTATGTGGTGCATCAGCTGAATGGAGAAGTGACCGGAAGAAACCGTCCGTTTGCGGCTCTTACAGTTGAGCCGGAAGATACACTGGATCTGCTGGTGGCCGGTGACAGCGAAAGCTATAATTCCGTATCAACAATGCGATTGTGGGACGATAAAGGGATTACAACTTATGACTGTGGACAGGGAGCACAGAGAATTCCAGAGACTTATTACATGCTGAAACATGCATTTAAGAAACAGTCTCCAAAGATTGTGATACTTGAGACAAATACATTGTTCCGTGATATTGGAGCAGTAAAAAGTACACAGGAGATATTAACGCAGGCAGGACAGTATTATCTGCCGGTTTTCCGTTATCATAATCTGTGGAAGACAGTAGTAGATGAGCCGGAAATGCATACGAATTACAAGGGGTTTGTGATCAGGGATGAGGTTGATCCATATGAAGGAAAACCGGATTATATGAAGAAAAAGAAAAAATGTGAAACAATGCCTGAGTATGTAAAGGTTTATCTGGAGAAAATTGAAGAACTGTGTGAAAAGAATAATGCGCAGTTATTGCTTGTAAGTATGCCATCACCAAAGAATTGGAATCATAAACGGCATGCAGAGATACAGAAATATGCGGATGGAAAAGGAATCACATATCTGGATCTGAATAAGAAGGTGGAAGAATTAGGGCTGAATTGGACAGAAGATACACAGGATAAGGGCGATCATCTAAATGTTTATGGGGCAGAGAAGGTGACTTCGTATCTTGGAAATTATTTAGAAGAGAATTATGAACTGGAAGATCATAGAAACGATCCGACGTATGAAGCATGGAATCAGCTGGCCGAACAGTATAAGCAGAACCTTGCAAGAATAAAAGGAAAAATAGAAGTAGCAAAAGAAACGGGTGTAGGAAAATGATAGCAAAAGAAGAGTTGAATATTTTGTGGAGCCTGGAGCAGACAGCGGAAAAGTATGAAGACAGGGTTGCTGTTTCGGATGTAAATCAGGAGCTGACTTGGAAAGGACTTGTGAAGAAAGCTCAGGTGATAGGTGCAGAATTAAGTAAAAAGGTTCAACCGGGAAATCCGATTCCGGTTCTTTTAGAGAAAAGTTCAGAAACACTGGCAGTGATGCTTGGAATCGTTTATGCAGGATGTTTTTATGTTCCGGTGAATCCGATGAACCCGGCGGAACGTCTGCGAAAGATTATGGAGAAGCTGGAGCCGGAAGTGATCATTTCTGATGAGAAGGGAAAAGAGCAGCTGGCAGCAGTCGGAATAGGACTCGAAGAGAAAGTGATCGGACCGGAGACACTTCTACCGACAACAGGAACGGATTTGTCAGAAGAACAGCGCAGTAAACTTGAACAGATCCAGGGACAATGGAAAGAGACAGATGCTTTGTATGGAATTTTCACTTCTGGGTCTACAGGAACTCCGAAGGCGATTGTGGTAAGTCATGGAGCAGCCAGCCGGTTTATCCGTCATTTTACAGAAATCTTTGAGATTACATCAGAAGATGTGATTGGAAATCAGGCACCATTTGATTTTGACGTGTCTGTAAAAGATATTTATTCCAGCATCATGACAGGGGCACAGCTTGTTTTGATACCGAAAGAATACTTCTCGACACCGCCGAGACTTCTGGATTATCTTTGCGATAAGAAAGTGACCAATCTGACCTGGGCTGTTTCGGCATTAACACTTGTGTCTGCGCTGAAAGGATTGAATTACAGAGTGCCGGGATTAGTGAAAAGAGTTATGTTCAGCGGAGAAGCAATGCCGCCAAAACAGCTGCGTATCTGGCAGGAAAAGCTGCCGGATGCAAAATTTGTAAATTTATATGGACCAACTGAGATTACTTGTAACTGTACCTATTTCCCGATTGAGCGACAGTATGAGGACAGTGAGAAAATACCGGCTGGTAAGGCATTCCCGGGAAGAAGAGTAATCCTTGTAGACGAGGAAGGTAAACAGGTGACAGAACCTGGTGTACAGGGGGAAATCTGCTCGGCAGGAGAATCTCTGGCAAATGGCTATTATAAAGAACCTAAGCAGACAGCGGAGAAGTTTGTGCTGTATCCTGTAGATGGAACAGAACAGAGAATGTATCGAACCGGAGATCTTGGAAGTTATGACGAAGAAGGAAATATCGTATTTGCAGGAAGAAAAGATTTCCAGATCAAACATATGGGACACCGGATTGAGCTGGAGGAAATTGAGCGTTCTATGACAGCACTTGATGGAGTGGAGAAGAGCTGCTGTGTCTTTGATATGGAGAAAAATCGTATTATGGGATTTTATCTTGGAGAGAAAGCAGCCTCAGATGTCAGAAAACAGATGAAGGAAAAACTTCCGGTCTATATGGTTCCGACAAAATTGATTCAGGTAGATGAGATGCCGTTGAACAAGAATGGCAAGACAGACCGTAATTATTTTAAGAATTATGGAAAAAATAAAGGCTGTACATTGGGCGTTGAGAGGAGCAGCATAAGAAAGGAGAAAATATTGTGAAAAAAGAAATGCTGTTTAATGCTGCAAAAAAATATGGAACTCCGCTTTACGTGTTTGATCTGGATATCTTAAAAGAACAGACAGAGCGTATTCGTGCAGGCTTTGGTCCGGGGATCAGCCTTTGTTATGCAATGAAGGCGAATCCATTTCTGACAGGATATATGGCTCAGTGGGCAGACCGCATCGAAGTCTGCTCCATGGGAGAATTCCGGATCTGCCGGAGACTGCAGGTACCATTGGAAAAATTATTTATTTCAGGTGTTATGAAAAAACGGGATGATATCCGGGAGATACTTTCATATTGCGGAAATAAATGTGCATATACAGTGGAATCTCCATTGCATTTCCAATATTTTGCAGAATGGAGCGAGGAACATCCGGAGGATGGTGTGCTCCGGTTATACCCGCGGCTTACGAGTGGAAATCAGTTTGGAATGGACGAAGATACGGTATTAGAAATTCTGAAAAAGGCAAAGGAACTTCCGGGAATCAAGGCAGAAGGAATTCACTATTTCTCAGGAACACAAAAGAAGAATCTGAAGCGCCATCAGAAGGAACTGGCATATCTGGATGAATTTTTAAAGAAAGCGGCAGAAGAGCAGATCGATGTGAGATGTCTGGAATACGGCTCTGGAACGGCAGTTCCGTATTTCCGCGATAAAACGGCAGAGACCTTTGAAGAAGCTGGATTAAAGGGACTTCAGGACGCTGTGAAGGGCATGCAATGGAAGGGACATGTAACAGTAGAGCTGGGACGCGCGCTGGCGGCGATGTGTGGCTACTATTTGACCAAAGTGGAAGATACCAAGACGAGTGACGGTATTCATTATTGCATTGTTGACGGGGGCTGTCATCAGCTCAATTATGACGGGCAAATCAAGGGAATGTATGAACCGTATGTGAAGGTACTTCCAAAGGAAGTTTCAGTGAAGGTTGCGGAAGTTTCCGAAAATAAGAATACAGAAGAAAAGACCTGGAAAGTCTGTGGATCCTTATGTACACTGAATGATGTTCTCTGCAATGAAATCACCCTGAAAGGTTTGGAAAAAGGCGCCATCCTTGTATTCGAGAGAACCGGTGCGTATTCAGCAATGGAAGGAATGGCATTGTTCTTGAGCCATGAACTTCCGGGGGTTGTGCTTTACAGCGAGGAAGAAGGATGGATCCAGGCAAGAGTACAGCAGGAAACTTATGAATTGAACATGGTAGAACAGTTACAGATTCAAAATGATAGGAAAAGAGGAAGAAAAAATGGAAGAATTATTAGCGATTTTAAATGAGATTGATGATAGTATTGACTATGAGAACGAGACAGCTCTGATCGATGATCAGCTTCTTGATTCTTTCGCGATCATCACACTTGTATCAGAGCTGGAGGATGCATTTGATATCAGCATTGAAGCCTCTGAGATGATGCCGGTGAACTTCAATTCAGCAAAGGCAATCTGGGCAATGGTACAGAGACTTCAGGAAGATTAAGATTTCAAAAGCCTGTCAATGATCCGGGAGGCTTCGCTTCTTGTCAGCGTAGCTGCATCCCAGTCAGGTATCAGTTCTTTCTGTTCCGTCAGACGTTCTAAGAGTGCAATCTGCTTTGGTGTGGCAGGCTGCACTTTTTTAATTTTATATTGAAGTTGAAGAGGCTGGAACACTTTCGGATCCTGTGGCTCAAAATAGTGTGCTAGTGTCTGATAAAGCTTTGCGGTTGCGAGTGCATCATAGTATGCGCGGTGAGCAGCAGGATTCTCAATATGATAATAGTCGCATAACGCACCGAGACTTTTAGACTCAAAGTCTTTATGTACTTTGCGGGCAATTTTTAAAGTATCGATCCCCATTTTTTCAAATGTAAGACCTTCTCTGACTGCACTGCATTTTACAAAGCTATAGTCAAACATGACGTTGTGTCCGATCAGCACGTCATCTTCACAAAAGGAGAGAAAATCGTGGATGACTTCCGGGCAGGATCTTGCTCCTGCAACCATATCATTTGTGATATGTGTGATGTTGGTGATCATCGGTGTGATCGGTTTGTCTGGATGGACGAATTCCATAAAACGGTCAACAACCTTTCCTTCCCGGACTTTGAGGGCACCAATCTCTATAATTTCATGTTCCTGAGGACTTAGCCCGGTTGTCTCCAGGTCAAATGCAATATATGATTTCAGCATAGAATGCTCCTTATCTGTAATGTCAATAACTTAATATCACTATACTAACATTACAGATAAGAGAAAGCAAATTTTATAAAAATGATTCTAATTCTCGTATCATTTCTTCTTCTGTTTTGATAATTTTTCTTGCCAGCGCATCGGCAGATTTGTCAGCCCTGTTCAATGTATTGGCACGTTCTCCGAGTGTTTTAATTCCCATGCTGCATCCATCAATCAGAAGTTTTGCAATTTTGGAGTTATCATCATTCAGATTCAGTTTAAGTTCTGTGCTGAACCAGGAAAATGCGGAAGCCATCATTCCCGGAGCTTTAACTTCATTTCCCGAATCAATCAGATGATCTTTTGCATTACCGCCTAATCGAGAATGACGATCAATGTATTTTTCAATTAATTGGAATAAGGTTGTATCTTGGGTGAAATCTTTGATTTGCTGCATACTTTCGATTGCCATCTGACATCCTGTGTTGCATTCTTCATATAGTTTTCGTGTTTGTTCATCCATGATGAAATCCTCCTTTTTATGGTGTGTTATTTGTTATGAAATAATATCAAAGATGGAATACGTGCATCAGTTATAAGAAAAGAATGTGGGTTTCTTTATATAGAATGTGGATAAAATACAAAATTATACGGTATTTTGTGAAAAACATAACGGTAAAGGACTTTTCTAAGAATATTTGTTGTGCTAAACTAAAAAAAGAGTTTAACAGAAAGGAAAAATGTACTCATGTTAAAGGGAAAAACTGTGCTTCTTGGAGTGACAGGAAGTATTGCAGCATATAAAATTGCGTCACTTGCAAGTGCGCTGAAGAAATTGCATGCAGATGTGCATGTGCTTATGACAGAAAATGCGACAAATTTTATTAATCCGATCACATTTGAGACACTGACAGGAAATAAGTGTCTTGTAGATACATTTGACCGGAATTTTCAGTATAGTGTAGAACATGTATCATTAGCGAAGAAAGCGGACGTAGTTATGTTGGCACCGGCAAGTGCGAATGTGATTGGGAAGATTGCTCATGGCATTGCGGATGACATGCTGACAACAACAATCATGGCGTGCAAATGTAAGAAGATCGTTGCTCCTGCAATGAATACGAATATGTTTGAGAATCCAATCGTTCAGGATAACCTGAAGGTACTGGAGCATTATAATTATGAAGTGATCAGCCCGGCGGTTGGTTATCTTGCCTGTGGAGATACAGGAGCAGGGAAAATGCCGGAACCGGAGCTTTTGCTTGAATATATTTTGCGGGAAATCGCAAGAGAAAAGGATATGAAAGGACTGCATGTTCTGGTTACAGCAGGTCCTACACAGGAGCCTGTTGATCCTGTACGCTATATTACGAATCATTCTACCGGAAAGATGGGGTATGCGATTGCAAAGGTATGTATGCAGCGTGGAGCGGATGTTACACTTGTCACAGGACCGACCTCTATTGAGAAGCCACATTTTGTAAATGTTGTTCCAATCACAACGGCGAGAGAAATGTTTGAAGAAGTGACAGGACGGGCCGAAGAACAGGATATTATTATTAAGGCAGCAGCAGTTGCGGATTATAGACCTCGCTATGTCAGTGATGAAAAGGTGAAGAAAAAGGATGACGATCTGGCACTTGAAATGGAACGCACAGATGATATTCTTGCGTATCTTGGAGCGCATAAAACAAAAGATCAATTTCTCTGTGGATTTTCTATGGAAACAGAAAATATGCTCGAGAATTCCAGAAAGAAGCTGAAGAAAAAGAACCTGGACATGATTATAGCAAACAGTTTGAAAATGGAAGGCGCCGGGTTTGGCGGGAATACGAATGTGGTCACAGTGATTACAGAAGATTTTGAAAAAGAGCTCGGCAAGCTGACAAAAGAGGAAACAGCAGATCGAATCCTTGATCAGATTCTGGCACAGAGAGGGGAAGTTTAAAAGATGATACTGACAATAGACATTGGAAATACAAATATTGTATTGGGCTGTATTGATGGAGATAAAACTCTTTTTGTAGAACGTTTGTCAACTGTTCGTACGAAGACAGAGTTAGAGTATGCAATCGATATTAAGAATGTACTTGATATTTATCATATTCATAGAGATGAAATCGAAGGTGGAATCATTTCTTCTGTCGTGCCGCAGATTACAACCATCGTGAAGCTGGCGGTAGAGAAGATCCTGAAGAAGAATGTTCTTGTTGTGGGAGCCGGAATTAAGACAGGATTGAACATTCGAATCGATAACCCTGCACAGTTGGGAAGTGATCTGGTGGTCGATTCTGTTGCGGCAATTGTTGAGTATCCGGCTCCACTTCTAATCTTTGATCTTGGGACAGCAAATACAGTCTGTGTGATTGATAAAAATAAGAATTATATCGGAGGCATGATTTATCCTGGAATCGGAGTTTCTCTGGATTCTCTGACAGCTCATGCATCTCAGCTTGGCGGAATCAGTATTGAAGCACCGGAGCATATGATTGGAAAGAATACTACAGAGTGTATGAAGAGCGGTCTGATCTACAGTAGCGCTGCCGCAATGGATGGAATTATTGATCGTCTGCAGGAACAGCTTGGCGGAGAGGCAACTGTGATCGCGACAGGCGGACTGGCGAAGAAGATTGTTTCTCATTGTAGAAGAGAGATTATCCTGGACGATGATCTGCTCCTGAAAGGACTTGCAATTATTTACAAAAAGAACCGTAAGTAAAAGATGACACAAATAAAAATGTAAATCAAATTTGAGTATAAACTGAAAAACCGGAAAGTAAAAGAATTTAAATTTATCTTTTACTTTCCGGTTTTTTATGTGTATGTATTAACGACACATATTTATGGAAAAATTATTTTCCTATAAGATTCTGTAAAAATGATTTTAAGCTTACAGTCTGTCACCACGTTTGATGTATCCCGGTTTATCAGGGGATGCGATAATACGCTTACCACGAATCAGGCGTGCATGTTTGTCGATCACAAGGTTCTCAGCATGAACACCTTTTCCGATAACCACGTCTGCACCGATGACACAATTCTTAACAACTGCCCCTTCTTTGATTGTACAGCCACGTCCGATAACAGAATTCTCAACAGCACCTTCAATCAGGCATCCGTTAGAAATTACGGAGGATGTTACCTTGCTGCCTTCAAAATACTGTGTCGGGCAGGAGTCATTTGTACGTGTATAAATTGGCCAGTTATCATGGAACAGATCTGTTGCTTTTTTCAGGTCGATCAGTTCAAGGTTTGCTTCATAGTAACTATTGAAGTCTGAGATTGTTGCAAAGTATCCACGATGTGGATATGCGCGAACATCAAGTTCCTCACAAGACTCATTCACGATATCAGCCAGTGTGTACATGGAGGAAAGTTTGTGTGCCTTCTGAACCAGGTCAAGGAACAGATCTTTCTTCATTACATAAGTATCCATGAAGATGTTTCTGTTCTTAGCATTTCCAAGGTTTGGCTCCATGGAGAGAACACCTTTCTGTTTGTTGATGTTCAGTGTCTGACAGTTCGGGAAATGATCCTTCGCATTGTCAACAGAGTGATACATCAGAGTGATGTCTGCACCTGATTCAATATGTGTCTTGAGAAATGCACTGTAATCAGCTGTGTAAACCATGTAGCTAGGCGCGATCACAACATACTCAGAGTTGATCTCATCGAAGCAGTCAAGGTTTTCCATGTAAGCAGCGATATCTGTGTTGTAAATACCGTTGTCAATGTTGCTCTCCTGGAAGAGAGTAATCAGTTTACCACGTTTGGAGTTGATATTGTAATGACGTCCTGTTCCGATGTGTTCTACGAGAGAACGAGGTTTTCTGCGAACATAAACCTGCATTACATCAATTCCACTGTTACTCATGTTAGAAATCGGAAAGTCGATCACACGATATCTTCCGAGGAAGGAGAAGGCACCGATCGGACGGTATGCCTGCATGTCATTTACCTGTATGTTGTTTCCTGCAAAGTTGATAATTCCAAAAGCTTTACTCATCTTATTCGTCCCCCTTTACTCGTTTTGCAACGAGCTCGATATTCTCGCTGGCTGCGTCTCCGACAACAGCGTTCTTTCCAATCTTAATGCCATCGGCAACAAGGGCACGTGTAACAACGGCACCTTCTGCAACCTCAGCACCCGGCATGAGGACACTATCAATGACTTTTGCACCGGCAGCAACTTTCGCACCAGTGAACAGAACAGAATTCTTAACTGTACCATCAACGACACATCCCTGTGTAATGAAGGCTCTTTCTACAACTGCATCAGCTCCGATATACTGTGGAAGTGCAGTTGCATCTTCTGTATAGATCTTCCAATTTGGGTCATTCAGATCAAGCTTATTGTTCTTATCAAGAAGGTCCATATTAGCTTCCCAGAGTGAATCAATTGTTCCAACATCTTTCCAATATCCTTTGAACTTGTATGCATACAGACTCTTTCCGTCATTAAGCATAGTAGGAATGATATCTTTACCAAAGTCATGGCTGGAATCTGCATTCTTCATATCTGCGAGAAGCATCTTACGAAGAAGTTTCCAGTTAAAGATATAAATACCCATGGAAGCGAGGTTACTCTTTGGATGCTCAGGCTTCTCTTCAAATTCAACGATATGTCCTGTCTCATCTGTATTCATAATACCAAAACGGCTTGCTTCCTTCATAGGAACTTCGATAACGGCAATCGTTGCATCTGCGTTGTTCTGTTTATGATATTCGAGCATCTTGTCGTAATTCATCTTATAAATGTGGTCTCCGGAGAGGATCAGCAGATAGTCTGGGGAGTATGTATCTATAAAGTCAATATTCTGGGAAATAGCGTCAGCTGTTCCTCTGTATACATCAAGGTTCGCATCGGCTTTCTCACGTGGTGGGAGCACATAAACTCCACTGTCCTTCGCATCAAGTCCCCATCTTCTTCCTGCTGCTGCATAGCTGTTCAGAAGTACGGATTCATACTGAGTCAGAACACCTACAACGTCAATTCCGCTGTTTGCGCAGTTGCTAAGTGGGAAATCAATAATGCGGTATTTTCCGCCATATGAAACGGCTGGTTTAGCCACTTTTTTTGTCAAATCATGGAGGCGGGTTCCTCGACCTCCGGCTAAGATCATAGCCAACATGTTATCGTGTTTCATAAAAAGCCCTCTCTTTCATAATACTACTTCTTTAGTATACTCTTTTTTGTGCGATATTGCTAGGATTTTGCATAGAAAAAATAAAAAAATAGCAAAAATAATGGAAAAATTTATCGAAAATCATTTGTCATTTTTCACAAAAAAAGAAAATAAGGAAAATCAGACAGATTTTTAGGCATTATTATATACAAGTGAAAAGGAACATTAAAAAAATTCCTTTAATATAGAAAGAATTGATTGATTTTAAAGCAGGAGTGTGGCAAAATACAAATCACAGTATTCATGAAAATGGCAGGTGTGAGATGAAAGCAAATGTGAAATCAGTTTTAATGAAAAAATATTGCAGAGTATATCAGGCGGGGGCGAAGCATTTGATGGCTGCACTTCCGTGGCGTTCACCGAAAATGCTCAGTGGATCAGGAGCAGTGAAGAAGCTGCCAGAGGCGGTTCGAGATAGAGGATTTCATAAAGTATTAATTGTAACAGGACCGAAGATCCGTGCGAGGGGGCTTCTTAATGAACTGCTGGAAGAGATGAAAGAGAAGAAGTTGAAATATGTTATCTTTGACGGCATTTCTCAAAATCCTACGGATGAAGAAGTTGAAAATGGAGTAGGAATATTTCTTGGAGAAAAGTGTGACTGCATGATCGCATTTGGTGGCGGAAGTGTGATGGATTGTGCAAAAGGGATCGGAGCCAGAGTTGCGAGACCGAAGAAAGCAATTCGGAACTTACAGGGACTTTTCCGTGTGCTACGTCCGATTCCTGTAATCTTCGCCGTGCCTACAACTTCAGGCAGCGGGTCTGAGACAACGATTGCAGCGGTGATTACCGAGGTTCAGACACATCATAAAGCATCAATCAATGATTTGCAATTGATGCCACGCTTTGCAGTACTTGATCCGTGCCTTACAGTAGGACTGCCACCACAGGTAACAGCACAGACAGGAATGGATGCGCTGTGTCATGCAGTGGAAGCATACACGAATGATACATATAACAGTGATTTTGAGCGTCTGATGTGTAGTAAGGCAGTGCGATTGATTCATGAAAGTCTTCTGACAGCATATGAAGACGGGACAAATCTGCAAGCGAGACAGGATATGCAGGAGGCTGCATTTCATGCGGGACGCGCATTTACAAGAGGAAGTGTGGGTTATGTTCATGCAATTGGCCATGCGCTCAGCGGGCTCTATGGAGTGCCTCACGGGCTTGTGATGGCAATTCTGCTTCCGCATGTGATGCGTGCCTATGGCTCTTCTGTGTATGATAAGCTTGCGGATTTGTGTGATATTTGTGCGATGGAAGTAGATACACCGGACGGTATGATCTCAGCCGAAGTTCGTGCCGAAACATTTCTCCAGTGGATGGAAGAGTTAAAAGAGAAACTTGGAATTCCGAAATATCCGGATATGATCCGGGAAGAAGATGTGAACCAGATTGTAAAATGGGCACAGAAAGAGGCGAATCCGGTTTATCCGGTTCCGGAGATCTGGGATGCACAGGAGATGAAAGAGTTTGTTCTGGCCATGATGGAAGGTGCGAGACTTGAAGGTGCAGAAAAGAATGAATAACCGACAAAAATCGGTGATGGATGTAATGAATTGGAGGAAATAATGACAGTATGAGTGACAATGCAACAATGAAAAACACAACGATTCATGACATGACGACCGGAAGTCCGGCCCGCCTGATCATGCAGTTTATGATACCAATGTTTTTGGGAAATATATTTCAGCAGTTTTACAACATTGCTGATTCAATCATAGCAGGACAGTTTCTTGGTGTAAGAGCACTGGCTGCAATTGGAAGTACGGGATCCTTGATGTTCTTTGTGACAGGCTGGCTGAATGGTCTGAGTAGTGGATTTGCTATTTTGGTGTCACAGTGGTTTGGCGCGAAAGAATATGAGAGGATGCGGCATTATGTGGCGATGTCTATTTATCTTTCTGCTGGATGGGCTGTGCTTATGACGATCGGTCTTGGAATTGCAAATGAGCCAATCTTACGTTTGATGAATTATAAGGATAGCATTATGCCGGACGTAAAGGCCTATATGGGAATTATTTATGCGGGTCTGATTGTAACGGCAGCGTATAATGCGCTGGCTGCATTTCTACGTGCACTGGGTGATTCGAAATCCCCATTGTATTTTTTGATCATTTCAGCAGTAATCAATGTAGGACTTGATGTGGCGTTCATTATTTATGGCGGCATGGGTGTAGAAGGATGTGCCTATGCGACAGTTATCGCACAGGGAATCTCAGCAGTACTCTGCTTTATATATATCGTGAAGAAGTTCCCTATTCTGCATCTTAAAAAAGAGAATTTCAGATTTTCTCTTCCAGCTTGCGGAAAATTGATGGCTCTTGGAGTTCCGATGGCATTACAGTTTTCTATTACAGCGATCGGAACAATTATTGTACAGGGTGCTGTAAATGTTTACGGGGAAGATTATATGGCAGGTTTCTCTGCGGCAGCAAAGATTCAGAATGTAATCTGCACAGTATTCGTTGCTTTCGGTGCAACGATTGCAACTTATGTGGGACAGAACTGGGGAGCTGGAAAAGTAGACCGTGTACGACAAGGTGTGCGCTGTACACAGATTATGATTCTGGCTTACAGCGTAATTGCAATGATACTGGTATTTTTCTTTAGTAAATATCTGACCTACCTTTTTATCAGCCCATCAGAGACGAAAGTTATTGAAGTATCAGTGCTGTATTTCCATACAGTATTCTGGTGTTATCCATTCCTGGGAAGTATCTTCCTATATAGGAATACCTTGCAAGGACTTGGATATGGACTTGTGCCGATGCTCGGAGGAGTGTTTGAACTTGCGGCGAGATCTGCAATTGTAGTTCTTGTGGCAGGAAAAACAAGTTTTGCGGGAGTTTGCCTGGCGGATCCGGCAGCATGGATTTCTGCATTGATTCCACTGATCCCGTATTATATCTATGTGACACGGAAGTGGAAGAAACAAGGGAAGATAGCGATGTAAAAGTGAAAGCAAAAAACAGGCGCAGGGAATCAATTATGAAGCCCTGCGCCTGTCGCTTGTTAAGTTAAAATTATTCTGCGGCTTCTTCTTCCTCTTCATCTGAAGTAAGATCAGAAGCTTTTACGTGTACTTCTGTGATAGTAACTACTGTTGCATCAAGATCTGTCATAAGATCAACATCTTTGTCTTTGGCAATTGGAAGATCAGCAACACGAATTGTGTCCCCGATTTTCAGAGGTCCAACATCAACTTCGACTTTCTCTACCAATGCGGCAGGAAGAGCCTTGAAGGAAATCTCCTGAAGCATCTGCTGTGGTACTCCTGAAGACAGTTTCTCGAGGTTTACAAGGTGAATCTCTGCTACAGAGTGAACCTTCTCAGTGCTTACCAGTGCCTGAAAATCTATTTCATCTACATATCCCTTCAAAGGATTGTAATCAACTTCCTTGATCAGAGCGTCATAAGTCTCACCGGCAACTTCCAACATAACCTGGCCACCTTTGTTTTCGACTTTCAGAAGTTTTTCTATTTCACCTTTATCAAATTTCAGTGGAATAGAATCTTCCAGTTCACGACCAAACAGGTTTCCTGTTACAAATCCTTCGCGTCTTAATTTTTTTGCTTTGATTGACATGTCTCTTTTTTCAGCTTTTAAAGTATTCATTTATCTTTTCCTCCAAATTACTGAATTCGCTTAGCAGCCTTCAACTTGTCAAAATAATAAGTAGGTTTTGTTAAGTGTTCTTTTTCTTTGCTACAGTTACACTATAGCACCCGGTGTCAAGGGGAAGGAAAAAGCAGGGAGAATTGTAGGGTGAAAAATTAAGGTTTTGAAGGTTTAAAAAGGTGTGATAAATGAAAAAATTAAGGTTGTATAACGGGAATATTCAGAGAATTGTTGTGAAAATGGCGGAAATGAATGTTTCGGAAGGATGCTTCAGAAGAAAAATGACGAAATTAAAAAGGAATCAAAACATGTGTAACATTATTGAAAATGCAAATCCTTTATGATAAAATTTCAAACAGAAACTACTGATATTAGTCGAAATATCGGTATAGAAATGGGGAAGAAACAATATGGATTTACAGACATTGATCGTTTTGATCATCGAGTTGATCGGAACGATCGCATTTTCAATTTCGGGGGCAATGGTTGGTATCCGGCGAAAGATGGATATTTTCGGTGTGTTGGTGCTTGGTGTGGTGACCGCAGTAGGAGGCGGAATGATGCGTGATGTGATTTTGGGGAAGACACCGAGCGCATTTGTGAAGCCGATTTATGTAGAAGTGGCAGTGATTTCTGCATTAGCGCCATTTCTCTTACTTTCTATTAATAAGAGACTGTTGCATAGCAAATACCAGGCACTCTATGCAGGACTAATGTTCCTGATGGATTCGGTCGGACTTGGGATTTTTACAGCAGTCGGAGTATCCACAGGATGGACAGCAGGATATCATGATAATATGTTTTTCTTAAGTTTCCTTGGAGTGCTGACCGGTGTTGGAGGAGGACTTCTACGAGATGTGATGGCAGGGGTTCCACCATATATTTTTGTAAAGCATGTGTATGCCTGTGCATCGATCGCGGGGGCAATCTGTTGTGTACTGGCATATAGAAGCTGGGGACAGATTCCGGCGCTTGTGATCGGAACAGTAGTTGTGCTTGTGATTCGTATCGGAGCAGCGCATTACAGATGGAATCTGCCGTGCGTGAAGCTGGAGGATGAAGAATAACGAATAGGAAAATTCAATTTGGTGACAAGACACTGATAGAAGTAGTGGTATAGTGTAATAATTTAGAGACACCCGTTATTTTATCTTGAGAAGGATGAAAATAGCGGGTGTTTTTATAGTCTTATTTATAAAAACAGTTCATTTTCTTTTCGTCCGGAACAAGCTTTTTTTAACTTCTGGGAAGCAGCAGCCAGCATTAGTGGATTCAGCTTGCGGGAATGCGTTGGACAGACGCTGATACAGCGCATACAGGAAATACATTTGTCCTTATCAGTCTGCGTAGGATTGTCAGATGGAATTGCTCCTGACGGGCATTTCGCTGCGCACAATCCACAGGAACCACAGGTATGTGAAGCACCAGGGATAAGCGGAATCGTACCGTATTCGCGGTAAGGTCTGTTACCCGGAACATGTACTGGTGGAAAATCAGTTTTTACAGTGTTGTTTGTTTTCTCTTTTATCTTCTGTGCAAAGGAAGCGAGTTCTGTAAGATCATTCTGATCAGGTCTTCCAGTTGCAAACTGATGCATGATGGAATGTTCTGCGATAGCCGCAATAGCTGTCTGGCAGGTGAAGTTCTTTTCAATCAGAGTATCTTCAAGTTCGATCAATGTATCTTCATAAGCACGGTTTCCGTAAACGGTGATTAGAATTGCAGTTGCATTATTTCCGCTCAGGGCTTTGATTCTCTCTAATGCAATGGCAGGAACACGTCCACCGAAAGAAGGAACTCCGATGATACAGAGATCTTCTTTGGAAAAATCATTTGTTAGATCAGAAGTCTTTTCGCATAAATCAATGCTCTGATATTCGCCAAATTGTTCAGCTATAAATGTAACTATTTTTTCAGTTCCCCCGGTTGGACTGAAGTAAATTGCGTATATACTCATAAATTTTCTCCCTTAATTAAATGTTTTGGCAGATACAATAATTTTAGAGGTTTTAGAGTTATTTTGCAAGTGCCTGGTTGATATTAAAAGATAAAAGTGATATGATTCAAATAGATAAAATATTATCTAAAAACGCATAAAATGGTTTGAAATAGATAAAATATTATCCGTAGAGTGAGGTGGATGAATGCAACAGTTAGTATGGGAAACAGCAGAAGAACTTGATCAAAAGCTTGCGCAAAGAGTGCGCAATATTAGAAAGAGACGTTCAATTTCACAGGAAAAATTAGCATCTATGAGTGGTGTGAGTTATGGTTCGATTAAAAGGTTTGAGACGACAGGAATGATTTCATTACTTTCATTGACGAAGATTGCGATGGCATTGGATATGGCAGATGAACTTAGAGATATTTTTACAAGTGTGCCGTATAGGGATATCCAAGAAGTTATAAATGAGACGAGGTCTCAAAGCAAAAGAAGAGATAGATTTAGATGAGAGTTTATGGAATTATATTAAAGAGAGTAGGAGTTTATTATGAGTTACATCACAACATACACAGGAAATCATTTTGATCCGATAAACCCGGATCCGGAACTAATCAACATTGTAGATATCGCCCATGCACTTCCGATGATCTGCCGGGGGAACGGCCAGGTCAGTACGTTCTGGTCTGTGGGAGAGCATTGTATTCTGTGTGCGAAGGAAGCCGCTGCCAGAGGATACAGCAATCGTGTGATCGAGGGTGCACTTTTGCATGATGCAAGTGAGTGTTATATGTCAGACGTGCCGCGTCCGCTGAAGCAATTTATGACAGTATATAAAGAGCAGGAGAATCATTTGCTTGATGTTTTGTATACCAAGTTCCTGGGTTCACCACTTGATGAGCAGGAAGAGAAGCTGATCAAAGAGATTGATGATGCGGTATTGTGGTATGATATGAAATATTTACTGGGTGAAGACTCAGAAGGAGACAAGCCAGAGACGTGTATGGTACCTGATTATACGGTGAGAGCATTCAAGGATGTTGAGCAGGAGTACTTGGAAATATTTGAAAAATATAAGGTCTTATAAATATCAAAATGATGAAAAAGGACAGAGAGTTCTGATTGAAAAATGTCAGAAATCTCTGTCCTTTTTGTAAGTATCAGTATAGTTCGCAACTTTGTATTCTGCGGATTGTTTATCTCAGTCGAGAAGACTCCCACTCCTTCAGGTGGTGAGTAACAGAAAATGGATGAAAAAACGTAAGAAGTGTTACGGTTTTAAATAGATCCGGTAATCTGTTGGCGAAACATTATAAAACTTTTTAAATGTACGTGAAAATGCCAGCTGGTCTTCAAATCCAAGTGAATTGGAAATAATCGAAACAGGAAGTTGTGTAGTTGCAAGTAACCTTGCAGCTTTTTTGAATTTCAGTTGAAGCAGATATTTTTTGGGTGAGATTCCAAACTTTTCATGGAAAGCCCGTGTAAGGTAATTCTGATGGATGCCGAAATAGTCAGCTACATCTTTTAACTTCAAATTCTCAGCATAATTGATGTCAAAGTAAAATTTAATTTCATCGATAATTGACAGTTTATTTGTGTCTGCTTCATGAAAATCAACATCGGAAAAAAGCATGGAAATAATATGAAGCAGGATACTATTTCCTTCAAAATAATGACTGGTCAATGAGGCATCTAATTGCATGATCCTGGAAATAGAATCGTAATATTTTCGGGTATCCAGACCATGGATTACATAAATATCTTCTGTTGAAGTCATAATCTGATAGAGATAGCTTTCTGAGCTGATGCCGATAAAGCTGATCCATGCATAAGACCAAGGATTTGTTTTTGAGGCTTCATAATAAGTGATCTTACCTGCCGGAATGAGAAATGCATCCCCTGCTTTTAGGTGAAACACATGCTCATTAATACGAAATTCTCCCTCCCCGTTGAGTATAAAATGGATTAGCTGATATGATCTCAAAGTCGGACCATAACTGTAGCCAGGTGTACATTCTTCATAACCGGCACTGTACAGAGAAAGATCACTATTGGCTTTATATACCAGAGAATGTTTGGTTTCTTTATATTCAATCATAAGTCTATCATAATACAAAAAGTTAGTTTTTTCCATATATTCTTCTGAAAATGCTATGTTCCAAAATAGAAAAATATAGTTTAATATAGTCAGGCGCCAGAAAGTAAGGACGGGAGGTCATTTAGAAATGATAAAACGGCAGAAATATCATCTGGAACCGGACAGAGGTCTGCTAAATGATCCTAATGGGTTAGTTTTTTACAAGGATATGTATCATGTGTTCTTTCAGTGGAATCGATTTGAAAAGAATCATTCTTACAAGGAATGGGGACATTTTACATCGAAGGATTTACTTCATTGGAATTGGGAAGGAAGTGCTCTTTTGCCGGACCAGTTTTATGAGCAAAATGGAGTTTACTCAGGTAGTGCATTGATAAAGGATGGTCAGCTTCGCTTATTTTATACAGGAAATAATAAGAGTGGCGGTGTGAGAAAAAGCAGCCAGTGCATTGCAGTTACTGAGGATGGCAAGACATTTCAGAAAAAAGGCATTGTGCTATCAACACCTACTGAGTTTACCGAGCACTTCAGAGATCCGAAAGTATGGCAGGACGGCGATGACTATTATATGGTGATCGGAGCACAGATGAAAAATGGAAGAGGTTCTGTTGCACTATGTAGCTCCAAGGATGCGGAAAATTGGAAATTCGAATTAGTGCTTGCAAAATCCAAGGAGTATGAAATGGTCGAATGTCCGGATTATTTTCAGGTAGATGGACAAGGAATTTTGCTTTATTGTCCGCAGCACAGAGATAATGAAAGTGATAGTTCACTTTGTAGTTTTTCGGCTTATAAAGAGTTTGGTTTTAATGACATAGTTTCAGGAAAAATAGAAGATAGCAATGTACAGAATCTGGATGAAGGGCGTAAAAAGATGGATCAGGGATTTGATTTTTATGCGCCGCAGACATTTACATCACCGGATGGAAGAAAAATTCTGTTTGCGTGGATGTCAAGAATGGAAGAGGAAGAAGAGAAGCTGTTTGGTGAAGGAGAATCCAGTATCCATTGTATGACATTACCAAGAGAGCTTTCTTATCGAAACGGAGAACTGTGTCAGCTTCCGGTAAGAGAATTGGAAAAAAGTTTGTGCATACATAAGATTTCTGAGCAGGAAAGACAAAGTGGAGAAATAATTCTTAAGAACAGAGTATACTGTGCAAAACTATCTAATCTTCAGAATGAAACTTCCTTTAAAATAGAATTTCAGAACGGAGAAGTTATTCTAGAATACAAAAAAGTAGAAAAAATAATTTCTGTAAAGAGAAAAAATTGGGTTACAAAAGATTATGATGAGAGAAACTGTAAGATTGATTCGTTGGAAACGATAGAATGTTGGTCTGATATTTCCAGTATGGAAATTTTTGTGAATCAGGGAAGCAAAGTGTTTTCTATGAGAATGTTCACAGAAGAAGAAAATGGAAAAGTAAAAATAAACGGACTCATGAAAGAAACAGTCGTGGAAATGTATGATTTAATGGGAGAAGGAGAGGAGAAAAATGAGTGATAAAGAATTAGCAAAAAAGATTCTTGAACTGGTTGGCGGTACGGAAAATGTTGTGTCAGTAAGACATTGTGCGACAAGACTTCGTATTGTAGTAGCTAATAAAGAAAAGATTCAGGTAAAAGAGATTGAAAATCTGGAGAAAGTAAAAGGAAGCTTTTTTAATTCTGGACAGTACCAGATCATTCTCGGAACAGGACTGGTTAACCGAATCTATGATGAAATTGTAAAAGTTACAGGAACAGGCGACGAAGAAAAGTCGGAGGAAAAAGAAAAGGTGGTTTATGGAAATAAATTCCAGAGAGCAATCAGAATGTTTTCTGATGTATTTGTGCCAATTATCCCGGTGCTTGTAGCTACTGGTTTGTTTATGGGACTTAGAGGGCTTCTGACTCAGGAGGCAGTACTTGCAGTATTTGGTCTGACAGCTGATAGCATTCCGCAGAATCTTCTTACATTTACACAGGTATTGACAGACACGGCATTTGCATTCCTTCCGGCTTTAGTGTGTTGGTCAACATTCCGCAATTTTGGCGGAAGTCCGGTAATTGGAATTGTATTAGGATTGATGCTTGTAAACAGCAGCTTGCCAAGCGCTTATGCAGTTGGATCAGGAGAGGCACAGCCGTTGATTTTCTTTGGATTCTTAAAAGTAACAGGATATCAGGGATCAGTATTACCGGCATTTGTGACAGGAATTGTCGCTTCCAAGTTTGAAAAATGGCTGCGAAAGAAAGTTCCGGATGCAATCGATCTGATTGTGACACCATTCTTAACATTGTTGGTTGGATGTGTTCTGGCATTGTTCGTACTTGGACCAATCTTACATACAGTAGAGTCAGGAGTTCTGTTTGCAGTAGAACATCTTCTTTTCCTTCCAATGGGAATAGGCGGATTTTTATATGGATGTTTCGGACAGCTTCTTGGTATTTTTGGTATTCATCATATTCTGAATTTCTTAGAGATCAGTATGTTGGCACAAGATGGATGGAATTATCTGAATCCAATCGGAACTTGCGGAAATGTTGCTCAGGCAGGAGCAGTTCTTGCAGTTGCAATCAAAGCAGCGTCTAATAAGACAAAGCAGGTGGCATATCCGGCATGTCTGTCTGCATTACTTGGAATTACAGAGCCGGCGGTATTTGGAGTCAACTTAAAATTTATGAAACCGTTTGTAATGTCAATGATCGGTGGTGGTGTTGGAGGATTTCTGGCATCAATCTTCCATCTGAGAGCAACAGGAATGTCAATTACAGGTATCCCAGGAACATTGCTGTATCTTAACGAGCAGCTGCCACTCTATATTCTAGTAAATGTAGTTGCTTTCGGTGTGGCATTCGGACTGACATGGATGTTTGGTTTTAATAAGAAAATGGAGCAGTAAGTATGAGTATTCTATTTCATAACAAAGGACAGATCGTGCAATTAAGTAATGATACAATAAGTTATGTGATGGAAGTTGTGGATGGAAAGTATCTGGTTCATCGGTATTTCGGACGAAAGATCCGAAATTACCGGGGGACCGGAAATCCCCTGTATTTTAAGAGAGGGTATAATACGGAACATGACAGCTCTGTCGAAAATGTATCCTTTGATGATTTTCCGTTTGAATATCCGGTCGGAGGACATGGAGATTTTCGTATTCCGGCTTTTGCAATCACACAAGAAGATGGAATAACATTTTGCGAACCGGTGTTTAAAAGCTGGAGTGTAGTATCCGGTAAGCCTAAATTACAAGGTATGCCGCAGATTCGTGTTAATGAAAATGAGTCGGAGACACTGGAAGTGATCTGTGAAGATGACAGAGCAGGGATCCGACTTTTTCTTTATTATACAATTTTTGAAAATCACGGAATTGTTTTACGACATCAAAAAGTAGAAAATTATGGGAAGCAGACCGTTTTTCTTCAGAATATTCAGAGTATGTCTCTGGAACTTCCGGCAGAAGAGTATGAACTTATGACATTATATGGAACACATGCTAAAGAGGCAAATATGCAGCGTTTCCCGATTCATTATGGGGTGCAGAAAACGGAGAGTGTCAGGGGAAGCAGCAGTCCTCAGCATCAGCCATTTTTGGCAGCGTTAAAATCGGAGACGAATGAATGCAGCGGAGATGTCTGGGCAGCGCATCTTGTTTATAGCGGAAATTTCCTCGCACAGGTGGAAAAGGACCAGTTTGGAAATGTACGGGCACAGATTGGAATTCATCCGGACAGCTTTAAATGGGAATTGAAGCCAGAAGATACATTTGCTTCTCCGGAAGCGGTATTGAATTATAGCAATACGGGTCTGAATGGAATGCGCCACAATTTTCATTGGCTGTACCAACAGCATCTAATTCCTAAACGATTTGAGGGAAAGACACGACCGGTTCTTTTAAACTCCTGGGAATCTATGTACTATGATGTAACAAAGGAGAAGATTGATGAACAGGCAGACCTGGCTAAAGCTGCGGGAATTGAATTATTTGTATTGGATGACGGTTGGTTCCGTAAAGGAAATGACAGCAGATCTTCAATGGGAGACTGGATATGCAATGAACAGAAACTCCCGGGTGGAATTGCAGCAGTTGCAGATGCGATTCATAAAAAAGGTTTACAGTTTGGACTTTGGTTTGAACCGGAGGCAGTCAGCGAGGATAGTAAGTTGTTACGTCATCATCCGGACTGGGCGCTTCACATTCCGGGGTATCAATCAGTAAAAGGAAGACATGAATATCTGCTGGACCTTTCAAGAGAAGATGTCCGTGAATATTTATTTAAAACATTAGATTTTTATTTGAAAGATGGAAAAATCAATTACATAAAGTGGGATATGAACAGACCGCTGACAGATGTGAATTCTGCATGTCTGGGAGTACAGCAAAAAGAAGAGATCAGTCATCGGTATGTGCTTGGATTATATGATATTTTGGAACGCATTACAGAAAAATATCCGGATGTTCTGATTGAAGGATGTTCCAGTGGTGGTGCGCGATTTGATCCGGGAATGTTGTATTATGTGCCGCAGAATTGGACAAGTGACAATACAGATGCATTTGACCGTGCGACAATCCAAAGAGGATATAGCCTTTTATATCCGCAGATAACAATGGGTGCTCACGTAAGTATTGTTCCGAATCATCAGACCGGAAGAAGTACTTCTCTGGATGCAAGATATCAGGTAGCAAGATTATTTAATCTGGGATATGAACTTGATCTTACAAAATGTTCCGAAGAAGAAAGAAAAGAAATTGCTGATCAGATTCAGGAATATAAAGAACAGAGAGGCTGGCTGCAAAAGGGAGTGCTTAGTTATCTTGAAGTTCCGAATGAGAATTATATTGCATGGTCGGTTGTTTCCGTAACGGGAGAAGAATGCGAAGTTATTATCATGCAGAAACTGTTTGATCCGAGATATTCTCATGGAAGAATTCATCTCTGTGGTCTGCATCCGGAATGGGATTATAAAGATGAAAGTACCGGGCAGATTTTCGGTGGAGATGAATTGATGGAGATCGGAGTATCGCTACCATTAATAAAACGAGATTTCCATACATTTGCATTTCATTTTTCAAAGGTAAAGGAGAATTACGGTGATCAGATTAATTGCAAGTGATCTGGATGGGACACTTCTAAATGAGGAAGGCATGTTATCAGAGAAAACAGCGGAGTGTATAAGGAATGCACAGCAGGCAGGAATTCTGTGGGTTGCGGCAACAGGCCGTTCGCTGAAAACGGCATCTGAGCTTATGAGAACAGCGGGAGTTTTACCGGAATATCTTCTGCTAAATGGAGCTGAATTCCGAAAGAGTGATGGGACTTTGATTTTCCAAAAATCAATAGAAGAATCCTGTGCGCAGGAAATTATACAGATGCTCATGGAAAAGAAGCTTGATTTTGAAATTAATACTTCAGCAGGAGATTTTTCGACAGACTGTGAGTTTTGCGATACGGCTCGTCCAATGCCTTCGGAGAAAGAAATTTTTGATGGGCAGATTAAAATTCAAAAGATATTTATTTTCTCAGAAGAGCAGGATAAGTTGAAAAATATAAAAGAGTTTTTGAAGAAGAGACACGATATCACAATTACGTCATCTGCAGCCTGGAACATAGAGATTACAGACCGGCAGGTGAATAAGGGAACTATGCTTGAACAGGTCGCTGAGTATTATGGATATAGTAAAGAAGAGGTATTGGTATTTGGGGATGGGAAGAATGACATTCTAATGTTTGAAAAGTTCCCGCATTCCAGAGCCATGGGAAATGCAGTAGAAAGCTTGAAAAAAATCGCAGAGAAAGTCATCGAACCTAATAAAGATGATGCAGTTGCACAAGAGGTATGCAGATTGTTGCAACATCCAAGTTTGTAAGCGCTTGGTTGATATCAGAAGAAAAAATGATAAAAAGGACGGAGAGTTCTGATTGAAAATGTCAGAACTCTCCGTCCTTTTATCCATTTATTTTACAACAGCTGTCGCGTTCAATCAGCTGATGCGGCACGATAATCTTTGTTGCAACAAGATTCGGATTCTCAATATGATTGATCATCTGAGATGCCGCCTCGATACCCAGCTGCTTAGAATTAATATCAATTGAAGTAAGCTGTGGAGATGTCGATCTTGCAAATAGAGAGTTGTTGAATGATATAATCGACAAATCATCAGGGATTGAAACATGATTCTGAAGACAGACTCTTTCAAGAGAAACAGCAAGAATATCATCACTTACAACGATTGCAGTTGGCGGTTCATCCTGCAGTAACAGAGAAGAAATTGCTTCTGTGTTATCTCCTGATACATTCAGAACTTCCGCGCAGTATTCTGGACGGAAAGGGATTCCGTGTTTAGTCAATGCCATCTGGTAACCGGTTTTTCTGTCTGCGGCAAAAGTCAGTGAACTGTCGGAACCCAGATAAGCAATCTTGCGATGACCGAGCTGATAGAGATATTCGGTCGCGTCCTCTCCGGCAAGAAGATTATCATTGTCAATATATAATGTCTGATTTGTGTACTGTGTTGCTTTTCCAATCAAGATATAAAGAAGCCCTTCGCTGAAGAGATAATCAATAATCGGATCGTCCTTTCGAGAATAAAGAATGATGAACCCATCTACTTTTCCACTTCGTGACATAGACTGAATCGCTTTTAAGATCTCATCTTCATCTTGACCTGTCACAACAGTAGACATGTATTGTCTCTGGTTACAGTAGTGGCTGATGCCGCGAATTGCTTCAAGATAGAAAGCATTCTCATATACTTCACGGGCAGATGCCGGAAGGATAATCCCGATCGTGCGGGAATACTGAGAAGCAAGATTGCTGGCCTGAAAGTTTACTTCGTAACCAAGTTCGATCATCGCTTTACGAACTTTTTCTTTTGTTTCTGTGCTGATGGATGGGTTATTCTTACAAGTTCTGGAGACAGTGGAAGGTGATACACCTGCCAAAGCGGCCACATCTTTAATTGTTACTGCCATATTTTCCCTCCTGTGAGGAAATGAGGATGTCAGGAGTCTGATACCTATTTTCCTTTATTTTCACGTAACTGTTCAGAGCCAACCTCCAAAATGCTACGCATTTCGTCACCTACTATTTTAGTGAAAGAATACAATGATGTCAAATCTGTTGCATAGTTTTTTGCATAGAAACTGTTGTGAGAATGTACAAAAACAGAGCATATAAATTGTGCAAAAGGCAGAAATAGAAAATAGATCTATAAATAGAATTGCATTTCGTACAAAACGTACATATAATTAATGCAAACGGTTGCATGGAATAATGCAACAAACAGAGGCGTGCCACAGGATGTGATGGTATGCAGGGAGATCTAAAAGAGAAATTTAAAGGTGGAAACGAAAGGAAAGAAGAAATTCAATCTCAATTTTGATTTGCTTCAGAAATTAGGTAAAGTTCTGATGACGGTTATCGCAGTTATGCCGGCAGCAGGATTGATGATCAGTATCGGTAAGCTGGTACAGATGGCAGGAGCGGATCTTTCTATCGTAATGACAATCGGAAGTACGATGGAGAAGGCGGTGGAGCAGTGAAAGATGCCAAACGTCTGGATTACATTTTCTGTAATACGCAGAAAAAAGTAAAGTCATCGAAAGTGGTATGTAATGGTAAGAATTACCCGGTAGTATCCGATCATTATGGAGTAATGATCGAGGTAGAAGATTAAGAGGAGGAAGATAAAATGAGCGAAAGAGCAGCAGGTATTTTAATGCCGATCAGTAGTTTGCCGTCAGAGTACGGAATTGGTTGTTTTTCAAAAAGTGCGTATGAATTTGTAGATTGGCTCAAAGGAGCAGGCCAGAGTTATTGGCAGATTCTCCCGCTTGGACCGACCAGTTATGGAGATTCTCCATATCAGTCCTTTTCTACATTTGCAGGAAATCCGTACTTTATCAGTCTTGATAAACTGATCGAGGAAGGTGTTCTGACACGTGCAGAATGTGAGAAAGTAAACTGGGGAAAAGCAAAGGGTTCTATTGATTACGAGAAGATTTATAAAGGACGCTATCCACTGCTTCGAAAGGCTTATGAGAGAAGTAAGATCAGTGAGAATCCGGAGTATCAGAAATTCGTGAATGAGAATAGCTGGTGGCTGTCAGATTATGCACTGTTCATGGCTGTAAAAGGAAGATTTGACAATGTAGAGTGGACAAAATGGGCAGAAGATATCCGTCTCCGTTGGAAATGGGCAATGGATTATTACAGAGAGGAACTGTATTATGATATTGAATTCCAGCAGTACATGCAGTTTAAATTCCACGAGCAATGGATGAAATTAAAGGCATATGCAAATGAAAATAGAATCAAGATCATTGGAGATATCCCGATCTATGTTGCAATGGACAGTGCGGATACCTGGGCGCATCCGGAACTGTTTCAGTTAGATGAGGAAAATGTTCCGACAGCTGTAGCCGGATGCCCGCCGGATGGATTCTCTGCGACAGGACAGCTGTGGGGAAATCCGCTGTACCGTTGGGACTATCATAGAGAGACAGGATATTCATGGTGGATTTCAAGACTGCATTATGTATTCCAGATGTATGATGTTGTCAGAATCGATCATTTCCGTGGATTTGATGAATACTTTTCAATTCCGTATGGGGCAGAGAATGCGATCGGAGGACATTGGGAGAAAGGTCCTGGAATCGATCTGTTCCGCAAAGTGGAACAGGCACTTGGATGGAAGCAGGTTATTGCCGAAGATCTTGGTTATGTGACAGATTCTGTTCGTGAGCTGGTCCGCGAGAGTGGTTTTCCGGGAATGAAGGTTCTGGAATTTGCATTTGATTCCCGTGACTCAGGTTGTGCGAATGATTATCTTCCACATAACTACCCGGTGAACAGTGTGGCTTATACAGGAACTCATGACAACGAAACAATCGTTGGATGGTGGAGCAGTATCACAAAAGAGGAGCAGAAACTGGCGAGAGATTACATGTGTGACCAGTACACACCGGAAAGTGAACTGTATAAATCTCTGATCAGCCTGATTATGCGAAGCAGTGCAAAGCTGTGTGTTATTCCGATGCAGGACTATTTAGGACTTGGAAATAATTGTCGTATCAACACTCCGTCTACGGTAGGAAAGAACTGGAAATGGAGAGTGAATACGAGACAGTTATCATTGAAATTGCAGAAGGAAATCCAGGAGATGACACTCAGATATGGAAGAATGAACTGGGAGACAGTCGAGTAGGATTCTAAAAAATAAGATTTTATGAAAAAGAGACGGAGATTTCTGATTACAAAATGTCAGAAACCTCCGTCTTTTAGTTCTCTTTAAATAGTTGTTTTTAAGCTACAGTTTTTTCCTCAACGTCCAAAGTGCAACAATCAGTGTCAATATCTCAGCTGCCGGTACTGCCAGCCAGATTCCATTTAATTCCAAGAACCTTGGAAGAACTGTCAGGAAAAGAAGCAGCAGTGCAAAGGAACGAAGGAAAGTAATCATACCTGAGATATATCCTTTGCCATATGTCATCATACGGATTGCTGCGAAGATATTGATTCCTGAAAATAAGAATCCGAGTCCATATAAGCGCATTCCGGAAACTGCCATGTTAAAGACTGTGCTGCCGGGAGATGCAAAGAAACGCACTCCAATTGGTGTCAGCAGATAAGTGCATCCGTAGAGAATGATCGGTGCAATCGCAAAGAAGCGATAAGCGTACTTTTCTAAAACACGACAGACAGAGAAATTTCTGTCTCCGTAAGCATATCCTAGTGGCGTTGATAGTCCCATAGAAAATCCAAAATAAATTCCGATACATAAGAACTGTAAATACATGATGATTGAAACAGCAGCAACGCCGTCTTCTCCGGCGAAAAGTAGGGCACTTCGGTTAAAGATAACGGTTGTGATCGCAATCGCAAGCTGGTTTACGAATTCAGAAGTTCCGTTGACCATGCTATGAAATGCTTCCTTTATAGATAATCCGTGGAATGTAAAATGAAGGAAGTTCGGATGTGTTACAAAGTAAACCACTCCCATTACAAAAGAAAGCAGCAGGCCGAGGAAAGTTGCAAGTGCGGCACCTGTAATTCCCATATGGAGCTGTCCGATAAAAATGTAATCGAAAACAATATTAAAAATCCCTCCGGAAAGTGCTGTCAGAAAACTGTACGTCGGAGAACCGTCAACACGGATGAAATAAGTGAACATCTCTTTTCCAACCACGATCGGAGCACCGAACAGCCACCAGTAGATATAAGCTTTACAATCTTCCATCAACAGTGAGGTTGCACCAAGCATCTGCAGGATGAGTGGCAACCGGAAAAGAATAAGCGCAGAGACAAGAGCGCCAATGACAATGGCAGCAGCCATGCTTACCGAGAAAGTCCGGCTGGCTTCGTCATTTTTCTTTCCACCGATATGAAGAGCAGCAAGCGCACTTCCGCCTGTCGCAAAGGCAAGTGCGATACCGTACAGAATATTTACAAGCGGATAGACAACGTTGATCGCAGCGAGTGCATTTGTTCCAACATAAGCAGAAACAAAGATTCCATCAACGATCGTATAAACTGTAGTAAATAATGAGGTCAGATAAGTTGGAATGATAAAGCGTAATAATTTCTTTAATCGAATCTCATCTACCGAACGAAATATAAGAGTTTTTTCCATAAGGAAGCCTCCTTGTTAAAAAAATATCTTAGTATAGGATAAACCTTAAAGGTACTTGAAGGTCAATAAAAAGATTGCTAAAATACAAGTAGCAAGATGTCGGTATCTTCATGAACGATGAAGAGAAAAAGATCATCTAATCATCAAGAGGAGGCGGAAAATATAGCTTTGGAATTTCAAATAGGAGAGATATCCCATTTCTTTGACATTCCCGCATCTACATTGCGCTATTGGGAAGAGATGCAGGTTCTATCACCGAACAAAGGGGAGACAAGTCATTATCGGGAGTATGCGGTAGAAGATCTGATGACAATTTCTGATGTGATCTTTTATAAAAATCTCGGATTTCAGTTAAAGCAGATTCGAGAGATGAAATCCAATACACCGAAACAACAGGCAAATCTGTTTGAACAGAAGTTATCGGAGCTTGAACAGGAACAGGAACTGCTAAAACTTCGAATGAAAAAACTGCAAAGGCATATTGAGGCGGTGAAGACGTTGGAAAAATTGAGACAGACGCCTTATCAGGAAACAGAGATCGATACGGAGTGCATTGTCTCTTTTGAGTTGATTGAGCAGGAGAAGTTACTTCAATATATTGAAGATCCGTATCTTTATTCCCGCGTACAGCATACGGACACGCTGCAGCAGGAACAACGTGGTCTGACTGTCTTGCCGGACGCGAGCAATGTGTTTGACGAGTCACATATTATCTGGCGTAAGCATGGCGGCAGATATATGACATTTCTTATGAAAGAAGAAGTTGCCGAGAATTATCCAAATGACTTGCAGAAACATATAGAATATCTACAGCAATATCATAAAACAGGGGATGTGATCAGTCGCTTTCTACTCTGCGCACAGGAAGACGGTAAGGTATATGATTTCTATAAGACCTTTGCAGAGATTTGCTGATCATTATGAATAAGAAGAAACGATACTAGCGTGGAAAAATATGCAAAACATAGAATTCACAAATAAATCAAAAAATGGGATTGAAATTCGCAGAAACAGTGACTATAATTTTTTAGTTAGTAAGAGAAGTAATGAGTGGATGAAAGACGTCTAAGGAGGAGTTAGATATGAGCAATCAGGAGAATGTATTTGAAACAATTTTAGCACCTATGACCGGTACAGCAGTAGCAATCACAGAAGTGCCGGATCCTATTTTTATAGAGAAGATTCTTGGAGATGGAATCGCAATCGTTCCGACAGAAGGTAAGGTTGTAAGCCCGGTTGACGGAACTGTATCAAAAGTAGCAGAGACAGGTCACATTTATGCTGTTACTTCCGATAACGGAGTAGAAGTTGTGATACATGTCGGACTTGAGACAGTCGCACTGAATGGAAAATGTTTCCAGATCCATGTGAAAGAAGGAGACAAGGTAAAAGCAGGAGATCTTCTTGCAGATGCAGACCTTGAGTTTATCAAAGAAACAGGACGTAATTCCATCACACCGATCGTCATCGGTTCAAGCCTTGAAGGGAAAGAGCTTGTATGTGAAGAGGGAGAAGTTCAGGCTGGAAAAACTGTTATTATGGAAATCAAGCAGAAATAAGAAGTCTGAAGATATTGTTCCAGAATCGATTTAGCTTAGAAGGAAGGTTATAGTATGAAAGAAGAAAGATACTCAATCATATTCAGCAGCAAAACAGGAAATACAGCAGAGCTGGCAAATGCGATTCGTGATGCATTGCCGCAGGAGAATTGTGATTATTTCGGAACAAGCGAAATCGAAGAACCGGTATCGGAAATGCTTTACATTGGTTTCTGGACAGACCAGGGAAATGCAGATAAATCCGCATTGGAGTTATTGCAAAGAATAAAGAATAAGAAAGTCTTTCTGTTTGGAACAGCCGGGTTTGGTGAGAATGAGGCATATTTTCAGAAGCTTCTGAATAATGTTAAGAGTTCTATGGATGAAAGCAATCAGGTAGTTGGTGAGTATATGTGTCAGGGAAAGATGCCGCAAGCGGTGAGAGACCGTTATGTGAAAATGAAAGAGCAGCCGGATCATATGCCGAATCTTGATCTGCTGATCGCAAATTTTGACCGTGCTTTATCACATCCGGATAAGAAAGATCTGGATAAGTTGAGAGAGCTGGTTAGAGGATAGAAAAGTAAAGAAAATTTTGTTTGACTTTTAATAAAACAGGAAATATAATAACTACAAACGAGTAGCATGTAAGCGTAAATCCAGTTTACCGGCTGCTCGTTTTCTTATTAAAATAGAAGTAACTGTTCAGAGGCAACCTCCAAAATGCTACGCATTTCGTCGGTGTGGCGTATCCGCCAAATAAAATTTCAAAAACAGTCTTAAAAATGCAAGCATTTTACACCTGTTTTATGAAATTTTGCTTGGCTCTGAACAGTTACAAATAGAATATCGCCATGAAAAAGTGTGTAGCCTGTCAGCGTAAGTCCAGCTTATAAGACAAGGTGCGCACTTTTTTTGTGCAGAAAAGAGAGGAGTTAAAACAAAATGGTGGAAAGCAACAAAATGAAGGATATGCCGGTGAATAAGCTGATGGTCCAGATGGGAATCCCGATGATCTTATCTATGGCATTGCAGGCGGTCTACAATATTGTAGACAGTGCATTTGTAGGAAATATGAGAGTGGGCAGTGAGGCAGCATTAAATGCATTGACACTGGTATTCCCGGTTCAGATGCTTATGGTAGCAGTGGGAATCGGAACAGGTGTCGGAACCAATGCACTTCTGGCAAGAACGCTTGGCCAGGGGAATAGTAAAAAAGCAGCAAAGGTGGCCGGAAACAGTCTGTTCCTGGGAGTGATCATTTATGTGGTTTGTTTATTGTTTGGCATCTTTGAAGTGAAAGCATACATTTCATCCCAGACAGTAGATGCAGAAGTTTTTCAGATGGGTGTCAGTTATCTGCGGATATGCTGCGTGATTTCTTTTGGAATTATTTTCTTCTCTTTATTCGAAAAGTTATTACAGGCAACAGGACGATCCCTTTATTCCACAATCGGTCAGGTGGTCGGAGCAGTTGTAAATATTATTCTTGATCCGATCATGATCTATGGTATTGGACCTTGCCCGGAAATGGGAGTGAAAGGCGCGGCCTATGCAACGGTAATTGGTCAGGTAGCGTCCGCAGTATTGCTGTTCATTTTCCATATAAAATTGAATAAAGAGTTTGAGCATGGGGTGAAATATATGAAGCCGGATGGCGGTGTTATAAAAGAAATCTATGCAATCGGACTTCCGGCGATCATTGCACAGGCATTGATGTCGATTATGGTTTATGTAATGAATCTGATCCTGAAGTTCAATCCGTCAGCACAGACAGCATATGGTTTGTTCTATAAGGTGCAGCAGTTTGTTCTCTTCCTTGCATTTGGTCTGCGTGACGCGATCACTCCGATCCTTGCATTTGCTTATGGAATGAGAAGTAAGAAGAGAATAAAGGATGGAATCAAATATGGTCTGATCTATACGATTGCATTAATGATTCTTGGAATTGCTATTACAGAGATTTTCCCTGGGGCGTTCGCGACACTGTTTAATGCAGGACAGTCAAGAGAATATTTTATCGGAGCAATGAGGGTAATCTCAGTCAGCTTTCTGTTTGCCGGAATTAATGTTGCTTATCAGGGTATTTATCAGGCATTGGACGGTGGTGTGGAATCATTGGTAATTTCGCTTTTGAGACAGCTTATCATTATTCTGCCACTGGCCGGAATTTTTTCGATATTTGTCAGAAATGGCCAGATGGGAGTTACATTAATCTGGTGGGCATTTCCGATTACTGAAATAGTGTCATGTTTTGTGGGATATATGTTCTTAAAGAAAATCAGAAAAAATAAAGTTGATGTTTTAAGTTAAGGAGGAAGCGGAGATGAAAAAAAGAATTATTACAATCAGCAGAGAATTCGGAAGCGGCGGACGTTTTATCGGAGAAGAAGTAGCAAAGAAACTTGGAATTGCTTATTATGATAAAAATATCATTAATGACATTGCAGAGAAGTCCGGTTTGTCACCGGAGTATGTTCAGAAAAATGCGGAATTATCTCCGAAAAAAGGCTTGTTTGCATATGCATTTGCTGGACGTGATATCACAGGAAAATCAGTAGAAGACATGGTGTATGAGGCACAGAGGAAAGTTATTTTAGAACTGGCTGAAAAGGAGCCTTGCGTGATCATTGGAAGAAATGCAGATTATATTCTGAAAGACCGGGATGATGTACTGAATGTATTTATCCATGGGGATATGCCGGAAAAAACACAGCGAATTATGGGGTTATATAATGTAGAAGAAAAGGAAGCTGTCAAAATGATGGCAGATACAGATAAAAGGCGTATGGCGAATTACAATTTTTATACGGATCAGAAATGGGGAAAAGCCAGCAATTATACGTTGTGTCTGAATAGTTCCAAGCTTGGGTACGACAGATGCGAGAAGATAATTATGGAATGTATATGACTGTGAAAATACATTCCGAAAATAGTTTGTTATAAAAAGGTAAAACATGAGCAAGAAAGGATGTGAGTCATAGAAATGTGACTTACGTCTTTTCTTATATTGTGCTGGAGAGGAATTTTTGAAAAAGCTTACTATTTGTGAAATGGGAAATACATTTTATGAAATAAAAAAATGACATTACATATTTTGTGATAAGATGTGTTCAGTAAAGAAACTATAATATAATGATACAAGGAGATGATAGGAATGAAACAGCAGGTATTTAATCCATATCTGCCAAGCTGGGAATATATCCCGGATGGAGAACCCTATGTGTTTGGAGATCGAGTATATGTCTATGGCTCTCATGATTCCTTTGGAGCGCCGATTTTCTGTGTGAAGGATTATGTTTGTTGGTCTGCACCTGTGACAGATCTTTCTGATTGGAGATATGAAGGTGTTATATACAGAAAAAATCAGGATCCTTCTAATAAATTAGGAATTCGCTGTTTGTATGCACCAGATGTTACACAGGGACCAGATGGAAGATACTATCTCTATTATGCCTTCGACTTCATGGGTGAGATGGGAGTTGCTGTCTGTGATACTCCGGCAGGCAAGTACGAATTTTACGGACATGTTCATTTTAAAGATGGACATGTATGGGGAAAAAAGAGTGGGGAACCATTTCCGTTTGATCCGGGGATATTGGTAGATGATGATAAGCGAGTATATCTTTATTCCGGATTTGCTACTAAGGTTCCGGCTGTTGCTTCCAGAGGACGTAATCTGACCAATGAAGGCGGAGTTGTTCTGGAACTGGAACAGGATATGATTACAATCAAATCCGGCCCAGAACTTCTATTTCCTACAAAAGGAAAAAAGGGTGCTTTTCAGGATCATGCTTTTTTTGAAGCAAGTTCTATACGAAAAGTGGATGGAAAATATTGTTTTGTATATTCATCAGAACACAATCATGATCTTTGCTACGCAATGGCAGATTCACCTAAAGGTCCATTTACTTATGGAGGCGTTCTGGTAGATATTGGTGATCTTTATTTGAATGGAAATGAAGATGAGACACATGCCTCTAATTATTTAGGAAATACACATGGGGGAATGCTTCAGATAGAAGATCAATGGTATATCTTTTATCATCGACAGACAAATCGTAGTTCTTATGCAAGACAGGCATGTGCAGAAAAACTGGAACGTAGAAATGACGGAGGCTTTCAGCAGGCAGAAATTACAAGCTGTGGCTTAAATCAAGGAGCGTTGAAAGGGATAGGAGCTTATGAAGCAAGAATAGCTTGCAATTTGTGGTCGATAAATGGAACAGGACGATATGATGGAAAGTCATCGAAACAAAAATTGAAAGATCATCCTTATTTCACGCAGAGTGGAAAAGATCGAGAAAATAATGGAGATCAGTACATTGCAAATATGAAGAATGGGTCGGTCGCTGGTTTTAAATATTTCGAAATGGGAGAGGCAAATCAGATCGGAATTACTATACAGGGGAATGCAAAGGGAACAATGCAGGTTTCTGACAAATCTGATTTTGAAAATATTTGTGCAGAGATTGAAGTGAGTAACAGAGAGAAAGAAATGCATACTTATAAAGGTGCCTTAAACATCCCAAGAGGAAAAAGAGCATTATTCTCCAGATTTCAGGGAAAAGGTACAGTAGACTTTCATTTTTTTGAACTGATGAAAGATTAAAACTGGAAGAAAGAGAAATAGTAAAAGGAAGCAAACATTTAAGAAGCAGTCCTACTATTTGCTTTCACAAGCAATGGACGGGGACGAAAAAGCGATTGAACTGATAAGGATTGAAAATGAGATTGCAAGACTAGATAGTATGGTGTTAAATGCTTGAGGCTTATAAAAAGAAAAATTAGTGTCAAATTGGTGTCAAAAAGAAAAAATCACAAAAAAATTAGCACTCACCTATTGATAATGGAAGTCGATTTTTGTCCTGTCTTGTGTATCCCGGAAGTGCCTGTTTTACAGGCTTTCCGGGGCATCAGTCATTTTGTCTGGTATTGTAAAGCAGTGTCAGATTTGTCGTAAATGTCGTAAATTTGTGGTCAAAAAATGATGAGAAATGGAGAGTGCTAATAAAATGAAATTAACGTATACAAATGTAAATGGATATCTGATCCCGAATCTCACCTATAAATCCGGTGAGCAGATGGAGCAACTTGGCAAGTATGGTTTTCTTCGCAGAGATTATCTGAAAAACCATCGAAATTCAACCTATCAGGTGATGCTTCTGCAGGATACGATTGGAGAGCATCTTCTGGAAGTGGACAAGGCAGCCAGGGAACGGGAAGAAGTGATTCTGAAACAGTTGGAAGAAAAAGAACTACTGCCGGATAAGGAGAAAGATCAGATGGCATGGGTAAGAGCTGCCAATCAGCACAGAGCGATTGCAGAAGAGATTATCCTGAAAGAATTGATTTATGTATAAGGATTGCCAGTAACTAATCTGGCAGGTAACTGATAAAAATAGAATATTGTGAGCGAAGTAAGACGTGAGTCATAAGATATGGCTTGCGTCTTTTTCTTTTGAACTGGAAAGGAGGATGGGAGCATGGCACAGATTTTTCGTGTAGAGAGAACTAAGAATTTTACGGTAATGAGTAATCATCATTTCAAGAATAAGAATCTGACATTGAAAGCGAAAGGTCTATTATCGCTGATGTTAAGTTTGCCAGATGACTGGAATTACAATATGCAAGGACTGGCAACATTGAGCAGAGATGGGATTGATTCTGTTCGTTCTGCAATTAAGGAATTAGAGCATCATGGATATGTGGAACGTCATAGATTGCGTAATGAGTATGGCTTTTATGGCGATACCGAATATATTATCCGGGAAGTTCCATTAGGAGAAGAAAATGATTAAGTGGAGAAGAGAAGTGCCTAAGGGTAGATAGTCCAATTTTGGACAATCAGGTCATAGGAAATTTCTATCTCCGGACATCAGAAAATAGGAAAACCAGATATGGTAAATCCCATACTGGACAAATCGTTGCTATTAATAATCTATGTTACTAAATATGAATTATTAAAGAATCAGTAAATAAAATATCCATCTTATCAATTCACGTAAGTATTAATAGGATTGGATAAGAAAAGAAAGAATGAGGTATGATTATGAGAATGATGAAAAATAACAGAAATGAAACAGTTATGGTGATCGGGATTGATCATGGTTATGGAAACATGAAAACAGCTACCAGATGCTTTCCATCCGGTGTAGCCAGATATGACAAGGAGCCAATCTTCCAGAATAATCTTCTTGTTTACAATGGCATGTATTACCAGATCGGAGAGGAACACAAGGAGTTCTGTGCAGAGAAAACGCAGGACGAGGACTATTATGTGCTGACACTGGCGGCTATCGCAAGGGAACTGGATGGGAAAGGTATGAACCGGGCAAAGGTACACATTGCAGCCGGACTTCCACTTACCTGGGTAGCTACACAGAAAGAAGATTTCCAGAAATATCTTCTCCAGAATGAATGTGTGGATTTTACATTCCGCAATAAAGAATATCATGTAGAGTTTGCAGGAGCTGATATTTACCCACAGGGATTTGCAGCAGCTTTTTACCGTTTACAGGATTTTAAAGGAATCAACATGCTTGTGGATATTGGAAACGGGACAATGAACATCATGTATATCAATAATTCCCGTCCATTAGAGAAGAAATGCTTTACAGAGAAATATGGAACGCACCAGTGTGTGCTTGCAGTCAGGGAATCTTTGTTGAAAGAACTGGGAACAGTGGTGGATGATCTGGTGATTGAGCAGGTGATCCGTACCGGGACAGCAGATATTGGTGAGAAATATCTGACAGTCATTCGTAAAGCTGCCGGAGATTATACGAAAGAAATCTTTCATAAGCTGAGAGAACGGGAATATAATCCAGAACTGATGCGTCTGTATGTGGTCGGCGGTGGCGGTTGTATGATCCAGAATTTTGGAGAATATGACAAGAGCCGGGTGACAATTGTACGGGACATCTGTGCCACAGCGAAAGGCTATGAAGCAATGACCGTAAGGAAAATCCAGAGAAACGGAGGGATGCTTGTATGAGAAAAGAACGGAAAATCATCAACACAAATATCCGTTTGAATCTTTGTGATGAACAGGACAGGCAGGCATGGGAATATTTGCAGACGATGGACAGGGAAAAATATAAATCGTACACCAGAGCAGTTGTAGTTGCTTTAAACGATTATTTTTCCAGAGAGTACAGGAATGAAGCAGATCCGTATCTGGAAACCAGAGAAAAGGAAGATGCTTTTCTAGAAAGAGTGGAAACAGCTGTCCGGGATGGAGTGAAAGAATCTGCCCCGATGGCTATAGCGAAGAATCTGATGGAAATGCTTGTACCGTTTGTAAAAGAATCGGTAGGAGAAATTAATCTGCCAGACAGAACACTAACAATGGAGAAAACGGATGGAGAGATCGCAGAAGATAATCTGGACTGGGAGAAAGAAGCTGATATGGATGCAGCATTGGATTTTGCAGACAGTTTTTAGATAGTTATGAAATAGCAGTAACAGGAAAACAGACTGACAGTAAGGAATAGCTTTACAAAAACAGAATAGCAGAAAAAGACAATGGCAGTGATTACATTTCAGACATTATGAATTGGAGAAATGTTTATGACTGCTATTTTTATGTCTTTTAGCAGAAATGGAAAGAGATCCAGAAAAAGAAAGACAGAAATAACAGGATAATATAACAGAAAAGCGTTGGTAGATGGGTGGATTGAACAAGCAAGGCGAAGAAAAGAATAGAGTGCCGGATACGGCACATGATTGTCCGATTCTTTGCATCGGAGTGATGCATGAACAGCCTGTTTCAGAAAGAGAAAATCTATCGGAATGGGAGCTTTTCTCTTTCTTCCACAGTCTGTCCCTGCACCACAAAACCACCGTCATCTCCATTTTGATCTGATAACGTAGGGTGGAAAATATGGCTTGGTGGGTGTCGGTTCAGTGGTGGGGAGATGACAGGCAAGTTTCGCAAAGTGGCAATCCACTATGCACCGGAGCCAGCCTTTGGGCTGTCCCTAAACTTGCCAGAGGGCTCCGCCCCTTGTAACCCCAGCACGTCAATGGCGTAAGTATTCCTGCGAAATGTCCACCGGACATTCCTACGGAACACTTACTGATTGACTAGGGTTTCACCCTGCACCCACCAAAGGGGCGTTGCCCCTTATGGAATCCCTGTAAATTTTAGCCGAAACGCTGTGTCTGTTGATAAAGAATGAAAATGAAGCAAGGAAGGAGACAAAAGCCTATGAGAAAACGAAATCATACAGTAACCATACGGATGAATAACGAGGAATATAATCTGCTTCAAAACAAAGTGAAAGAATCCGGAAGAACACAGCAGGAAGTTGTAATAAAAGCAATCGCAGATTTGAAGATAGCTTCTACAGAGGAAGTGGAAGAACTGAAAAGATTGAACCAGCTGTTTGCAGATATTCTCAGTCAGCTTCGTGGAGCTACTACAAATATTAATCAGATTGCAAGAAAGCTGCATACAGATGGAGAAGTTCCAAATGATAGTACGTTGTATTTCCTCAATAAAAATATTCTTAAGTACCGGAAGGAGAGTGAAAAGATATGGCTATTAATAAGACGATTAATAAGCGGACAAATACGCATGGAGCAATGAGAAACTGCATCGAATATGTTTTGCGACAGGACAAGACCAACGAATTATTTACCTGTGTAACAGGCCCGTACTGTCATGACGAGATCAATTATGATCTAGTGTACAGAACATTTTTAGAGGAAAAGAAGTTATGGGATAAAGATTCTGGGAGAATGTACGCTCACAACATTATTTCTTGGCATAAGGACGAGCAGATTACTCCGGAGCAGGCATTAGAATTTGGGAAGGAGTTTGCAGAAAATTGGTTTAGTGGATTCCAGACCTTAGTGGCTGTGCATAAGGATAAAGATCATATCCACTGCCATCTGGTTACTAATTCAGTGAGTTATGAAGATGGAAGAAAACTGCATAACACCAAAAAGGATCTGGAGCGTATGAAACAGCTTACCAATCAGATGTGCCGAGAACGTGGCTTGTCCGTTGCTGAAAAAGGAAAACATTTTGATGGAAGTCAGATTGAAAAAGGGGAAGTCATTGCATGGAGCAAAGACAAATATAACCTGTTCCGACAGCAGGTAAAGGACAGCTTTGTAGCGGACTGTGCAATGGCAGTATTAAAGGCAATGGAAAATTGTATCAGCAAAGAAAAGTTTATAGAAAAAATGAAACAGTTTGGATGGAATGTAAACTGGTCAGAGAAACGGAAGCACATCACTTTTCAGAACCAGGACGGGAAGAAGGTGCGAGACAGCAATTTGTCAAAAACATTTCATCTGGATATCAGCAAGGAGGGATTGGAAAATGAATTTAATGGAAATTACGAAAGGATACGAGCCGAAGCAGAACGAACAAACGGATCAGACGAAGAACTCGCTGTATACTACCGACAAGTGGAAGTTGCTTGCGAAGGAGCAGGCAGAAACGGTGGAGAGGGACGAATTACAGGTGAGAAATCAGAAGATGAACGAGTTTATCCAGAAATTTCAGGAAAGGACACACAAGCTGAAAATGGAAAAACAGAATCTATTCTTCGAGAATCACGAAATGCAAGACGAAATTCGGAAATTAAACGACGAAATTCATCGTTTGACAACCGAACTGTCCGAAACGCAGAAGCTGAATCAATCGCTTCAGAAGAACAACGACGATTTGAGGAACAGAAACGGATTGAAGAGCAGGAGCGAGCAAGAGCAGCTCGAAGAAGAAATAAAAGACGTTCGGGACCAGAACGCTAAATTGCAGATACAGGTTAATAAATCATCTGTGCAAGCTGTTGATGAGGCATATAGAAAACAAAAAGAAGCAGAAAAACAATTACAGTCATTAAAGTATCAAGCGGAACAGAATAGAAAGATAGCTGAGAAGGAAGTGCAAAAACTGAAAAAAAGAATAAAATTGCAATCAGAGAAAATAAACGAGATAAAATTTTTCTGTGGAATCGGATATATAGTGGCATTTGTACTTTCAGCTTGTCTTGTTAAGATGTGTTTCTTGTGATTTTAAATGCGATATTTCAGAATTAAATTTTGATTTTTGATGGATTAGATTGTTTGAAACGCATTTTTGTGATATGATGATAAATACCATGTGAACAGATATTTCAAGCAAATAAGATTGAGGTGAAAAAATGGCAGTTAGTTACAAGAAATTGTGGAAATTGTTAATTGATAAAGAAATGATGAAGAAAGATTTGCGTGCAATGACAGGAGTTAGTACAACAACGATGTCTCGATTATCAAAAGATGAAAATGTAAGTACAGAGATTCTGTCAAAGATATGTTCTGCTTTGAATTGTGATGTGGGAGATATCATGGAATTTGTTCCTGATAAAAAAGAGGAGCAGTAAGGAGGTACGGGAACATGGATCATTCTTATCCTTATATTGCGTCTTTGACCAGAGAGCCGTTCCTTTTCTACGAAATGCGTTCTACCGCAAAGCTAATGGTAGAAGGAATTTCCAATGATGCGATTGTAAAAGAAATTGTAGAGCAGAATCTCTTCCAGTACCCAACGGAAAAATCTATCACACGCATGGCGAAAGCCTGCATCAAACGGCTTCATGCTCTGGAAGATGATTCTCTGGTTTCTGCGATTGCGTCACAACCAACTGATGTAGCAAAACAGATTTGTCTGTATGCGTTAATGAAGCAAAGCCGACTGGTCTGGGAATTTATGCTGACCGTCATTGGCGAGAAGTACAGATTAAGGGACACGTCTTTTGGTAAGATTGATTTGAATACATTTTTTATGCGCTTGCAGGAGCAGAATGATACCGTGGCTTCCTGGAGCGATAGTACAATAACAAAGTTAAAACAGATTATTGCCAGAGTGCTTGTCGAAACAGAATATCTCGATAATCTCAAGGCAGATCATTTGAATCCAGTATGGCTGCATCCTGTTTTGGAAAATGCCATCAGAAGCAATGGCGATATGACAATACTGCCGGCGTTTAATTGCTTTGTGTAGGAGGTAACCCGATGAGTGAAATAAAAGAGCGCCTGGACAAAGTTCGGGCATTGATCCAGGAACCGGAGTTCCTGGAAGGCAAGGGACTGAGCAATGAAGTGAATATCAGAATCTTTTGTTATGAACCTGAAAATGAAATGGTTGTCCGCCATTTTGTGAATCAGCTGGAAACTGATCAGTCCTTAGATTGCCATTTGATCGTTTGTAATTTATATAAAACATTTCTCTCTATCTGCGATGATATGGACATCACAGATGCAATTCCAGATATGGAAGAAGCTGACGGGAGTGCTTATCTTCTGGAGCAGCTGAATTCCGCAATCGGCAATGGAGAGTTCATTGATAAAATTCAGTATGAGCCACACGAACCAGGTGATGTGCTGATGTTGACAGGTGTAGGCGAGGTGTTTCCATTTATGAGAATCCATACGTTACTGGAAGCCTTGCAACCGTATTTTTCGGATGTTCCGATTTTGGTTATGTATCCGGGTGAGTTCGATGGTCATCATGTAAAACTGTTCAATCGTCTGACACCAAATGATTATTACCGGGCATTCAATGTCATAGATTAAGGGGGATAAAACCATGATGATTCGAGATATGTTTGCGGATGACATCAACCGCAAAATCAATGGTGTAATTAAAGTAGATCAGGCTGCTGATGATGTAATCGAGCAGGAGTTAAATGAATATGTCATTACCAGAGAATTGAAGAAACACTTCATCACTTTCTTCAACTATTATGGAGATGCCTTTGACCAGCCTACGGCTGATATGGGGGTTTGGATTTCTGGTTTCTTTGGAAGTGGTAAATCTCACTTTCTGAAAATGCTTTCCTACCTTCTGGAAAATAAAGAGGTAAAAGGTATTCGGAGTGTAGAACGTTTTCGTAAAAAGTTTGAGGACGATCCGGCAACCTTTATGCTGATTGACCGTGCTACAAAGGGAACAACGGAGACAATTCTGTTTAATATTGATATTGAGGGATTCAGCAATAAAGATAAGACAGCTGTACTTCGTGTTTTTGCGAAGATGTTCTATAACCATCTGGGATTTTACGGAGAAAATCTGAAAGTTGCCATGATGGAGCGTTATATCGACCAGCAGGGAAAAACGGAGGAGTTCCGCAGAGTCTTTGAAGAAAAGAAAGGCAAGTCCTGGATGGAAATGCGCCGTGCCTTTGCATTCAATGGAAAGTTTATTATTCCGACTTTAATGGAAGTTCTGGATATGAGTGAGGACGATGCCAAGGCATGGTTCAATGATAAAACTGCAACAGAAATATCTATTGCTCAGCTTGTGGAAGATATGAAAGCCTATGTGGATACTAAACCAGCGAACTTCCGTCTGCTGTTTATGATCGACGAAGTTGGTCAGTATGTCGGCACAGACACCGATATGCTTTTGAACCTCCAGTCTTTGACAGAAAAAATCGGAAGTGAGTGTGAAGGAAAGATTTGGGTGATCTGCACCGGACAGGAAGCGATTGATGAAATCATCAAAGTTCGTGCCGATGAGTTCTCCCGTATTCAGGCTCGTTTTAAGACAAGACTGAGTTTATCATCTTCCTCTGTGGATGAAGTCATCCAGAAACGTATTCTGAAAAAGAAACCAGAAGCAGCTAAAAATCTGGAAGATGTTTATGAGCAGAATGATTCTGTTCTTCGTAACCTGTTCAGCTTTAACGGTTCCATTCTGGATATTAAAGGTTATTCCGGCCCAAGGGAATTTACCGAGAACTTCCCGTTCGTGCCGTATCAGTTTATCATCATGCAGAAGGTATTTGCTGAAATCCGGAAACATGGAAATTCCGGTAAGCACCTGTCTGGTGGTGAGCGTTCCATGCTGTCCGGTTTCCAGGAAGCTGCACAGAAAATTCAGGAGAAGGATGAATACGCACTTGTTCCATTCTTCCGTTTTTATGATACCGTACATACTTTTCTGGATGGTTCAATCCGTCGTGTAATTGAGCGTTGTCAGAAAGCAGCCGACAACGGCGATGGCATCGAACAGCAGGATGTGGATGTGCTGAAACTTCTGTACTTGATTCGATATATTGATGATATTCCTTCTAATTTGGACAATATCGTTATCCTTATGGCAGACGATATTCGTGTGGATAAGATTATCATGCGTGAAGCTGTCCGTGGATGCCTTGATCGTCTGATGAGCCAAAACTATATCGGCAGAACCGGTGATACTTATAACTTCCTGACTGACGAAGAACAGGACATTCAGCGTGAAATTAGAGATACAAATGTGGATACCGCTTCTATCGTAGAGCGTATTGCTCAGATGATTTACGGTGATATTTTCACAACTAAGAAGTTCCGTTATGGAAAATATGACTTTGCCTTCGACCAAATGGTAGATGGTATTACTGTCGGTGTGGCAACAGGCGGTATGCGTCTACGTTTCCTGACTGTTGCTACCGATGCTATTGAAAAAACGGATTATCGTCTGATGGCAGAATCCAAAGGCAACGAAGCAATCGTGGTCCTGGCTGACACACCTTACTATGAATCTCTGGAATCTGCTATGAAAATTCGCAAGTATGTAAAGCAGAGAAATGTAAGCCAGCTTCCAAAAACTGTGCAGAAAATCATAAGTGACCAGCAGGACGAAGCCGGAAAATATGAGCTGAGTGCCATGAGCGAATTGCAAAATGCCATCGAGGGGGCACAGTTCTATGTAGACGGTGAGCATCTGGAAATCAAAGCCGGAAATGCAAAGAGTAAGATTGACCAGTCACTTGAATATCTGGTTGCCCATGTGTATAGCAAGCTCGACTTGATTACAGATAATGCAGGCAGTGATGCAGATATTATTGCGATTCTGACAGGTGCGGTAACAGCACTTCCGGGCATGGAACCGAACCGTGATGCTGCTTCTGCCATGGAAGAATATCTGGAAATGCAGGATGCAAAAAAGCTGCCGACTTCTATGGCAGATGTGCAAAGCAAATACAGTGCGATTCCGTATGGATGGAAAGAAATTGATATTGCTGCGGTTGCGGCACAGCTGATTTATTCCCAGAAAGTAACCATCAAGTATGCAGGCAATACCATTCAGCCGGATGACCCGAAGTTGCCGGATATGCTCCGCAAAAAGAGTGAGATCGGAAAGACTTCCATCAGCAAGCGTAAAACCATTTCTGCTATGATGATGCGTGATGTAAAAGCGATGCTCCGAGAGTATTTCGACATCATGGATGTACCGGACGATGAAGATGGCCTGATTCGCTTTGTGACGGAGAAGTTTACCGAGCAGCGTGATTACTATGCTTCTTTGGATGCTCGTTATGACGGACATAAATACCCGGATCGTGCATTGGTACAGGAAGCCATTCATCTGATGGACGATGTACTTTCACAGAAGAAAGACAATATTGCTCTGATTGAGCGTGTGCTGAAAAAAGAGGATGCTCTCTTTGATAATAAAGAAGCCATGAGCAACGGCATTGAAAACTTCTTCAAAACTCAGGTAACAGTGTTCGATCAGGCAGTACAGTTTGAAAAATCTCTGCATGATGATCTTGATTGTATCGCAGAAAATGAGGAAGCACACAAGGCACTGAATACCATTCGTTTGATTATCATGGTTCAGACCGGAAGTAAGTTCAACTATAACCGGATTCGTGAACTGAATCCGCTGATGGATACTGTTCGTACAGCTCATGACAAGATGTTGGAAGAAAAACGTGTTGAGATTCTGGAAACAGTTCGTCAGTGTATGGAAGCAACCCACACTGCTGCAAACGGCGATTCCAAGGCATCCCATCTGATTGAAAAATCAGACCGGTATTTCAGCCAGTGCAAGGAAAAAATCGCAGAATTAAAAAGCCTTGCCCTTCTGGATGCCATGTTTCTGCCAATGTGTCAGTACAAGGATGATACAGTCGATAATATTGAATCCGTTCTGGCTCCGCCTGTACCGAAGCCACAGGTACAGCCGACACAGTCAGGAAAAGAAACTGCTCCTGTAAAGAAGAAAGTGGTTCGTGCCTATAACCGTCAGGTTGTATTTCAGGCAAAGACCTTACAGACGGATGCGGATATTGATGATTATGTAGAGAAAATTCGTTCTCAGCTGAAACAGTTGTTGAAGAATTGCGACGAGATTAAGCTGAACTAACGAGGAGAGACGAGTATGGATAAGAATGCGATTAAAAAATTTGCTGTCTGGGCAAGAACAGAGCTGATCGCCCGTGTTTCCCTAAAAGGTGTGGAATACGGTATCACAGAGGATAACATTGAGGATGCCAATGCGGACAGTGTTGGCGGCAAAGTCCTCACTGCCGATGAAAAGAAACAGCGTCAGGCTCTGATTGCCGAGATTAACGATAAAGGATATAAGCAGGTCATGGAAGAGGTTGCCTATACTTGGTTCAATCGCTTCTCTGCTCTGCGATTCATGGAAGTCAACGGCTATCTTCCTTCTCATGTGCGTGTATTTACGGACGAGGAAAACAACTTTAAGCCGCAGATTATAACCGAAGCCATTCATCTGGATTTGGATGGACTCAATATGGAAAAAGTCTATGAGCTGAAAGATGCAGAAAAGACCGAAGAACTGTATAAATACCTACTGACTGTGCAGTGCAACGCTCTGAATAAAATTTTGCCGGGAATGTTCCAAAAGATTGCCGACTACACAGAGCTTCTTCTGCCGGACAATCTGCTCCGTGAAGGCAGTGTCATTCAGCAGATGATTGAGCTGATACCAGAGGATGATTGGAAGGATGCTGTCCAGATCATCGGCTGGCTGTATCAGTATTATAACAGCGAGAAAAAAGACGATGTTTTCGCAGCTCTGAAAAAGAATGTGAAAATCACCAAGGAAAATATCCCTGCAGCAACCCAGCTTTTTACACCGGACTGGATTGTTCGCTACATGGTAGAGAACAGCCTTGGTCGTCTGTGGCTGGAAGGACACCCAGATGCCAAAGATCAGCTTCTTCCTACCGAGGAAGAACAGTCTGCCTATGCTGCTGGAAACCGTGACATGGAAGATACCAAATGGCACTACTATCTGGAAGAAGCTGAGCAGGAGCCGGAAGTGCAGGCACAGCTTGCAGAAATTCGTAAGGAATACGCCGCACTGACACCGGATCAGCTGAAAGTCATTGACCCATGCTCCGGTTCCGGTCATATCCTTGCATATATGTTTGACGTACTGATGAAGATTTATGAATCCTACGGCTATACCACCCGTGAAGCGGTGGCAAGCATTGTAGAGAACAATCTTTACGGTCTGGATATTGATGACCGTGCGGCACAGCTGGCTTACTTTGCGGTAATGATGAAAGCACGTCAGTATGACCGCCGCTTCTTCAGCCGTGGCATTCAGCCCCATGTGTACGCTATTGTGGAGAGCAACCATGTAGATAAATTTGCGATGGACTATTTCTGTAATGGCGATATGAAGCTCACAGTTGCTATGGACACCATCATTAAAGAGCTGCATGATGCAAAGGAATACGGCTCTATTCTGACCGTAACACCGCAGGATTGGTCTGCACTGTATGATCGTTTTGCAGAGATTACAGAAGATATAAATATGTCCCGTGAGACGGCATTGAGAGAGTTACTGCCGTTGGTGCAGGTGGCGGAAGCATTGGCACAGAATTATGATGCAGTTGTAACGAATCCGCCGTATATGGGTGCGTCAGGAATGTCGGGAAAATTATCTTCTTTTGTAAAGAAAAAATATCCAGATACGAAATCGGATATGAGTACAATCATGATGGAACGAACATTAGAAATGAGTACGAGCCATGGTTATATTTCTATGATAAACATTCCAGTATGGATGTTCTTGTCCAGTTATGAAAAAATGCGAAATACAATGCTTCGTAACAATATGATCGTTAATATGGTTCACCCAGGACGAGGAATTTTCGGATCGGATTTTGGCACAACAACGTTTGTTATATCTAAAACATATATTAAGAACTATGTGGGGCGATATTATAGATTATTTGATAGCCAGGGCGAAGTTCATGGTGTAGAGGAACGTAGGAACGCTTTTTTACACAGAAAAGGATTACATACCATTCAACAAGAAGATTTTATGAAGATTCCTGGAATGCCAATAGCCTATTGGTTACATCGCCAAATATATGAGATGTATGGAAATTACAAAACCATGACAGAAATTGCTGCTCCTAAAGTTGGCATGCAGACATCGAATAATGATAGATATTTAAGACTATGGCATGAAGTGGATTTTTCTGAATTTAATGGCTCCAGTTATGGACTAAAGTGGATTAAATATTTGAAGGGAGGAGCTTACAGAAAGTGGTACGGTAATTTAGAATATCTTTTGTTTTATAATAAAACACCGGATTTTATATTGCAGCAAAAAAATGCCAGAGTGTTAGATTTGGATTTCTTGAAAAAGAAAAAATGCACATGGACAGATTTAACTATTAGCAAAAATAGTTTCCGTATAGCACCAGATGATACATTTTATGATATTTCTGGTCATTGTTTCTTTCCAAAAGAAGAAGATCAATTATGGCTTTTGGGGTATGCCAATACGTCAATATTTGCAGAATTGCTTAAAGTATTTAATTCTACAATTCATTGTCAAGTTGGAGATGTTGGGAAAATTATTGTACCAGATATTGGAGATCAGAAAAGCAAAGTTTCCGCTTTGGCAGGAGAGAATGTTGATTTTTCAAAAAAGGATTGGGATTCCTTTGAAACCTCATGGGATTTCCAGCACCATCCGTTACTTCGCAACGTTCCTACCATTGCCGAAGCCTTTGACCAGTGGCAGACTGAATGTGATGACCGCTTCAACCAGCTGAAATCCAACGAGGAAGAATTGAACCGTATTTTCATTGACATTTACGGTTTACAGGACGAACTGACACCAGAAGTTGAGGATAAGGATGTTACTGTCCGCAAAGCTGACCTTGGCAGAGATATTCGCTCTTTCATTTCCTATGCGGTTGGCTGTATGTTTGGTCGCTACTCTCTGGATGTGGATGGTCTTGCCTATGCAGGCGGCGAATGGGATGCCAGTAAGTGTGTTTCTTTTGCGGTTGATAAGGATAACATTATCCCAATTTGTGACGATGAATACTTTGAGGATGATATTGTTGGTTTGTTCGTGGAGTTTGTGAAAACCGTTTACGGTGCTGATATGCTGGACGAAAACTTGAAATTCATTGCCGATGCTCTGGGTGGCAAGGGTCAGCCGAAGGATGTGATTCGGAATTATTTCCTGAGTGACTTCTACTCCGACCATTGCAAGATGTATCAGAAACGCCCGATCTACTGGTTGTTTGACAGTGGCAAAAAGAATGGCTTCAAGGCACTGATCTATATGCACCGCTATCAGCCGGACACCATTGCCCGCATCCGTACCGATTATGTGCATGAGCAGCAGGCTCGTTACCGCACTGCCCTTGCCGATCTGGAACAGCGTATTGCCAATGCGTCCACTGGTGAGCGTGTGAAGCTGAATAAAAAGCTGACCACTTTACAAGCACAGGATACTGAAATCAGAACCTACGAGGAAAAGATTCATCACCTTGCCGACCAGATGATTTCTATTGATTTGGACGATGGCGTGAAGAAGAATTATGCAATTTTTCAAGATGTGTTGGCTAAAATAAAGTAAGTAAGGGGGGGAGCAATATGAGTGATGAAATCAATATGACGATTCCTATTCCTACAGATGATGATGGTTATGTTCTTTTGCAATGCGAACAATGTGGCACATATTTTAAGGCAACTCCTTCTGATTTGGAGGATGACGGGGTGCTTCATATATTTTGTCCAAGTTGTGGCTTAATAAGCGAAAACTATGTTACTGAGGATGTACTTGAACTTGCCATGAAAATGGAGACGAATGCTGTCAATGATATGATTTATAATGAATTCAAAAAAATGGAACGGCATAGCAAAAAAGGAATCATTACATTCAAGGCTGGAAAACGTCCGAAGCATGAAAATGAAGATCCTATTCGTTCAGGAATAGAAGCAATGGAAATTTGTGATTTTCCATGTTGCAAACGTACTGCAAAAATTAAACCATTATTGAAAATGACGGGTGCATATTGCCCGTTTTGTGGGGTGAAAAATTATGAAATTGAATAGAAAAGAATTGCGAAAAATTCAATATGATTTTAATAGTTGCTCTAATCGACTACTTCAGGCAAATTATGAAGATTATGCTGATGTGCTTGGGAAATTTGTGAACTACATAGATAGTACTCCGATTATAAGTGATTATATTCATGATTGTGGCAGCTGTGATTGGAATTTAGAGAGTGAAGTTAAAGAAGTACAAGGATCCTACGGAAGATTGATTTTTTCATTGGGTGAAACTGATAGCGAAGAAATACGAAATGTGTACGCTGTTTTAAGATATTTGGTGGAAAATAACAGTTCTGTATATCGTGGTGTTGCCATGGGATATTCTTCTTCATCCAAATGGCAAGATAAAATCAAAGGTTTTAATGAACGATTTGTTATGGTGTTGATTCGCCATGTGGAAAGTTATTTAACGAAAGTAGGTATTGATATGGGAATAGATGAAAAGAATATTTATAATGTGACGGTGCAAAATGGTCAAGCTATTATTGCAAATGATAATTCATCTGTTATGGCAACTACAAATATTGGGGCAACAGCAAACGATATTGAACAGTTAATTGATGCAGTTAGGACGAAGATGGATACTCTTACATCTGATGAGGATAAAGAAGCAGCATCTGAAAGCTTGGAAGTTATAGAAGCAGAAGTTATATCTGAAAAGCCAAAGAAATCTATGATAAAGACAGCAATAGCTTCGTTACAGGCTATAAAAGGAACTGTCGAATTTGGATCGGCAGTTGCGGCATTGATTCAATTCGTTGGACCAATGCTATCGTAACAACAGTTAAAACTGTAAAAGAGAGCGAGGTGTTACAATGACCATAGAAGAAATTCTTGCAGGTGAATCCAAGAATATAGAGTTCAAAGAGACCCTGCCAGAGAAAAGCATCAAATATATGAAGTCTGTGGTTGCCTTTGCAAATGGAACCGGAGGGAAAATCATTTTCGGAATTGCCGATAAAACCAGAGAGGTTGTCGGCTTTGACAAAGAAGATGTGTTCAAGAAAATGGATGCCATTGCCAATGCCGTATCAGACAGCTGTGAACCGGCAATCATCCCGGATATTACTTTACAGACGGTTGATGGTAAGACTGTCATCGTGGTAGAGGTTTCTGAGGGCAGACAACGTCCATATTATATCAAAGCTCTTGGTAGAGATGGTGGTGTATATGTCCGTGTTGCCGGAACTACCCGCCTTGCCGATGAGTATATGGTAAAGGAGTTGTTGTTTGAGGGCAATAACCGCTACTATGATCAGGCTTTATGTACTGGGTTAAATGTTACAGAGGAAGATATTGATGCCCTTTGCAAAGCTATGAAAGAGCAGGCTGTCAGAAATGCCCGTACAGAGGAACAGAAAGCATCGATTAAAGATGTGGGAAGACAGCAGTTGCGTTCCTGGGGAATTTTAATTGAGCGTGATGGAAAAGATTATCCGTCTAATGCTTTTGCTATTTTGACTGGAAACGGAGGACTTCATGTTGCAACGCAATGTGGTGTGTTCAAAGGGACAACAAAAGCAGTTTTTGTTGACCGTAGAGAATATAGCGGTCCGCTTTGGGAACAGATAGACGAAGCATTTCAGTTTGTCTTAAGAAATATTCATCTGGGTGCTACTATTGTGGGAATTTATCGCCAGGATGTTTATGAGATTCCACCGGATGCCATTCGTGAGTTGATTATCAATGCTATGGTACATCGTAGTTATCTGGATCATGGTACGATACAGGTAGCGGTATATGACAACCGATTGGAAATTACTTCTCCAGGAAAGCTGCCAATGGGACAAACGATGGAGCGTATGAAAGAAGGCTATTCCAAAATCAGAAATGAAGCTCTTGCCCATGCGTTTGCCTATATGAACCTGATTGAGCATTGGGGAAGCGGCATTCCGAGAATTATTGATAAAGTAAAAGCTGCCGGATTGCGGGAGCCGGAGTTTATTGGTGGCGAAGTTGATTTGCGTATTAATATTTATCGAGGTCAGGTTGCTACCAATAACGCCATGATTAACGCCAATGGCACTAAAAATGGCGCTAATGGCGTTAAATGTGGCGTTGATGATGGCACTAATAGCGCTGAAGTGCCGCTTAATAAGGAACAGACGCAGATAGAAAAATTGTTGCAGATTATAGAGAAGAATCCGTCTGCAACACAGGCATATTATGCGGAAAAAATGGGTATATCGAAAAGAACGGTTTCTCGAATGTTCGCTTCTTTACAGGAAAAAGGTAGATTGGTACAGGGCGGAACAAAACGAAAAGCAAATTGGAAAATTATAAGGTAGGAGGACAGCATGGATACAGATAAAATAATACAAGATTTAAATCGCAGATTTGCTGCACCTCTGGCTGAGTTTTATCAGCGTCGTATCATTTTCTGGTACGATGAAGATAAGGAATTTGAGGATAAACTGGATGAAGTGGTTTTGGAAAATGCAAAGGTGATTGCGCTGACTGGAAATAATTCGTTTTCTGTAAAAAAACTGCTTTCAGTAGATGATTTGACCACAAATTATCTGGTTTACAGTCCGTGTGTTTATAATCGCCCGGATGATAACTGGCTTCTGGACGTGGAGCTTTACAGCGAAGAGTTTCGGGCAGATCTGATTTCTATCTGGATGGATGAGATGGGACTTATATCAAATCCGGCAATGAGGAAACAGGTTAAAAATTATCGTGCTTACTTCAATGCGAAAGACCGTCGTTTGAAAGTTAGTACACAGAATAAAGTTCCGGAAACACCGGCACAGTTACACATGGCTGTTATGGCGGCAATCTGTGGATTGAAAGATGCACAGCCTAATATGATTCTCCGTAGTGTGTTCCAGGCGGGACTTGATTTGAATAATAATACGGTTTATCAGGATTTTGTAAAATATCATGCAGACACAGCATTTTGGGCGATGGTTCGTCAGGGATGCGGATTTGTGGAGGAAGAACCAGACCTTGGGCGGTTAGCAATTCATCTGCTTTTAACTGCAACGACCCGCACCATGCGGCAGGAATATCTTGCCGGACTGGACGGCTTTATTTCCATGCCACATCAGGCATATTGCTATGATTTTATTTCTGAATGGCTTCATAGTGACAACATTCCGCAATTATATGATGTGGCACGTTATGTTGAGGATGAAGCCCGTCTGTATCAGCGCTTTGAAAAGCTGACGGTAGAGGATTTGGTAGGAACAGAATGCTTCCCGTGTATTAATGAAGTGATTCTGACAAAGCTAATGACAGAGATCAGTGACCATATCATTGATGTGGATACCATTACGAATACTGTTGAAAAACGGAGAACTTGTGTATGGTATGAGCCATTTGAAAATTTTTATGACGGTATCTTACAAGTGGCGAATATGCAAAGTTTCTTTAAGGAACATTCAGCCGGATTCCATACCGCAGAAGCGAAAAGTATCTGGAAAGAATATACTGAGAGCTACTATCAGATGGACACATATTACCGTTTGTTCCATCTTAGTTTTCAAAAGAGCTTGGAGACTTCCAATATTCTGCTGGATGATTTGTTCAAGCATGTTGTCGATAAGGTGGAAGGACTTTATACTCACTGGTTCTTAGGTGAGTTGGGCAATAACTGGTCAGATGTATGTGCGGATGAACTGGCAACTTACGGTAAAGTTCTGGAAGTACCGCAGCAGGAAGATTTTTACCGTTCTCGTATTCAGACTTCGGATACTAAAGTATTTGTAATTATCTCAGATGCCATGCGTTATGAAGTGGCAGCTACGATGGCAGATCAGCTTCAGCGAGAAACGCAAAGTAAGGTTTCTATCAGTAGTATGCAGAGTATCTTCCCTTCTACTACAAAGTTTGGTATGGCAGCTTTGTTGCCGCACAAAGAATTGACAGTAGAGGTTCGGAACGATATTTTGACGGTTTTGGCAGATGGACAGTCTACGGCAAGTACTTATAGGGACAAGGTTCTGAAAACAGAAGATTCGGCAAGCGTGGCCTTAAAGTATAATGACATCATTGCTATGAAACGAGCGGAAAGATGTGCTTTGGTAAAAGGTATGGATGTGGTTTATATTTACCACGATACCATTGATGAAGCCAGCCACACTTCGGATATTGCTGTTTTTGCTGCGTGTGACAAGGCAATTTCAGAATTGAAGAATCTTGTGCGTATCATTGTAAATGAATTTGGCGGAACGAATATTTTAATTACGGCAGATCATGGATTTCTTTATACATACAGTCCTTTGAAGGAAGAGGACAAAGTAGATAAAAGAGGATTTTTTGATGTGGATGTAACAAACACTGACATTACAAAAAAAGAAAGTATCAAGCGATGTGTGGAGTATGGCAGAAGATATGCAATTATGCAGAAGGGTGTGCAACCAGATTACTTGATGCCTGTAAAATTCTTGGGCGGAAATACGGAATTCAATGGATTTGCACCGAGAGAAAGTATTCGTATCAAAATGAATGGCGGCGGTATGAATTTTGTGCATGGTGGTATCAGTTTGCAGGAAATGGTTGTTCCGGTGATTGAGTATCATTATCTCCGCAATGATTCTATGGAATATAGGCGAAATAAGCAGAAATATGATACCAAGCCGGTAACGGTCAATTTACTGTCCGCAAACCGTAAAATCAGCAATATGATTTTTTCGTTGAACTTCTATCAAAAAGATGCGGTCAGTACAAATCGTGAAGCAGCAACCTATCAAGTTTATTTTACAGATGAGGACGGCAAACAGATTAGTGATATTCAGAAGATTATTGCAGATAAGACCAGCGATAACGGTGCAGAAAGAACTTTCCGTTGTCAGTTTAATTTGAAATCTCTGAAATACAGCAATACAGCTACTTATTATCTGGTAATTGCAGATGAACAGGGATTACAGCTGCCACAGCGGGAGCCATTCCAGATTGACATCGCCTTTGCGGTGGACGAGTTTGATTTTTTTAATTAATGCCGCAGGAGGAGAGAAAGATGGAGCAATTTGCAGAGGGTGAAAGTACCCGTGAAGAAATAAAGAACAAGCTCCGTCAGAACTTTGACGGTAAGATTGTTCGGAAAGACCTGACAAAGAAAATTAAAGAAGGGGCGAATGTCCCAGTGTATGTTCTTGAGTTCTTGTTGGGACAGTATTGCAGTTCAGATGATGAGACGGTTATAGAGAAAGGCGTACAGAATGTGAAGCGTATTCTTGCTGACAACTTTGTACGCCCGGATGAATCACAGAAAATTTTGTCTCAGCTGCGTAAAAAAGGAAGTCACACAATCATTGATATGGTGACTGTTCGACTGGATATGAAAAAGGATTGCTTTTTTGCAGAGTTTTCTAATTTGGGCGTTGGTAATGTACCGATTGCCGATGAATATCCAGAAAAATTTGATCGCCTGCTCTGTGGCGGTATCTGGTGTATTGTTCAGCTGGATTATGAGGTTGAAGGCGACAATAATTTTGGCATTGAGGACATTGAGGGAAATCCGCTTCGTTCCAAACAGAAAAAGCAGAAAGATATTTCACCAATTAGTATCCGTAAGCTGACACCGATCCAGATGCCGCACATTGATATTGATGAACTAAAGCAGGGGCGAACAGCTTTTACGAAAAATGAATGGTTGGATATTCTTCTTCGTTCTATCGGCATGGAGCCAGATGAATTTACATACCGTGAGAAATGGTTGCTCTTGACCCGTATGATTCCATTAGTTGAGAATAACTTTAATCTTTGCGAGCTTGGACCGAGAAGTACCGGTAAATCTCATCTCTACAAAGAGATTTCTCCGAATAGTATCTTAATATCCGGTGGGCAGACGACAGTTGCAAATCTGTTTTACAATATGGGACGCAAAACGGTCGGACTGGTCGGCTTATGGGATTGTGTAGCCTTTGATGAAGTGGCAGGTATCAAGTTTAAAGATAAAGATGGCATTCAGATCATGAAGGATTATATGGCATCCGGATCTTTTGCCCGTGGCAAAGAAGAAAAAGCTGCTACTGCGTCCATGGTATTTGTGGGAAATATCAATCAGAGTGTGGATGTGCTGTTGAAAACCTCCAGTCTGTTTGCACCTTTCCCGCAGGAAATGGGAACAGATACAGCATTTCTTGATCGTATGCACTGTTATCTTCCTGGATGGGAGATACCGAAGTTCAGACCGGAGCATTTTACCGATGATTACGGTTTTATCAGTGACTATTTGGCAGAATTCATCCGAGAGCTTCGTAAGGAGCAGTATGGAGATGCACTTGACCACTACTTCCGCTTGGGGAGAAATCTGAATCAGCGTGATACAATTGCGGTTCGTCGTATGATAGACGGTTATCTGAAGTTGATGTACCCAAATGGTGAGTTTACTAAAGAAGAACTGGAAGAAATTATTCAGATTGCATTGGAAATGCGTCGCCGTGTCAAGGAGCAATTGAAGAAGCTGGGTGGTATGGAGTTTTATGATGTGAACTTCTCCTATATAGATTTAGAAGATATGTCAGAACATTATGTTTCTGTACCAGAACAGGGTGGCGGTAAGCTGATACCGGATGGAATGTGTAACCCGGGGCAGATTTATACCGTATCCAGAGGAAAAAGCGGCATGATTGGTGTATTCCGTTTGGAAAGTCAGATGCTTCCGGGCAATGGCAAAATTGAACGGACTGGCTTAGGCAGCGATTCTAAATGCAAGGAAGCGGTGAACACGGCATTTAATTATCTGAAAGCCAACGGCAATCGGATCAGTGGCGCTATCAGTACTTCAACCAAAGACTATATCATCAACTATCAGGATTTACAGGGAATTGGTATGACAGACAAATTGGCACTTCCAACATTAATTGCACTTTGTTCGATTGCCCTTGGAAAGCCTGTTGTCAGCAACTTGGCAGTGTTGGGAGATATAACAATTAGTGGTACAATGATAAAGGTGGATGAACTTGCCAATACACTTCAGGTGTGTCTGGATAGCGGCGCAAAGAAGGTGCTGATTCCGAGTACCTCGTTTGTTGATTTCGCAAGTGTTCCGGCTGATCTGATGAGTGCATTTCAGCTGATTCCGTACCAGAGTGCGGAAGATGCGGTGTTTAAGGCATTGGGGGTAGAATGATTGAAGAAAGACTTAATTAAACTTATAGATTCACGAAAAGAAATAGAAAAAATGTTTCATCCGTTTGGTGGCGGTATGGGAACATCCTTTGAACGGATCAGTGATGTGCCTGAATTCCAAAATTGGCTTCAAGAGATAAAATTGGAATTACAGGGAATTTATGATCGAACTCATGACACTTTTGTGTGGGAAACTATCAATTTCTGTGGCAAGCGTCTGGATGGTTTTACGGAGAAAAAGTATTTTATTGAGCTTGTCGGAAAACTTCAGGCTATTAGAAAAAATATTGATAAATATTATCCGGACGAGGAGAAAGAGTCAGGATTGTCACATTCACAAGGAGGTGCTTCTGGTATGAAAAAGAAACCGCTTATATTTATAAGTCATTCTTCTAAGAATAAGGATCAAGTTGCAAAAATTGCGGATTTACTTCGTTCAATCAATTTAAGTCCTCGCAGAGATATTTTTTGTAGCTCCCTACCAGGATATGGAATACCAAATGGAGCCAATATTTTTGACTTTTTAAGGGAACGGTTCCTTAATTATGACTTGCATATTATTTTCGTACATTCGCCAGAATATTACGAAAGCCCAGTCAGCTTAAATGAAATGGGCGCAGCATGGGTACTAAGAGCCAATGCAACTTCACTTCTTCTTCCTGGTTTTGATTTTTCTGGAATGAAAGGTGTAATTGGAAGTGACTGCATTGCTATTAAGTTAGATGGTGATCGTTCAGAAGTAAAAGATCGCCTAAATCAGTTGAGACGGGAATTAGAATCAGAATTTGATATTTCAGATAATGAAGATATTATTTGGGAAGAAGCAAGGGACAAGTTCATCAGTGAAATAAATGGCGATGTATCAACCAAAAATGAGAATATCAGTGCTACACCTGCCTTAATTACAGAGGAAATGAAGCAACTCCTTAAAAAAGTGGCAGATGCACCGGGAGGGCAGATTCTGATAACTTCAGATTTGGAATCAGGTACATATATTCAAATTGGCAGCGAAGTAGTTGCTAAGGAGTATCCAGATAGACGTGAATATGCTGTTTGGGAAGAGGCGCTTAATGCTTGTTTGAAAGAAAAATATATTGAAAGAAAAAGCGAAGAAATTTGTGTAATTACAAATGCGGGCTATAAAGTAGTTGAGTGATGAAAAATACATATAGTAGAAGAGCATTAGATTAAAAAAAGAATAGTAGCTCCCCATTATTGGAATATTGTCCAGTTTTGGGGAGCATTGTATTTGCTATATTCGCCATTTTTTCTTAGGTTCATATTTCCCACACCCATCACAGGTCTGTGGCCAGTTGATTTTCCATTCAAAATATTCATCTCTGGTAATCTCACCGGATTTCAGTTCATCCATCCGAACCACCCATTCTTTCAAAAAATCATTCAGAACTCCATAGTTAAACCACATACAGACAGGAGCATGGACAGGCCAGCTATCATTGTCATGGTAGTAAACGGAAGTGTCAGCTACTTCATTGCATTTCTCACCAGGAAATTTCCGAGGGAGAAGCAGATGCAATGCTGATGGATTAAATTCATCCAGCCAGAAAAGCAGTTCCATCATTTCGGAAGCGTCACGTCCAGCGGTATCATAGAGGGTATAAGGATTGACATCAAGAGCCTGTGCCATTTTATCGACCAGATCTTTTTTGGGAACACGAACGCCTTTTTCATATTGTACAATTCTATGCTGATCGGTCAGTCCGATTTTCTCTGACAGTTCTTTTTGTGTCATTTTCCGGAATGTCCGGATTTTTTTTAATTTCAGATTAAAATTCATAAAGTCACCTCTGCATTAGTCCTGATAAACATCCATTGAAGATAGTAAAATCAAGAAATGAATAACTATTTGTCCATATTATAACACAAACTAGCAGAAAATCAATGAAAAAGAGTACAAAAAAGAACCTAAAACGCATGAGGTGCTATTGACATTAGCAGTAACGGGGGATATAATGGCATTAAATCAAATGGGTACAAAAATGTATACCTGCAAAACTTTTGATTATTGAACCTTGAAAATTGAATGAGCTGTATGGGTGCCTTTCGGGCTTAAAGGTAACACAGGATTCCACCGCTGTATCAGAGAGTAGTATGTGGAAACCGAAGATACTCCGGCAACGGCTGGTATGCTTGAGAAGAAGCTGCCAGTATTCAGAAAGATTTCTGATAGAGGTCAATTGTAACGTTGACACCGCCATATACAAATGGAAGCCAACACGCCGAACAGAATGGAAAATCATCGTAAGAAGTCTAAACAAAAAGTAGAGTGTACTGACAACGGGCATAACCGCTGTCTCGGAGGTGATGCAGAAGAATACGGAGGAAAGGAGGTATGTGCATCATGAGAAAAACAACAGAGTATAAGACTGAGAATCGTCTGGCGGTAGATATTGAAGGATTAATGGCAATGTTATCCTGCGGAGAAGTAACTGCAAAGAAAATTGCAGATTATGCAGAAGCAAGAGTGATTATTGGAAGACGTGTTCTTTATAACGTGGATAAGATAAAAAAATATCTTGATGCAATGGCAGTGTAATGAAAGATGAGAAGATAAAATACAACAACTTTCCTTCGGAATGAAAAGCAAAAAAGGGAAAATATTCCTGTAAAACAGGCAAATAAAAATTAGCATTTTGCAGGAATTTACCCTTGGAAATCATAAAATATTATGTTAATCTGTGAGCAGATATCAGACAGTATATGACTGATACCGACAGGACAAAAATCATTCCGAATAACGAAAAATGAAGTGAAAGGAATGATTGATATGGCAAGAAAAGATAATAAAGGCAGAAATTTAAAAACAGGTGAATACCAGCGTCCTGATGGACGTTATGAGTATCGCTACAAAGATGAAATTACCGGAAAGCGTAATTCGGTTTATGCAGCTGATTTGGCGAGTTTACGAGAAATGGAAAAGAAGATCAATAAGGATATGGATGATCTGCTTATTACAGATGCATCAGTCAAGAAGCTGACTGTGAATACGTTGTTTGAGCGATACATGGCAACAAAGAATATCAAGGAAAGAACGAAGAAGAATTATATCCGTATGTGGGATTACCGGATACGAAATACTCTTGGAAACATTCGTGTTGTGGATTTCAAGACATCACATGTAAGGACGTTCTTTTCCGCATTGTCAGATGAAGGACTGGCACACAGTACGATCAAAGGTCTTTATGGCTTATTGAATCCCAGTTTTGAACTGGCAGTGGAAGATGGGATTATCCGTAAGAATCCGGTAACAGGAACACTTGGAGATTATGGGGCTCCGGCAAAAGAGAAGGAAGCACTGACACTGGAACAGCAGGAAAAACTTCTGAAGTTTGTTGAACAGAGTAATGTGTATAAGCCTCATCTTCCAATGATGCAGGTTATGTTTGGGGCTTGCTTGAGAGTGAGTGAAACCATCGGCTTAACCTGGTCAGATGTGGATATGAAGAACCGGGAGATCCATGTAGGTGGACAGCTTGTGTATTATGAAGGTGATGACGGATATTGTTTCCATGATTCAGAAACCAAAACGGATGCGGGAATCAGAGATATTCCTATGACACAGATGGTATATGATGCGTTCCGTAAACAGAGAGAGCTGAACCTGATGCTTGGTTTGCAGAGCAATGTGGAGATCGGTGGACGCAGTGGATTCATTTTCAATACAAAGCATGGACGTCCGATCATGCCGGCGGGAGTGAACAGCTTTCTGAAAAATATTGTCAATGCCTATAATAAAAAAGAAAGCAAACTGGCAGAAGAAGAGAAGCGAGAGCCGGAGCTGATGCCTCCTATTTCATCGCATACCCTTCGTCATACGGGATGTACTAGACTGGGTGAGAATAATGTCAATCCCAAAGTTATGCAGTATGTGATGGGCCATTCAGATGCACAGATCACAATGAATGTCTATAATCATATTGCTGAGAAGTCTCACGTGGAGAATGAGATGTCTAAAATGAACCTGCCGGAAACTGTACCTGCTGTGGTATAAACCAGATGTCGTTGTCGTAAAATGTGGTAAGAAAATCAGACAAATATATTTTTCAAAAGATTTGTCGTAAAAATGTGGTCAAATCAAGAAAATCGAGTGCGAAAGCAAGTGAAAAATCCCTGTGAAGCCCATAAAATCAAGGCTTCACAAAATCTTCACAAAATAATTAGCACTCACCTCTTGACATGGCTAAAAACCGCGTGCTATATAATAAGTAGAACAAAGGAAGACAGAGAAAAAAGAAAAGAAATGAACTTCTGAATCCTCCGGATGTTCTGACAACAACTGCGAAAGCAGCTTATATAAATTGTGAGATCTTCTCACAAAAGGCAACAAAGTTAGTTAGCATTGAAAGGAGAAATGACTTATGATGATGCCTAGTATTTTTGGAGAAAACTTATTTGATGATGATTGGATGAACTTCCCATTTGAGCAGGATTTCTGGGGAAAGAAGAATCCGTTATACGGTAAACACGCTAAGAACATGATGAAGACAGATATCCGTGAGCATGACGCAGGATATGAAGTAGATATCGATCTTCCTGGATTCAAGAAAGATGAGATTAGCATTGAGCTTGAGAATGGTTATTTGACCGTATCAGCTGCTAAGGGTCTTGATAAGGATGAGGAAGACAAGAAAGGTAAATACATCCGTAAGGAGCGTTATGCCGGAGCAATGCAGAGAAGCTTCTATGTAGGTGAGAACCTTACACAGGAAGATATCAAAGCAAAATACGAGAATGGTATTCTGAGACTGTCAGTGCCGAAGAAAGAGGCAAAACCAGTTGAGACAAAGAAAACAATCGCAATTGAAGGATGATTTGAACACTGATGTGAGTCAGGTGTCAAATGTCGAAGGGGCTTATGTAAGCCCCTTCTTTTTGTATATAAATAAGATAAATATGAATCATAAATGCACAAAAAATCAGCCGTAAATATTTACGACTGATTTTTTGACTTTATAATACATTTGTAATTTATTCAGTTTCCGCTTTGATTCCCTGGTCGAAGATTTCAACAGCTTTTTTATTTGGCTCAGCAGTAAGCTTTGCTACAATAACAGCAATCAGAAGACTTGCAAAGAATCCAGGGACAATCTCGAAGATACCTGTGGCATCTGTCATTCCTGTGAGCAGCCATCCGAGATCTACAACGAATCCGGAGATTACACCTGCTACAGCGCCCTGGTAGTTAAAGCGTTTCCAGAACAGAGACAGCAGGATTGTAGGTCCAAAGGAAGCACCGAAAGCGCCCCATGCATTTTCAACCATATCCATGATAGCCTGAGCACCACTTCCCTTGGAGTTTGCGATACCAAAAGCAATCAGGGAGAGGATCAGTACGAGGATACGTCCAACCATCAGCGTCTCTTTTTCAGAAGCATTTTTTCTGAAGAAAGGCTTGTACAGATCTGCTGTGAAGGAGCTGGATGCTACCAACAGCTGAGAGTCTGCAGTGGAGATCGAAGCGGCGATGATCGCTGCAAGCAGAAGTCCACAGATGCCTGCCGGGAAGAATCTTCGCGCCATAGCAATGAATACAAGTTTCTGATTTCCCTGAGTGAGCAGTTCAGCGCCCATAACCATTCTGCCTAAGTAAGCAATCAGGACAGCAGAGAACAGTGAGATGATTACCCATACAATTGCTACGATAGAAGATTTCTTGATCATGGATGGTTTCTCGATAGACATAAAACGCACCAGAATATGTGGCATACCGAAGTATCCTAACCCCCAGCCAAGTCCGCTGACGATATCCTGCCAGCTGGCATCAAAGATACCGCCTCCGAAAGCACACTGTGTTACAGCGCCTGTAGCAGCATCAGTATACGTATATACTGTAGTAAGAGCAGTAGGATCCAACAGATCACTGTGACCGATGCAGACTACGAGAGGTACAAGCATCAGTGCAAGCATCATCAGTAATCCTTGGAAAAAGTCTGTCCAGCAAACTGCCGCAAAGCCACCAAAGAATGTGTAGGCAACAATGATCAGCAAGAATGCGAACATAGCAATCTTAGGAGAAACTGTCGGGAACAGTGTTGTGAATACAGAAGTACCGGCTACCAGTGCAGATGCTACATAAATTGTATAAGCAAACAGGAAGATCAGTGCACATGTCAACTGCAGTGATCTGGAGTCTGTTGCAAAACGATTTGTCAGATACTGTGGTAATGTGATTGCATCATCTGCAGCTTTAGAGAATGTACGCAGACGTTTTGCGCACAGAATCCAGTTAGCAGCTGTTCCTAATGCAAGACCGATACCGATCCACATCTGTCCGAAACCGAAAGCTAAGATCGATCCCGGAAGTCCCATCAGCAGCCACGCAGACATATCGGACGCTTGTGCGGACAGTGCTGTTACCCATGGTCCCATAGATCTTCCACCAAGGAAGAAGTCCTCAGAGTTCTTATTGGTACCGTTAAAGTAAAATACTAATGCTACGCCAAGCAAAATGACGAAATACGCAATAAAAGTAATGATTTCCCAATTCATAATTTTTTATCCTTTCCTTATATTGATATGATGATATCGGGCAGGATCGTCAAAGTGCGTAGCACAGATACAATCCGTAGGTATCATAATTGAAGGCATTTTTAACCCACAATAACATTTAATTTACCGCAATTAGGCGGATATTGTCAATAGTTTGGGGGAAACTACTATTGTTTCAGGTGTTTCTTATAGTTCTGCGGTTAGTAGAAACGGACAGAGATTTTTTCATAAATTATGAAATATTGATGGAATCTCACCTTGTATTGTGAGATAATAGAAAAGTAAGAGTTCTATTGCTGCTCGTAGGTAACTGCGAACAGTAATAGATCCGTATCTGTTCAGTATCTTCACAGATACCAGTATTCTAAAAAGTAGAAAACGAGGTAGAACAACATGAAACTGATCAAGGAGAAGAAGATTTATACTGGGAACGGTGTAATCGAAAATGGCTATATCCGCTTTGATGAGAAGATTGAAGAAGTCGGTGATATGGCGGGGTTCGAGCCGAAAGAAGGGGATCTTGAGGTAAGTTGTGCAGGAACAAGGGTTGTTCCTGGATTTATTGACATTCATAGTCATGGTGGTTATGGGAAAGATAACATGGATGCTACACCGGATGAGATTGATGAGATGGTTAAGCAGATGACAAAGCAGGAGGGAATCACAACTTATTTCTGTACAACTATGACTCAGACCTATGAGAACATCGAGAAAGCAATGCAGAATATTCATGATGCGGCACAGAAGAACCCGGTGATCAAAGGAATCCACGTAGAGGGACCATTTATCTCAACTGTGTTTAAGGGAGCACAAGATCCTTCTTATATTAAGAAACCGGATGAAAAAACACTGGCAAAATGGAACGAGATCAGCGGCGGTCTCCTGCGTATTGTTACTTATGCGCCGGAAGAGGCTGATCCGTCATTTGAGACATGGTGCAAGGAAAATGGAGTTGTCTTAAGCGCAGGACATTCGAATGCATTATACGGGGAATTGAATGCAAGCGGAGCAACACATGTGACTCATCTTTACAATGCACAGAGAGGACTAAATCACAGAGAGCCTGGTGTGACAGGATATGGTATGTTGGCAGAAGGGGTACATGCAGAGCTAATCTGTGACGGAAAGCATATCGTACCGGATATGGTGAAACTCGCATGCAAAGTAAGAGGGTATGATGGAATCGAGCTGATCACAGATTCCATGCGTGCGAAAGGAATGCCGGAAGGAAAGAGCGAACTGGGCGGACAGGTCGTAATCGTAAAAGATGGTATGGCAAAACTGGAAGACGGAACGATCGCAGGAAGTATCCTTACATACATTCAGGCATTTAAGAATGTTATGGAATTTACAGGTGCTACAGTTGAAGATGCAGTAAAGATGACCTCTGGAAATCAGGCGAAAGAGTTCGGACTTGATTCTAAGGGGGCTATTGCAGCAGGAAAAGATGCAGACATGGTCGTATTAAATGAGGACTTTGATTTAGTACAGACAATCAGCTATGGTAAACTCGCATAAGGAACTAGGAAGTTATAAAATATATCTACAGAAGCAGGAAGCAAATAGATTTGATCTATGAAAATATGGGGTGGCTTCCAAAGCACTCGATATAAATATAATGAAATGAGAGGGTATTAAACATGGAAGTAATTGTAAAGAAGAATTATGAAGAGATGAGCAAGGCAGCAGCAACACTGTTTGCAGCAGAGATTATGGAGAATCCGAAAACAATCCTTGGTATGGCAACAGGATCTACACCGGTTGGTCTGTACAAAGAGCTTGTTAAAATGTATGAGGCTGGAGATCTTGATTTCTCTCAGGTTACTACATTCAACCTTGACGAGTATATTGGACTGGCACCGGAGCATGATCAGAGCTATCATTATTTCATGAATGACAATCTTTTCAATCATGTAAATATCAACAAAGAGAATGTACATGTACCGGATGGGGTTGGATTTGAAGCTGGAGAGGCAGGAAAAGCTTACGAAGAACTGATGGCAAAGACAGGACAGGTAGAAATCCAGCTGCTTGGACTTGGATGCAATGGACATATCGGATTCAACGAGCCGGCAGATGAGTTTACAAAAGTAACAGGTGAGATCGACCTGACAGACAGCACAATTGAAGCGAATAAGCGTTTCTTTGAGAAGAAAGAAGATGTGCCGAGAAAAGCTGTTTCTATGGGAATCGGAACAATTATGCGTGCAAAGAAGATCGTACTTCTTGTAAACGGAGAGAATAAAGCAGAGATCCTGAAAGAAGTAGTAAACGGACCGGTTACACCAAAGGTACCTGGAAGTATCTTACAGTTCCATCCACATGTAACAGTGATCTGTGATGAAGAGGCAGCAAAGTACCTGTAAAATGCCTGCAAGAGGTTATCAACTGACATACGGTTAAAGCTTATAGTAGCTTGTGTCTAGAGAGACTTCTTAGTAAACGATAAGAACCATGAAGAAGCTGCCAACGGCAGCTTCTTCTAATATATAAAATTCTTGTAACTATTCAGAGCCAACCTCCAAAATGCTATGCATTTCGGAGGTGTGGCGTATCCGCCAAATAAAATTTCAAAAACAGTCTAAAAAATGCAAGCATTTTACACCTTTTTTTGAAATTTTGCTTGGCTCTGAACAGTTACAAATTCTTAATTATTAAAGGAAAATAGAACATATGAAAACAATAATATTAGAAGCATGCACAGATTGTGTACAATCAGCGATCAATGCGCAGAAAGGTGGCGCAGACCGAATCGAATTATGCAGCAATCTTGTGATCGGAGGACTTACTCCGGGAAAGGCATTATTTGACCTTGTCAAGAAATATACAGACATCAAGACGAGAGTTCTTCTTCGTCCGAGATATGGAGATTATTGCTATAACCAATATGAATTTGAACAGCTAAAAGAGGAAGTTCAGATGTACTGTGAGATGGGAGCTGATGGAGTTGTCATCGGAATGCTCAATCCGGATGGTACATTGGATACAGAGCGAATGGCAGAACTTATCAAGGCAGCAGGAAATAAAGAGAAAGCGCTTCACCGTGCATTTGATGTTTGTATAGATCCAATGAAAGCACTCGAAGAAGCCATTGAACTTGGATTTGATACGATTCTGACAAGTGGACAGAAAGAAACTGCGTGGGAAGGAAAAGAGATGCTGAAAGCACTTCAGGAGAAAAGCGCAGGAAGGATTGAGATCCTTGCGGCAAGTGGGATTGGTGCAAAATCAATAGAAAAGCTTCTTCCATATACTGGAATTACTTCTTATCATATGTCTGGAAAAATCGTAGTGGACAGTGCGATGGAATATAGAAAAGAAGGAATAGGACTTGGATTGTCAGAGCGTGGAGATTATGCGCTCTGGCAGACTTCGGAAGAAGAAATCGTGAAAGCAGTAAAGGTTTTAAAAACAACAGGTTAACTTCAACAGACGTGTCTTGCACAGCTTCACAAAAACAGTTATACTCATAGGCAAAGGCAAAAAATATATTTATAAGACAAGAAAATTTTAACAGGAGAAAGCGGATTATGATAAAAGTAATAGCAAGTGATATGGATGGAACACTTCTTGGAGACAATCATAAAGTAGCACCGGAGACAGTAGAAGCAATCCGTGAAGCACAGGCGGCGGGAATCCGCTTTATGATAGCAACCGGAAGAAGTTATAATGGAGCAATGGAAGAATTAAAAGGTCTGGATCTTGGCTGTGATTTCATTGTGGGCTCAGGCGCAGAGATACGCAACCCAAAGGGTGAAATTCTAAAAAGCATAGGATTTACATATGAGGTTTGCAATGAGGTGGCAAAGGTATTGGAAGAATATCCAATCTCGGTATTGTATTGCGCCGGACCTTATGAGTATCGTGTGGGAACACCGGAGGAAGTAGAGGAGAGTATTGTTCGTCAGATTCAGCTGTTCCATTTATCTGAGTGCAGAGACCAAATAGAGCAGTCAGAACTTTATAAGCGAGTGAAGGCAAGTTCAAGACGAATCGATTCTGTGGACGAATTAGAGAAACAGGGAATTATGATCCATAAGATTTTCCTTTTTACAGGCGATCTGGAGATGCTTGATAAGATCAAGCGCAGACTGATGCAGAATCCGGAACTCGCAGTTGCGTCTTCCTTCTATAATAATCTGGAAATCACGGTAAAAGGAGCGGAGAAAGGACCTGCGATTCAGGAATATATTGAATCTTTAGGTTATACAAAAGAGGAAGTGATGGTGTTTGGAGACAGCCTGAACGATTACTCTATGTTGTCTATGGATTTTGGCGCAACTGTCGCGATGGAAAATGCAGATGAGGAAGTGAAGCGGGTTTCAAAATATGTTACAAAGTCAAATGAAGACTTAGGGGTGGCATATACCATTCATGAACTGTTGAAAAAGCAGGGGAAAATCAATTCAAATTGGTAACTGTTCAGAGCCAACCTCCAAAATGCTACGCATTTCGTCGGTGTGGCGTATCCGCCAAATAAAATTTCAAAAAACAGTCTTAAAAATGCAAGCATTTTACACCTGTTTTTTGAAATTTTGCTTGGCTCTGAACAGTTACTCAAATTGTGAATAACTTTTCAAAAAATGAAAATGCATGTTGATAACACAAAATAAAAGCGAGGCAATTAAGATGGATGTAAGACAGAAAAGAAACAAAGTACTTGGAGAACGTGTGGTGAAAGCACTTGAATCCAGAAATATGGATGCTTATTATGCTGAGACAAAGGAAGAAGCAGTGCAGAAAGCACTGGAGTGGATTCCGGAAGGAAGTACGATCAATATGGGAGGTGCCTCTTCCGTACACGAATGCGGTCTGATTGATGCGATAAAATCCGGAAACTATAATTTCTGTGACAGAGATAAAGCAGCTACACCGGAAGAGAAGCAGGAAATCGCGAGAGCAGCATTTTCCTGTGACTGGTTTCTTGGAAGTGTGAATGCGATGAGTGAAGATGGAGTGTTCATCAATATTGACGGAAATGCAAACCGTGTAGCAGCATATGCATTTGGACCAAAGAATGTACTTCTAATTGTTGGTATGAACAAAGTTGTAAAGACACAGGAAGATGCAATGAGCAGGGCAAGAAATGAAGCTGCACCTGTAAATGCACAGCGTTTTGGAATTGATACACCATGTTCCAAGGCTGGAAGCTGCTTTGACTGCAAGAGCCCGGAATGTATCTGTTGTCAGATTCTGGTAACAAGATTCAGCCGTCAGAAAGGTCGTTTCAAAATTATTCTTGTAGATGAGAATCTTGGTTTCTAGTAGCCGGAGAAGGGAAAAAGAATGGGAAAAAATAGAAAGAAGCCGGTGCGCCACAGATTAGAAAAGCGACAGAAACGAAGCAGACAAAAGAAAAAAAGCGGTTTATTTGACAAAGTAACAATGGTGGTCCTGGTTGTGGCAGTCTGTGTTTTTGCATTTTCGCTTTATCAGCTGGTACGCACAATGGTGCCATATTATTCTGGTGGAAAAGAGTATGATAAGCTCAAAAATAAAGCAATCACTGTACAGGAGCAAACAGATGATCCGGGAGATGTATCGGGAGACACATTTAAAGTAGATTTTGATGTGCTTTTGCAGGAAAATCCAGATACGGTAGCCTGGATCCGGTTTGATGAACCATCAATCATCAGTTATCCGGTTGTAAAAAGTGCAGATAACAAAGAATATCTGACAAAGACGTTTTCCGCAAATGATAATAAACTGGGTGCAATTTTCATGGACATGAAAAATAAGAGTGATTTTTCAGATAGAAATACAATGATTTATGGACATAACCTGAAAGTTGGCGGAGAAATGTTTTCGCAGCTGAAAGAGTATGAGGAAGAATCTTTCTATAAAGAACATCCGAATTTCTATATTTATACACCGGATGGAAAAACAAGGACTTATACCGTGTTTTCAGCAGCTGTCGTGAAGGATACTGCAGATCAGTATAATCTGACTTATGCGACAGACGAAGCGTTTGAGAGTTATTTGAAAATGTGTAAAGAAGATTCAGCATATGACACAGGAACAGAAGTGAATGCGCAGTCTCAGATTGTCAGTCTTTCAACTTGTACCAATGTAAGAGAAGATGAGAGATTCCTTTTGCAGGGAGTGTTGACAGCGACAGACGGAGGAGAAAATTAGAATGGCAGACAGATTTGATGTAGGCGACATTATTAAGATGAAGAAACCGCATCCATGCGGAAGTCAGGAGTGGGAGATTCTCCGGGTCGGAGCGGATTTCCGTCTCAAATGTATGGGCTGCGGGCACCAGATTATGGTGCCAAGAAAATTGGTAGAAAAAAATACAAGACAAATTACAAAAAAGGCTTGAAACAATAAATTCTTTATGGTATTATAAGAAACTGTGACATGCTGATGGAACAATTCCAATCAGTCATTCAATTTCCTTGTTCCCGGGAGGAACCGGGGGCCAAGAGACCATAAGGAGGTAAAATAAGATGAATAAGTATGAATTAGCTGTTGTTGTAAGCGCAAAACTCGAAGACGAAGCAAGAGCAGAAGTAATCGAGAAAGTGAAAGCAATGATCACTCGTTTCGGCGGTAATGTAACAGACGTTGATGAGTGGGGCAAGAGAAGATTCGCTTACGAGATCCAGAAAATGAAAGAAGGATTTTATTACTTCATCCACTTCGAGGCTGAAAGTACAGTTCCAGCTGAAGTAGAGCAGCGTATCCGCATTATGGACAATGTACTCAGATATTTATGCGTGAAACAGGAAGCATAAGCGGAAAGAGGTATATATGAATAAAGTAGTTTTAGTAGGACGGTTAACAAGAGACCCAGAAGTGAGATATTCACAGGGAGACAATGCTACAGCGGTTGCAAGATATACACTTGCTGTAGATCGCAGATTCAGAAGAGACGGCGAGCCGACAGCGGATTTTATTCCGTGTGTTATATTCGGACGTTCCGCAGAGTTTGCTGAGAAGTATTTCCATCAGGGAATGCGTGTCTCTATTTCCGGACGTATCCAGACAGGAAGCTACACGAACAAAGATGGTGTGAAAGTATACACAACAGAAGTGATCGTGGAAGAGCAGGAGTTTGCAGAGAGCAGAGCCGAGGCAGAAGCTAACAGAGCAAGTTTCCAGCGTCAGTCTGCACCGAGTCCGGCACCTAGCGCAGATGCAGGTGATGGCTTCATGAATATCCCGGATGGTATCGATGAGGAGTTACCGTTTAACTAAGTCGGAAAGGAGATAACCATCATGGCTTACGAAAAAGGAAGCAGACCAGAGGGTGGATTCAAAAGAAGAGGCCCAGCTCGTAGAAGAAAAAAAGTTTGCGTGTTCTGTGGTAAAGAGAACAACGAAATCGATTACAAGGACGTTGCAAAATTAAAAAAATATGTTTCTGAAAGAGGAAAAATTCTTCCTAGAAGAATTACAGGAAACTGTGCTAAGCACCAGAGAGCTCTTACAGTAGCAATCAAGAGAGCTAGACACATTTCTCTTATGCCTTACGTTCAGGACTAATTGAGATAATTAGCTAATAGCAAGATCGAATTTTTGGAGAAATTCAGAAATTCGATCTTTTTGCTTTTTCTAATTCATTTTTGCGTGTTTTTTGCATAATACAACCTATAGCATCTTAGGGGAAAAGATGCTATAATAGATTAGCTATATTGTAATTAGTCACAGATGATGGTGATTGATAGTAGTCCCAGGTGAGGTATTAGTTATGAAAAGGAATAAAATGCAGCTGAAGGGACAGCTCAGAATGTACATGCGATGGCCGCTGATCATGACACTTCTCTTGATTGGCATGGATGTATGGATGTACATGGTGGACAAGAAAGCCGGACTTTTGATGTCAGTGATCATAATTATATATGTAGGAATCGCTTTTTCGCTGTATTTCTATAACAGATCTTTGATCCTGGCAGATCTGATCCAGTTTTCAGTACAGTATAAAGGTATTGAAAACCGGTTGCTCAAAGAACTGGCAATTCCCTATGCGATTGCGCTGGAGGATGGGAGGATTCTGTGGAAGAATGATTGCTTTTTGAATCTGACAGAGGGTCAGAGAAAAGAACGTTATCTGAACCGTATGATTCCAGAATTACATCCGGGTGTGTTTCCAAAAAATGATGTGGATCATGTAGAATTGGAAGTAACTTATCGTGAAAGAAGTTATCAGGCAGAGCTTCGAAAAGTATCATTGGAGGGATTCAGTGAGAAAGAAGAGTTGCTTCAGATTCCGGAAGAGCAGGAATATTTTGTTGCAGTTTCTTTAAGAGATGTAACAGAACTGAATGCCTACATCCGAGAGAACGAAGATCAGCGAATGATTGCCGGATTGATTTATATTGATAACTATGATGAAGTTATGGAGAGTGTTGAGGAAGTCAGACAATCCCTTCTTGTGGCATTGATCGACCGTAAGATCAATAAGTATATCGGAGATGTAGATGGTATCGTAAAGAAACTGGAGAAGGATAAATACTTTATCGTACTTCGAAAGGATGCTTATAAAAAACTGAAAGAAGACAAGTTTTCTCTTTTGGAAGAGGTAAAACAGGTTAATATCGGTAATTCAAGATCAGCAACACTGAGTATTGGTTTGGGATTGAATACGGCAACGTATGCGTTGAGCTACCAGTATGCGCGTGTGGCAATCGATCTTGCACTTGCCAGAGGCGGAGATCAGGCAGTTATTAAGGATTGTAACGGAATAACTTATTTTGGTGGTAAGAAGGAGCAGACAGCGAAGAATACACGAGTGAAGGCGCGTGTTAAGGCTGAGGCACTTCGAGAGTTTATTGTGACCAGAGACAAAGTTATTGTTATGGGTCATAAGATTGCTGATCCGGATTCTTTTGGTGCATGTATGGGTATTTACCGTGCTGCAGTAAGTCTGGAGAAAAAGGCACATATTGTGATCAATGAAGTTACAGGATCTGTTCGTCCGTTGTACGATGAGATTCTGGAGAGCCCTGCATATGAGGATGATATTTTTATTACGTCAGAACAGGCATTGGATTATGTGGATGACAATGCAATGGTCATTGTAGTAGATACGAACAAGCCACAGATGACAGAGTGTCCGGAACTCTTGAAGAAATCAAAGATGATTGCAGTGCTTGATCATCACAGGCAGAGTAGTAATATTATTGAGAACGCGGTACTTTCTTATGTGGAGCCGTATTCTTCTTCCACTTGCGAGATGATCGCAGAAGTTCTACAGTATATGGTAGATGACATCAAATTCCCGGCACTTGAAGCAGAGTGCATGTATGCCGGAATTATGATCGATACGAGAAACTTTATGAACCGTACAGGTGTGAGAACCTTTGAAGCAGCAGCATTTTTGAGAAGATGTGGTGCAGATATTACACGAGTACGTAAGATGTTCCGTGATGATATGGCATCTTATCAGGCAAAGGCTGAGGCAGTCCGCAATGCAGAAGTTTATCGTAAGGAGTATGCGATTGCAGTATGTCCAAGCGATATTGACAGTCCTACAGTGCTTGCAGCACAAGCGGCGAATGAATTGCTGGATATTAGCGGAATAAAGGCATCTTTTGTATTGACAGAATATGAAAATAAGATTTATATGAGTGCGCGTTCCATTGATGAAGTGAATGTTCAGATTATCGCGGAGAAGCTCGGTGGAGGCGGTCATATTAATTCTGCGGGAGCACAGTTTGACCACACGAATATGCATGAAGCAGTCAGTGCATTGAAAGAGACTATTGATAAAATGATAGAAGAAGGAGATATTTGACAATGAAAGTTATTTTATTACAGGATGTAAAATCTCTTGGAAAAAAAGGAGAGATCGTAAACGTAAATGATGGATATGCAAGAAACTTTATCCTTCCAAAGAAGCTTGGACTGGAAGCAACAGGAAAGAATCTGAATGATCTGAAGCTTCAGAAGAATAACGAGAAAAAAGTTGCGGAGGAGAACCTGGAGGCAGCGAAAGAACTTGCAGCTAAGATCGCAGAAGCTAAAATTGTAACACACATCAAAGTTGGAGAAGGCGGAAGAACTTTCGGTTCTGTATCAAGCAAAGAGATTGCAGAGGAAGTAAAAGCACAGTTGAATCTTGATGTTGATAAAAAGAAGATCCAGTTAAAAGAAGCAATCAAGACACTCGGAACACACAACGTGTCTGTAAAGCTTCATCCACAGGTTACAGCAGAACTGAAAGTAGTTGTACAGGAAGAAGCATAAGGAGACGAAATCTTTATGGATATGGAAGCAGCAATGAAACGAATTCCTCCGCATAGTGCGGAGGCAGAGCAGGCAGTGCTCGGTGCGATGCTGATGAACAAGGAGGCCATCACGGTGGCCTCCGAGATATTATCAGGGGATGATTTTTATCAGACAGCATATGGAATCTTGTTTAATGCTATGGTGGAACTGTTTCATGCGGGAAAACCGGTCGATCTGATCACCTTGCAGGAATATCTGAAAGAAAAGGATGTCCCGCCAGAGATCAGTAGCATGGAGTTTGCAAGAGATTTGCTGATGGGAACACAGACTTCTGCGAATATCAAAAGCTATGCTGAAATTGTACGTGAAAAATCAATCATGCGTCGCCTGATCAAAGTAAATGAAGAGACGGCAAATGCCTGTTATCTGCAGAATCAGCCATTAGAGGAGATTCTGGAAGATGCACAGAAGCAGGTTTTTGCACTTGCAGAGACTGGGAATTCAGAAGAGTATGTACCGATCAAGCAGGTTGTACTCAATGCATTGGATGTAATCGAGCGTGCGTCTAAGACAAAAGGAACAGTAACAGGAATTCCGACAGGATTCATTGATCTTGATTATAAGTTGTCCGGTCTGCAGCGCTCAGACCTTGTACTGATCGCAGCCCGTCCTTCTATGGGTAAGACCGCGTTTGTATTGAATATCGCACAGCATGTGGCATTTCGTCAGAATAAAGCAGTAGCAATCTTCAGTCTTGAGATGTCCAAAGAGCAGTTGGTAAACCGTCTGTTCTCATTGGAGTCTCATGTGGATGCACAGATACTAAGAACCGGTAATCTGTCAGATACGGATTGGGAGAAGTTGATCGAAGGAGCCGGAACAATAGGATCATCAAGAATGATCATTGATGATACGTCAGGTATTACGATTTCAGAGATGCGCTCAAAGTGTAGAAAATACAAGCTGGAGATGGGACTTGACCTGATCATTATCGACTACTTACAGTTGATGAGTGGAAGCAATTCAAGAAAGAATGAGAGCCGTCAGCAGGAGATTTCTGAGATCTCACGTTCTTTGAAAGGTCTTGCCAGAGAATTGAATGTGCCGGTGCTTGCACTGTCACAGCTGAGCCGTGCGGTTGAGCAGAGAACAGATAAGCGTCCGATGCTTTCAGACCTCCGAGAGTCCGGAGCAATCGAGCAGGATGCCGATGTCTGTATGTTTATCTATCGTGATGATTATTATAATCCTGACACGGAAGATAAGAACATTGCAGAAATTATTATCGCAAAACAAAGAAACGGCCCGATCGGTACAGTGCGTCTTGCGTGGATGCCACAGTACACTCGTTTTGGAAACGAGCTGCGTCAGCAGGATCAGGAGATATAAAAAAGAAAAGGACAGGCACTTGTTGGAGAGCGCCTGTCTTTTTTCGGTATACAAATCCAATAAATCTACCGGTATGTGCAGTGTGCAATTAGAAATCGCAGAAATGCTATGTAAATCTTTTTTTGAATCTCAGTACCGGACTATTCTTCACACTTTCTCTTCGGGTCGCCTGTTGCTGGCGAATCAGGCTGTCCAGTTTACGGAAATGTTCTTCTTCCTGCCGTTCTTTTGCCTGGAAAAGAAAATCCATCTCACGTATGACATCTGCGGTGACTTGAGTGCTGATTTCTTTTTCTAATGCTTTGTTATTTTCAGTAACGACTTCAGTCAGCACTTCTCCGATGAGTGAACGTACATGTTCCAGCTGAGTCTTTGTGATGACTTCGACCGGAGTAGTGGTAGTGGCCGGTTTGCACTCAGATGTCAGGTCAGGTGCGGGTGTTTTGGTAAGGGCATTCTTTTCCTTGTTTTCAGTGTGTCTCATTATCTGACGTGTAGATTTCAACTCTGGGATCAATGGCTTCAGATCGCGAAGCAGAACCCCTTCATTCTTAAGTTTTTTAATACAGCAAAAGAGCTGGATATCATCCTGGGTATAATATCGATGTCCCATCTCTGTGCGGCCGATCGGAATATGAAGTTCCTCTTCCCAGTACCTTAAGACATGGGATTCTACCTGAACTTTCTTGGCGGCTTCAGAGATCATAAATCTGACTTCACCCATTGATTTTCTATCCTCCTGTTAGAATCATTGCGATTACTGTTCTGATTTCGCTACATTTATTATAGCATAGAGAAATTATGAAAGAAGTGCTAATCGTTCGTCAAATTATGGCAAAAAATGGTAATTGAAGAAAGGTATGGAATACAAGGAAAAAAGTTGTAAAAAAAGAAATCCTGCCGCATCTGAATCAATCAGACGAGCAGGACTTCTGCGTTTTGTGATCACTTAGCGCTTATAAATTATGCTTCAGAGATAGCGCCTGTAGGACAAGCAGCCTCACAAGCTCCGCAATCTACACAAGCATCAGCATCGATCTCATATTTGCCATCTCCTTCAGAAATAGCGCCTACTGGACATTCGCCTTCGCAAGTACCACAGCTTACACATTCATCACTAATTACGTGTGCCATTGTATGTACCCTCCTTTTTTGGATTACGATAGGTTTTTCCCTTTTCGTTATCCTCATTTTAATACAAGACGGGGAAATATACAAGAGTTCCTGATGTATTTATTTGAGTAATTCATAAGTTAGTATTATAGAACTTGTGAACGTGGAAAATAGAAGATTTCTATACTAAATTAGTAAAAAAACGAAAATTCACGAGATTTTAAGAAATTATCTCTTCCATTTTTCAAGGATTCGTGTATCATAATGGATTGAGAGTTAAAAAGTAGAAAACATAGAGATAAAATTGTGTAAATGAAAAGAAGGAGAAAGTTATGCGGAAACGAAATGTAAGAGCAGCGATTGCGGCAGCACTTTGTATGACGGTACTTGCAGCCGGCTGCGGAAAGAAGGCAGATGATCCGGTTTTTACAGGGGATAAGACAGAAGCACCGATATATCAGGCGAATCTGGATGCAATTAAATCTTCTGCATATGCATCGGCAGACAATCTGGATCTGGAACCTGGAACTTATATTTCTGTAATCGGAAGGGGATCTTCAACACCATATTGGAATCAGGTAAAGGCAGGGGTAGAGCAGGCAGCAACTGACTTGAATACAGCACTTGGCTATTCCGGAAATGACAAGGTGAAAGTATTATACAGTGCACCGGATGAGAATGATAATATCGATCAGCAGGTGAATATTCTGGATGAAGAGCTTGCACGTTATCCGGATGTGATCGCAATTTCCAGTGTAGATGCAAGCGCATGCTCCGTCCAGTTTGATCTTGCGATTGAGAATGGAATTCCGATCGTAGCATTTGATTCAGGAAACAGCTATCAGAATATCCAAAGTACTTGCAAAACGAATAATATAGAAGCGGCAACAACAGGAACAAAGAATTTCTGTGAGAAGATCGGTGACAGTGGGGAGATTCTGTTGCTTGTGCATGATACAGTATCAGATACGGCGAAAGAGCGTGAGGCAGGAATCAAAAATGAACTTGCAGCAAATCATCCGAATGTGACTGTTACAGAGACAATTTATCTGGATCAGCTGGAAATGTTGAAGAAACAGATTGTAGCTGAACAGGTCGGGGTAACACCAGAAGAACTGGCAGCCGCAGAAGCAGGAGAAAAGAAGGAAGAGACAACAGGAACAGGTGATGCTTCCGAGACAATTGCAGATGCAGCATCGAATGCGGATTCTTCATCAGCAGACGAAAGTGCGAATGAGACAGCACAGGAAGCGGACAATGAATTGTCCGAGAAGATGCAGCAGGTCAACGATGGCGCGGCAAAGATGAGTGATGAAGATGCAATTCGATATTATATGGAGAAACATCCTGATTTAAAAGGATGTATTGCTACGAACGAGACAGTAACCCAGCTTGCAATTAAGACGATGGATCAGCTTGATGCAGAAAAACATATTACATTAGTGGGGTTTGATGCAGGAAAAGAGCAGGTTAATGCATTGAAAGATGGAAAGGTGGATGGACTTATTGTGCAGAATCCTTTTGGAATGGGATATGCGACAGTAGTTGCAGCGGCACGTACAGTTCTTGAGATTGGAAATGAAGCTGAGGTCAACACAGGATATGTGTGGGTGACAGCAGACAATATGAATGACGATACGATAACACCGTTCCTTTACGAATAAGTTGAAAATAAGTCGAACAATTTCATAAAAGAAAAGAGCTTGTCAGGTAAAATAAAAACATCAGGTTTTATACTTCATTCTGAAATTCAGAAATATAGAAGTAATAAAATCCTGATGTTTTTTATTTTATATTAGGAAAGTCCTTTCCTAATAAAAAAAAACGCTCCGCTCAGGATGCGCACTGCGGCGTACAAGGTAGGTGTCGCAAGCGACCGCCGCAGGCGTAAGAATGTGCCAAGGCACATTCTTTGTTCTGTTCACGTTGTCCTTTAAGCTTTGCTTAAAGAAAAAATAAATTCGGTGCCAACCCCTTCTGTACTGATCACATTGATATGTTCATCGTGAGCCTGTATGATTTCTTTTACGATCGAAAGTCCAAGTCCGGTTCCTTTCTTATCCTTTCCACGGGAAAGATCTGATTTGTAGAAACGCTCCCAAATCTTATTGATTTCCTTTCTTGAGATTCCGATTCCATGATCCTTTACGGAAACAAAGATTTTATCATTTTTCGTTGTTACTTCTACTGTAATAGAAGAGTCATTCTCACTGAATTTAATCGCATTATCCAGAAGATTATAAAGAACCTGTTGGATTTTGCGTCGGTCCGCCATTACATTGATCTGTTCAGACAGTAGAAAGAGCTTAATGGATATATGCTTCTGAGTACAGACACCCTCGAAAGACTGGGCAGTATGTTTGATCATCTCCTGAATATCAAAGGAAGTCTTATTGAGCAGGAGCTCTTTTGTATCAAATTCGTTCAAAGTAAGAAGATCCGTTGTCAGGTCAGTCAGTCGTTCCGTTTCGAAGAGAATGATATTTAGGTATTTCTCATGAAGCTCTGGTGGGATTGTTCCGTCTGCCATTGCTTCTACATACCCCCTAATTGAAGTCAACGGGGAACGGAAATCGTGGGATACATTTGCTACGATCTTTTTCTGATAATCATCAGAGTCCTTCAGTTGTGTAGCCATATAATTCAGTGATGCGGATAAATATCCGATCTCATCATGCCTGTTTACCGGAATCTCGTAATCCAGATTGCCCATGGCATATTGCTTCGCAGCTTCTGTGATCAGCAACAATGGTCGATGGACGAAGAAATGGAACCCAAGCAGGAAGATGAAGGACAACAGGAAAATAACTCCAAGAGAAATATAAACCGGAACCATCAGCGTGCGGCATCTTTCGTTGATCAGAGAGACCGGGCTGTGAATGATCAGATATCCCTTTGTATAAAATCCCTGTGTGACAGGAGCCATTACAGTAATCATATCTTCCTGAAAATAATTATGGTAGGTTCCGATCATGTACTGGTTGCTCCCGATTTCGGCCGGATCAAAATTATTGACGGATTGTGGCGCAGTAGTATCCTTCAGGTTGGCAGAGGTGATCATTGTACCATCTTTTTCAACAAACCACAGAGAAGAATTAAGATACGTCTTCATAGCAGATAACTGAGAATGAACAGCCCAGCTGGAAGATTCGTTTGAAAAATAGGAAGGCAGATAATTATCCGCAATCATGGTTGCTTCTCTGTATAATGTCTGCGAAGTATCTTTTTCCAGACGTTCGGTGATCAGTTCTGTGGTTAATGTTGCTGTTGTGAAAACACATAAAAACCCGAAAATAATATAAAGTACAATAAATTTTAAATGCAGAACTGCTTTCATAATTTCTCCCTAAGTACTCATCGGCCACCAGATGCTGTTTACAGTATCCAGGACCGATGATTTAAATCTATTTTGTCTCAAATTTGTAACCAATTCCCCATACAGTACTGATATTCCAGTGAGGGTGGTCTTTAATCTTTTCGCGCAGACGTTTAATATGAACATCAACGGTACGAGTGTCTCCGATATATTCATAGCCCCAGATACGGTCTAAGAGCTGCTCTCTTGTGAATACCTGATTCGGTGATGCAGCAAGACAATAAAGGAGTTCTAATTCTTTTGGCGGCATATCAACAGGATGTCCGTCACACACAACAGAGTAGTTTGTAAGATTGATCGTCAATCCGTCAAACTCTGCACATTTTGTTTTTTCAACAGAAGTATCATTCTGTTGTCCAACCTGATATCTTCTCAGGACAGCTCTTACGCGGGCAACCATTTCCTTAGGGTCAAATGGCTTCATGATATAATCATCCGCTCCGAGTTCCAGTCCGAGAACTTTGTCAAATACTTCACTTTTTGCAGAAAGCATGATGATCGGTGTGGCAGCTTTGGAACGAATCTCACGACAAACCTGATACCCGTCAATTCCCGGAAGCATCAGATCAAGAAGAATCAGATTTGGTTGATAGCTGTCAAAAGCTGCAAGCGCATCTTCTCCATCATATACTAATTTTGTATCAAAACATTCTTTTGTGAGATAAAGAGAAATCAGTTCAGCGATATTCTCATCATCATCTACGATTAGGATTTTCTGTTTTCCAAACATTCTTTTTCCCCCATTAACCATGATAAGGTAGTTGGTAACTGTTTAAAATAATTAGCCAAGTTCTACAATTGTTACACCTGCGTCACCTTCACCAAATTCGGCAAGGTGATAGGATTTTACATGTTTCTGACGACGCAGATATTCATGAATTCCCTTTCTGAGTGCTCCGGTTCCCTTTCCGTGAACTACACGGACAGTATTCAGGTGAGCGAGGATTGCGTCATCCAGGTATTTATCCAGCTCAGCAACGGCTTCATCAACAGTACGTCCGAGCAGATTGATCTCAGGCCGGACAGAAAGAGATTTTCCCATTTTGATTTTGCCTTTTGAAGTACGGTTCATTTTCTTCGGTGCATATGGAGAGACTTCCTCGATAATTTCCAGATCGGAAATGTTGACCTGGGAACTGAGGATTCCCATACGTACGGTAAGATTCCCTTTGGCATCAGGTAGAGAGCTTACGATTCCTGTCAGGTTCATGCTGAGAACTTTGACAGATTCTCCGAGCTTGAAGTCAGATGCTTTATGCTCTTTCTTTGGTTTCTGTGCTTTCATTGCAGACGCAGATGCTGTATCTTTGATCTTCTTACGCAGCTTCTCGCGTTCCTTTTCCATCTCGGCAGCAGAAATGTTTTCCTTGCCGAATTTACGGAAATCCTTGATCGTCTTGTCTGCAATTTCTTTTGCTTCACGCAGAATGGCGTTTGCTTTTTCATTTGCCTCGCGTAAAATGCGGTCGCGCTGATCATCTAATTTCTCCTGGCGCTGTTTCGCCTGGGCTTTCAGGTCTTCTGCTTCTTTCTTCAATCGTGCGATTTCTTCCTGTTCCTTTTCAATCGTCCGTTTGCTTGTCTCAAGATCAGTAAGAAGATCTTCAAAGGAAACGTCCTGTTCACTGAGCCGTTTCTTTGCATCTTCAATAATATAATCCGGCAGACCTAATTTCCCGGAGATTGCAAATGCATTACTTTTACCAGGAATACCGATCAGCAGACGGTAAGTCGGACGAAGACTTTCTACATCGAATTCACAACAGGCATTCTCCACACCCGGAGTGGAAAGTGCATAGACTTTTAACTCGCTGTAGTGTGTGGTAGCCATTGTACGGATTCCTCTCTGGTGAAGATGGGACAGAATAGAAATTGCAAGTGCGGCACCTTCCGTCGGATCTGTACCGGCTCCAAGTTCATCAAAGAGAACCAGCGAACGTTCATCTACTTTCTTAAGGAAAGAGACAATATTGGTCATATGAGAAGAGAATGTACTAAGGCTCTGCTCAATACTCTGTTCATCTCCGATATCTGCATAAATCTGATGAAATACAGCCAGTTCACTGCGGTCTCCGGCAGGAATGTGAAGTCCGGACTGTCCCATCAGACAGAACAAGCCGACCGTTTTTAAAGAAACAGTTTTACCGCCGGTATTTGGTCCGGTGATGATTAGCAGTGTGAAGTCTTCCCCAAGTGTCACGGTGATCGGAACAACTTTTTTCGGATCGAGCAGTGGGTGACGTCCCTCACGGATACGGATGCGTCCCTCTTCATTCAGAAGCGGCCGGCTGGCGCGCATGGACATTGCCAGAGCACCTCGTGCAAAAATGAAGTCAAGATCCGTCAGAGAACGGTAATCCGCACGGATTTCCTCGATATATTGTGCGGCTTCTTCACTTAGATTCGCAAGAATCACCTGAATCTCTTCCTGCTCCTTTGCATAAAGTTCTTTTAAGTCATTGTTCAGTTTTACGATTGCCATAGGTTCAATAAAAAGAGTAGAACCTGTTGAAGACTGATCGTGAATGAGTCCCTGTACCTGTCCACGATATTCCGCTTTAACAGGTACACAATAGCGGTCTCCACGCATGGTAATGATTGCATCCTGCAGATAAGTGCGAAGGGAACCGTTGACCAGTGTAGTTAAAGTGGCGTGTACTTTGTCATTGATGTTATTAATGCTTCGACGAATTTGCTTCAGTGTGGAACTGGCATCATCACTGTATTCATCTTCGCCGATAATACAGCGGTCGATTTCATTTGAAAGTGGTGTCAGTGGTTCAAGCAGGTTAAAATATTCATCCAGGCAGTCGCAAGCGTCCTCTTGTGTATCATGTCTTCCGTAGGCCTTTACCCTGGCTGCATTTACAAGCAGGCGGGAAATACGGAGAAGTTCTGTGCTGCTGAGTGAGCCACCAATCTCCAGACGCTTCATGGACTCTTCAACCGGTGCAGCGTCACCAAACGAGATACGTCCTTTTTGCACGATTCGTGTATAAGCGGCAGCAGTCTGTTCCTGATAAGTGTTGATCTTATGAAGGTCTGTCATTGGCTTCAAACGACGGCAGAGCTGTCCTCCGCGAAAAGATGTCGCTTCTTTTTCAAGAAGAGCAATGATCTTATCATATTCCAGTTTAAATAATGTTTTTTGATTCATTTATTTTCCTCTGTCATTTCAACTTAATACTAATTTTTTAATCATGTAGCTGTTCACAATACATGTGAACAATAACTATTTCCGAGTCTTATTGTACCTTATTATTTCATTAAATAAAAGGCTTTTATAGATATTGAACAATCTATATGAATCAGTTATACTAAGTAATGGAAATGTCCGTGTCGGTTGATTTTGTAGTTGACACGGAAGTGAACAGTCACGAATGAGGTTCATGTCAATGTCAGAAAAGAAAAGTAATGGTCAGGTTCCGGAAGAGGGTCCTGACGGGAAAAATTTAGAACAGTCAGAAAAAAAGGAATCTTTTGCATTTCTCGAAGAGACGATAAAACCAAAGAAGATCAGCAGACAGCAAGGAATGAAACAGCTCATCCGGATTGCAATATGCGGACTGGTTTTAGGAGGCTCTGCGTGCCTGGGATTCTTTGCATTGCGCCCGCTTGCACAGCATTTATTTCCTGAAAAGACACAAGTTGTGACAATCCAGGAGGACAATCAATCAGAGGAAGATTTAGCAGAAGGTGACGACACGACAGAGCAGAATGACGCGCAGAATCAGCAGGAGATCAGTTATGTACAGATGATGTCCAAAGCATATGAGAAAGCACTGACAGCGAAGAAGAGTGTGGTATCTGTTACGAAAGGAGCAGAACAGGAGAACTGGAATGCAGAAGCGACCGGAATTGATGAGAGCGTATCTGGTGTGATCGTTGCGGATAACGGACCGGAGATACTGATTTTGTCCTATGCTTCGATCTGCGAAGATGCAAAAGAGTGGTGCGTTACATTTTCAGATAAATCAGAATATAAGGCAAGCCTGAAAAAAAAGGATAAAAATAGTGGATTTGCAATATTTGCGGTAGATAAAAAAAGCCTTTCAGATGCCACATGGAGTGCTTCAAGTGTAGCATCACTTGGCAATTCGAATCTGACAGAACAGGGTGATGTTATATTCGCACTGGGAAATATTTTCGGTTATGCCGGAGGAAGCGGTTACGGAATTGTCAGTTCGTCAAACTATAAAGAAATCGGACGCGACGGAGAGTATAGTGTGATTGCAACCGATATGAGCAGTGCATCCGAAGGAACAGGTATTTTATTCAATCTGGATGGAGAAGTGATCGGAATGATTTCTTCTGATATCTGGAAAGAACGTGGAATACGTACTGCGAATGCTTATGCGATCTCAGATCTGAAGTTGGTTATCCAGCTGTTAGCGAACGGTGCAAGTGTACCTTATATCGGTGTGTCAGGAACAGCAGTGACAAGTGGAATTCAGAAAGAAGAGGGCATGCCGTCAGGAATCTATGTGATTGACGTGGCAGCAGATTCACCTGCAATGGCAGCGGGAATACAGAGTGGAGATGTGATCTGTTCTGTGAATGGAGAGAAAATTGTAAGCATGAGTGCTTACCATAAACTGATGTTGACACTGAAAGTAGGAGATCAGATCAAAGTGGAAGGGAAACGCCGAGGATCTGAAGGATATGTAGATATTAAATTTGATGTTACGATTGAAAGTAAAGAATAACAAGTGAAAGAGGCAGAAAATGAGATTTATAGATGGATTATGCGAGGGAGAAACAATCAGGAATGTATATCTTTGTAAAGGAAAACGTTCCGCAGAGACAAGAAATGGAAAGCCGTATGATAATCTGATCCTTCAGGATAAAACAGGAACATTAGATGGAAAAGTATGGGATCCGAACTCCCAGGGAATCGCGGATTATGATGAGAAGGACTTTATCGAAGTTTTTGGAGATGTGATTAATTATAACGGAAATCTTCAGTTGAACATCCGTCAGATCAGAAAGGCGGAAGAGGGAGAATACAATCCGGCAGACTATATGCCGACAACAGATAAGAGTGTAGACGGAATGTACGAGGAACTGACAGCTTATATTCGTCAGATTTCTAACAAATATTTAAGACAGGTGTTGGAATTCTACTATATAAAAGATGAAGCATTTATCAAAAAATTCAAGGCACATTCCGCAGCGAAGACAGTACATCACGGATTTTCCGGAGGATTGCTTGAACATACACTCAGTGTAACTCGTATGTGTGATTATTTTGCAACAAGCTACTCTATTTTGAATAGAGATCTGCTCCTTAGCTCTGCAATTCTCCATGATATTGGAAAAGTGAAAGAACTTTCTGATTTTCCGGACAATGATTATACAGATGAGGGACAGCTGATCGGACATATTGTGATCGGTGTCGAGATGATCGATGATGCGATTCGTTCCATCCCGGATTTTCCGGCGAAGCTTGCTCATGAACTCAAGCATTGTATCGTGGCACATCACGGTGAACTGGAATACGGTTCTCCAAAGAAACCGGCACTGGCAGAGGCAGTGGCACTGAATATGGCAGATTCAACAGATGCAAAGCTTCAGACATTGACAGAACTGTTTAAAGGAAAAACAGGAACAGAATGGCTTGGATATAACCGTCTGTTTGAGTCTAATTTAAGAAGAGCATCCGAGGATTAAATCTAACAATGAGAACAACAAGTGTCACTGTTTGCAGAATCTATGTGAGCAGTGGCTATTTGTATGATACAAGGGTCAAAAGGTCATGCGTTTCTTGCTTGCATGAAAAAGCATGACTTATTGACCCGCAAAACACCGAAAAGTAGCCATTTTTCGTAGAAAAATGAGCGGATTTGAGGTGTTTTAGGATTGCGAGAGCATGAAATGCGAAGCAATCCGTGTATCATAGGGGTCAAAATACCTTTTGACCCCAACATTTTTGTATAATTAAGAGTAAAATAGAAGAGAGAAAAGAATGAACAAGAATGATATTGTAACAGTTGAAATAACAGATATCGGAGTGAGCGGGGAAGGAATTGGCCATGTGGATGGTTACACGCTCTTTATCAAAGACGCAGTGATCGGTGATGTGATTGAAGCGAAAGTCATGAAGGCAAAGAAGAATTATGGCTATGCCAGATTGATGAAAGTTATCACACCGTCAGAATATCGCGTAGAACCAAAGTGTGCATTTGCCAGAAGATGCGGAGGCTGCCAGATCCAGGAAATGTCTTATGATCGTCAGCTTGTGTTTAAGGACCAGAAGATTCGTGGCAATCTGGAACGAATCGGTGGGTTCACAAAAGACCAGATTGATACAGTGATGCAGCCGGTTGTTGGAATGGAGCATCCGTTTGGTTATCGTAATAAAGCACAGTTCCCGTTCGGAACGGACAAAGAAGGCAATCCGATCACGGGATTCTATGCCGGAAGAACACATGATATCATTGCAAACACAGATTGCGCTCTTGGCGTAGAGCAGAACAAAGAGATTCTCGAGATCATTTTACAATATATGCGTGAAAACAAGATCAAATCGTATGACGAGAAGACTGGAAAAGGTCTGATCCGGCATGCATTGATCCGCTATGGATTCAAGACAAAAGAAATTATGGTCTGTCTTGTGATCAACGGAAAGAAACTTCCGAAAGCAGAGCGTCTGATTGAAAAGCTTATTCAGATTGAGGGCATGACAAGTATCACGATCAGTCCGAATACACGAAGAGATAATGTGATTATGGGAGATTCCTATGAAATTCTCTGGGGACAGGGATATATTACAGATTATATCGGAAATGTAAAATATCAGATTTCCCCATTATCATTCTATCAGGTAAATCCGGTACAAACAGAGAAACTATACGGACTTGCACTTGAGTATGCAGACCTCAAAGGTGATGAAACCGTGTGGGATCTGTACTGCGGAATCGGAACGATTTCCCTCTTCCTTGCCCAGAAGGCAAAACAGGTTTACGGAGTTGAGATTGTGCCGCAGGCAATCGATGATGCCAAAGAAAATGCAAAGATCAATGCGATTGATAACGCAGAATTTTTCGTCGGGAAGGCAGAAGAAGTTCTGCCGGAATATTATGCAGAGTATGAGCGAGAGCATAATGGCGAGACAGCTCATGCAGACGTGATCGTTGTGGATCCACCGAGAAAGGGCTGTGACGAGACACTGCTGGAGACAATCGTGAAGATGCAGCCGGAGAAGGTTGTGTATGTAAGCTGTGACAGTGCGACATTGGCGAGAGACCTGAAGTATCTGTGTGCGAATGGATACGAGATCAAGATGTGTAGAGGTGTGGATCAGTTCCCGCAGAGTGTGCATGTGGAGACATGTGTTTTATTGTCCAAACTAGGACAATAGTTGGATGATTCGATGACTGGAAAGTGAAGAATTATTATATAAGTCAACGAATACTAGGAAGCAGATGACTAGAATTTGAAGAATTGCTATATGAGTCAACGAATGCAATGTATTCGCAATATGGCAGAAGAGATTGTGTTAAATGAATTGATTTACAGGTAAACAAAGAGCTGAACAGGTAGGAAGAAAAATCCTATTTGTTCAGCTTTGGTGTTTATAAGGGGGCAAAGAAGAAGCATATTACAATTCTACTGCTAGTCGATTGATTTATGCATATTCCCATTATAATATGTGTGCAGGAGGTGAATATATGTATCAAATTAGTAATGAAAAATTCGGTTTATTTGTAACCGAATTAAGAAAGGAAAAGAATTTAACTCAAAAGGATTTGGCTGAAAAATTATATGTATCAGATAAAACAGTTAGCAAATGGGAACGTGGTCTTAGTATGCCCAATGTCGTATTACTCATACCAATAGCTGATATATTAGAGGTTACCGTTACAGAATTGTTACGTGGAGAAAAAATAGATACACAGAAAAATATTGATAGAAAAGAAATCGAGGAATTGGTAGTAGGTTCTCTCGATATGGCTGTTAGGGATTCTATTCATCAACATAGAAAAAACTGGATATTAGCATATTTGTTATGCCTTTTTATATCTATTACAGAAATTATTATCTTAGTTGTATCTGGAAGTTCATTAGCTGAGATGAAAGGGGATATATTGCTGGTTACAGGGTTAATGCTTTTATTTGGTGCATGGTTTTGTTTCTTTGCCAAAGACATGTTACCAACATATTATGATGCCAACAAGATAAATTATGTTTCACAAGGAATTTTTAGAATACATCTAGTGGGTTTATCCTTTAACAATGGAAATTGGATGTACATCTGTACAACTTTAAAAATTTGGACACTTGCAACGGTTGTTTTATATCCTCTTGCAGGTATTATAATAATCAATTGCTTCAATATAGCTTTATGGAATATTTTGAATAAAATTTTCTTAATTATGATATTAGGTGGTATGGTAGTTTCGATTTACATTATCGGGAAAAAATACGAATAATTAAATTACCTGTTATCGTTGTGGATATTACTAATTTACAACATTCTTCATGGGAAATATGGAATGCAGCAGAAGAGATTGTATTAAGAGAATTACTGTATATTTAAAGCATGGAAAGCTCCTTTGGGAGCTTTTTGCTGGTTATCAAGAAAGTATATAGAAAATGCATTAATCATATGGTATGATTTGAACAGAAGATAGAATTTTATGAAGTAAGAAGAATGTTTTGGAGAAATGTAACTTAGAAGTTACAGAATTAAGTTAATCGTGCCATATGGCTTGATTATAAAAGCAAAGATAAAAACGCAACGTACATCTTTGGTGTGCCAGAGCCGGTAGGTAGCCCGGCCGTCCTATATAAATAGGGTAAGTAACCTGCCCCTCCGGGTTGTCCATTCTTTGTTCAATCAATTTTAGGAGGGATTCTTATGGACAAAGTAAATGTAAAGCTGACAGTATTTTTTGAAGAGCCGTTTTGGGTGGGAATCTTTGAACGCATCGAAGATGGTAAGCTATCTGTGGCAAAGGTAACATTTGGTGCAGAGCCAAAAGATTGTGAAGTGCAGGAATATATTCAAAAGTGGTACTTCAGTTTGAAATTCAGTCCGGTTGTTGAAAATGTTGTAAAGGATATCAAAAGAAATCCGAAACGGATGCAGCGGGAAGTAAAGAAGCAGATGCTGGAAATAGGCATTGGTACAAAATCGCAACAGGCGTTGAAATTACAGCAGGAACAGAACAAGCAGGAACGCAAAGAGAAAAGCCGCAAGAGAAAAGAGGCAGAAGAGCAGCGAATGTTTGAACTGAAACAGCGAAAGAAAAGAGAAAAGCATAAGGGACATTAAAGTCCCTTGGGCTTTTACTCAAATCGAAAAGTGTTGAATAAAGCTTTCGGAAGGTGCTTCTATGAAGAAAAAAGTACTTGCAATTATGTTAGTTGCCGTGTAAATAATGTTGATTTCGACGTGTGGAAAAAAAGAAAAACTGTACGAAATTCCTGATCTATCGCAGTATAAGACAGATTATGTAGGAGATTCTTCGAATGTTATAAATATTGTAAACGGTCAAGAGTATCCGGAGGGATACTCATATGACAGTATAGAGATACAGTCTGAAACAGAGCCTTATGGATTAACAGTTTTTCTAAAAGATGAGCCGTCTGCAGTCAAACTTGAAGATGAATTGCAGGTTAATGCAGATATGACATTTGATTTGATTGGTAATTTGGGAACAATTGATTATAAAACAGCGGATAGCAAAGAAATTATTGCATCGTATGAACGGTGATATATTTTTAGTCAACTTTTAGACAATTTGAAGAGCGGAACATAAAAAGGCGTATGGAAGTTTTAAATCCATACGCCTTTTTTGAAAAACTCGTTTTTGAACAAGAGATTTGTAAGAACATATTATCTATTCAAAGACGGTTATAATTCCATATCATGTGACTTTTTCTTAGTCCGAGCAGGCTGATTTCGCCGTATTTTATACAAAAAACAAAGAGAAAAGGTATTGAGGGAAAATTGAGCTAAAATTGAATAAAAAATTAATTAAAATACTAACTTTTTCTACGGTAGGATTGTTATATTATGTAGAAAACGAAGGGGAGAATAAGTGAATGAAGTATAAAATGGATTCTTTGTTAGTACATCTAGCAAGAGCAGGAGATGAAGATGCGTGTGAAAAACTGGTCAAAAAATATTACCCAAGTATATATCAATATTGTTTGCTACATATCAATGATCCCTATGAGGCAGAGGATTTGACACAAGAAGTGTTTACACGTTTCTTTTCCAATTTATATAGATATAAAGAATATGGAAAAGTTAAGAATTATCTTTATACAATTGCCGGAAATACCGTTAAAAATTATTACAAAAAGAAAAAAGATATTCCATCAGAGGAACTGCTAAAATCAGAGAACTGTAGTAAAAATCATGTAGAAGAGCTAGGAGTCCGATTAACTATTGAACAGGCAGTGAGAAAGTTACCGGAAGAAATTAGAGAAACGGCAGTTTTATATTTTTTTCAAGAATTGAAACAAAGAGAAATTGCAGAATTACTTCACATAAAACTTTCGCTTGTAAAATATCGAATTGGAAGAGCAAAAGAACTTTTGATGAAAGAGTTGGAGGTGAAAAACTATGATGAACTATAAGCAACAAATAAAGGAATATAAAGAGGAGATTGAAAAAAAATATGTAAGGATTGAAGCAGAAAACAGAACAGTAAAAGCATGTCAGAATATTTTGTCAGAGTCAATTTTATCGAAACAATCGCATAGAACATCTTATTTTGAATTTTTGTATGAGCAGACAAAATTCATAAAAAAAAGATGGTGGATTTTACAAGGTTGTATTCTTATGTGTCTATGGATATGGTTGAGTAATTATACGTCAGACATAAAAGATATGATGAGGATTATGGGAATATCTGCCACAATATTTGTGGTTCTGATTGTCCCGGAAATTTGGAAAAACAGAAGAAATGGTGCGATTGAAATTGAACAGGCGTCTTATTACACACTGCGTCAGATTTGTACAGCAAGAATGTTAATGTTTGGAGTAGTGGATCTGGTGATCGTTATGGTGTTTTTGGCAATTACATATCAAACAACAATACTCTCGTTAAGTGATTTGGTGGTTAATTTTTTGCTTCCAGTAAATGTTTCATGTTGTATATGTTTTCGTGTATTGTACAGCAGATGGGAAAAATCAGAATATATAGCAGTGCTTTCCTGTCTGGCATGGATTTATTTATGGATGATGATTGTTGCAAATGATGTTATTTATCAGAAAATTGTAACTCCGGTATGGGTGGCTATGCTGATATTGACTTTTGTATATTTTATTTTTTGTGTTCAGAAGTCATTGGTATTTGATGAAAAAATTTTGGAGGATTACACGTATGAAATTAGAATTTAAAAATGTAACAAAACAATACGGAGAAGTAAATGCTGTTAATAAAGTGAATTGTGCTATGGAAAAAGGAATTTATGGACTGCTTGGAGTAAATGGAGCAGGAAAGACCACATTAATGCGTATGCTTTGTACGATTGTTCAACCATCAGAAGGACAAATATTATGGAATGGTAAAGATATATGGAAACTAGGAGGTGAATACCGAGAAGTTCTGGGATATTTACCACAGGATTTTGGATATTATCCAGATTTGACCGTATATGATTACATGATGTACATTTCTTCTATAAAAGGGTTAAAAATGCCGTTTGCCAGAAATAAAGTGAAGCAATTATTAAATCAAGTAGGAATGGAAAAATTCAGTAAAAGAAAAATGAAGAATTTGTCTGGAGGAATGGTTAGACGTGTAGGAATAGCACAGGCGATGTTAAACGATCCGCAAATTCTTGTCTTGGACGAACCTACCGCTGGATTAGACCCGAATGAAAGAATACGTTTTCGTAATTTAATTAGTGAATTGTCGGAAGAACGTTTGGTGCTTTTGTCTACACATATTGTATCGGATATTGAATACATTGCGAATAACATTATGTTAATGAAAGATGGAGAACTTTTTTATGCAGGTACTGCGGAAGATTTAGTATCTTCTATGAAAGAAAAGGTATGGCAATGTAATGTTTCGAGAAATATGATAGACAAATGTATGAATGAATATTTGGTTGGAAATATAAAAACAACAAAAACCGGAGCAGAGCTTAGAATTATTTCAATAGAAAAGCCAACAGAAGATGCTGTGGCTGTAGAAAAAAATCTGGAAGATGCATTTCTATTTTATTTTGGAGAAAAATCGGAGGAAAAACAAGATGCTTAAATTAGAATTAAAACGAATTTTTTCAAAGAAAATTAATGTATTTGCAATCGGATTGGCATTGATACTTGCTGTCATTTTTAGCGGATTTGCAGTTACAAGTAATCGCTATGTGGATGAGAATGGAAATGCTAGTACTGGAATTATGGCAACAAGAAAACTTACAGATAACAGACGAGCATGGAAAGGTACATTGACAGAAGATGAACTTGGAAAGGTTATAGAACAAAATAAAAATGCGATGACACAATCCTCAGAAGAAAATGCGATTTATGGAACGACATTACAACCGATAGATGATATTAGGGGTTTTATAATATCGGTATTAACACCGGATGCAGAATATGATGAAAGTGTTCTAAATCAAATTACAGAAGAAAATATACAAGAGTTTTATGACACTTATCATAAAAATATGGAAAAGATGGCAGAAGAATATGGAAAGACTTCTGTTCAGAAAAAATACTTGGAAAAGAAATACAATGAAATAAAATTACCAGTAGAATACGAATCTTATAGTTCGTGGGATACTATGATTATGTATGTAGAAACGTATTCCATTATTCTGGCAATCATAGTTGGTTTTATTTGTGCTGGAATATTTGCAGATGATTTTCAGACAAAAGCAGATGCAGTATTTTTCTCTACAAAGTATGGACGTACAAAAGCTGTTAAAACAAAAATACTGGCAGGAATAGTTACGACAGTTATGATTTATTGTATGGGAATTATATTACTTAGTGTGATTTGTTTTGGAATTATGGGAACCAGTGGTATGAATACACCCTATCAAATGTATCAGGCATATAGTATTTACATTATGTCATATGGACAATACTATTTGTTGACAGTTGTATGTGGATTTATAGCCAGTATGCTGGCGGCTTCAGTGTCTATGTTAGTAGCGGCTAAAATGCATACAATTAGTGTCGCTGTTTGCATTCCATTCTTTTTATATTGCTTATTGCCATTTATAGGACGGGCACTTTCTGGGTATACAACGCTTTTCAATTTGATACCAACAATTTTGACAAATGTACAGGCAAGTGTAAAAGTCCCACTTATTTATCAGATTGGGAATTGTGTATTTCGACAAATTCCGCTTGTAATGGTAATGTATACAGTGATGGCAATAGCCTTACTGCCTTTTATTTATAAAAGTTTTCGCAGATACGGAAATAGGTAAAAATTGTATTCATACTCATGAAAAACAAAGTAAGTAAAATATTTTCTGGAAAAATCAAAGCATAATTTGAAGATTTAAGGCGGGCAAGTTGCCCGCCTTAAATTTATGGTTAAGAATAAAGTAGTTTTAAAAGAAAGAGATGCCCGGAGTGATCTGGCAAATTTTATCGGAGAGAAGAAATACAAAAATATCTGTTGAAAGAAAAGTTGTTGCATGATATTATAACCGTAAATACGGAATTAAAATATGAAAATACGGATAAATGAAATGCAGGTGGAGAAAAAGATGATTATCAGTGAAAGAATTTTTTATGTGATGGAGCAGAAGAATATAACGCAGTTGGAACTCTCAAGAAGAACTGGAATTGCAACGAGTAACATCAGTGACTGGAAAAAGAAAAAGACAAATCCAAAAGCGGATTGTTTGCTTTCAATATGTGATGCATTAGAAATTACTCCTGATCAACTTTTAACGGGAAAAGAAATTGATCCGGAATATAAAGATGCAGATATGGATTATGAAGTTACTAAAGCGGATATTAGAATTTTGAAACAGATTCACAGCCTTGGAGATGAGCAGTATAAAAGATTGATGGCGTATATGAAAGCATTGCAGAAGCTGGAGCAGATGGAGCGTATAGTGGAGGACTAACCTGTGAAATCACAAATTGTGACTTCACGATAAAGGAACGACATAAGAAGCTTATAGAAATTGTAACCGATTTGTTTGGAGGAAGAATGGAAGAAACAAAAGAATTGATTACTACAGATGATATTCGTAGTAAAGTGTATATAATTCGTGGACAGCAGGTAATGCTAGATAAAGATTTGGCAGAAATTTATGGCTATGAAGTAAAAAAGTTAAATCAACAAGTAAAAAGAAATATAGAAAGATTTCCAGAAGATTTTATGTTTCGGCTATCTAATAGTGAAATTGATTCCGTGAGGTCACAAATTGTGACCTCACGGAAAAAGGATTTTTTTGCTGGGCAGGAAGGCGGACGTAGATATTTACCATACGCATTTACAGAGCAAGGAATTTATATGCTTGCAACAGTTCTTCGTGGAGAATTGGCGGAACAACAGAGTATATTTATTATGCGTACTTTCAGGGAGATGCGTCACTATATTAGGCAGAATCAGCAGTTTGTTACTAGAAATGAAATGGATCTTTTAACAGCAAAGGTTGGAACGATAACGGAGAGGCAGGATCGAATGGAGAATAAGGTAGATTCAATTCAAAAAGATGTGACTATCTTAGCAGATAATTTTATTACTGATAAAGACAAGAAGAATTTTGTGATTTATAAAGGCCAAAAGTTAGAGGCTGACATTGCTTACATAGAAATCTATCAGCAAGCAAAGAAATCAATCTATGTTGTGGATGATTATATGAATGCAAAGTCATTACAACATCTTTCTCAGAAGGCTGAGGGTGTGGAGGTTGTTTTGTTCACAGAAAATGGAAAAGGTGGGAAGGGATTTCTTACAAAATCTTTAGTGACAGATTTTCAAAATGAATATCCGGCTCTTCGGATTAAGCCTAATCCCGATTGTCATGACAGGTTAATTGTACTTGATTATGGTGAGGAAACAGAACTGGTTTATCACTGCGGAGCATCTAGTAAAGATGCAGGGAAGAAACTTTGTGCAATTAATCAAATTACAGAAACTTCAATTATTCATCCGGTGATAGATAGATTACTTTTGTTGCCGGATAAACCAATATAACTTATATCCGATTGGTACAATAGAAGATTATACAGTATAAAAATTTGTAAGAATAAAAACAGAATAAAGAAGAAAAAACAGCATAGAATACTTCTGAGCAGATATGGCTAAGAATGTTTTAGCGTATTGACGGGACATTTAAAATGACGTATATTAAGTTCAGTGATCGTTCTGTAGAAACTTGCGAAGTCTACAGGCGGGGGAGAGCTTGCGGGTCTCTCCCTCTTTTGTTATGGACTTTAGTCTGTTGAGTCCATCTACATTTTTCGTTGATCCGAAAAATGTAGATGGACGAAACAATAAACCACCCGCTATGCGGGTGCGCGTCGATTGTTATACAAAAAATTACCTTTCCGTGTACAATAAAGTTGTTCAGGCTATATTGTAGAAAAGAAAGGTAATTTATAGCGAAGAAAGAATATTCACTCGCACATACGAAATGGATGTGCAAATATCATATCGTCTTCACACCAAAGTATAGACGAAAAGTAATTTACAATCAATACAAAAAGGATATCAGAGATATCATAAAACAATTGTGCAGTTATAAAGGTGTTGAAATTATTGAAGGACATCTAATGTCAGATCATATTCACATGTTAGTAAGTATTCCGCCAAAGATAAGCGTATCATCATTTATGGGATACTTAAAAGGAAAAAGTGCACTTATGATATTCGATAAACACGCAAACTTAAAATATAAATTTGGAAATCGTCATTTCTGGGCAGAAGGGTATTATGTTAGCACAGTAGGATTAAATGAGGCAACAATAAAGAAATATATCTAGGAACAAGAAAAGCACGATATAGCAATGGATAAGTTAAGTGTAAAAGAATATGAAGCCCCTTTTAAGGGTTAATGCCAAGTAGTAACAATGCCCCTTAAGGGGTAGCGACGAGTTAAGAGCAATATGGCTTGAACGGAGCTGTGGGAAGGCTGTGCAAACAGAATTTCCATAGCCTAAAGAGAAAGCCAGTGCCTTGAGACGCTGGCCTAGTAATAAGGGCTTATAGCCCTAGAGCAAACCACCCGTTGGACGGGTGGTCCTGATTCCCCTTTACCTTTCAGAAGGCAAGGCAGAGGGTGTCCGTGGTGATATTGCCTTTGCACAGTCTTGTCTGGAAACAGGTAATTTCGGATTTTCTGGTTCTGCAGTAACGCTCGACCAGAATAACTTCTGTGGTATGGGAGTGACGTCTAATGGAATGAAGGGAAATTTCTTTGATACACCACAGCTTGGTATCAGGGCGCAGGTTCAGCATTTGAAAACCTATGCTTCACAGTGGATTTGAAGAATGAATGCGTTGATCCACGCTTCAAGTATGTCGCAAGAGACTGTGCGGAATATGTGGAGTGGCTTGGACAGAAAGAAAATCCAGCCGGAAAAGGATGGGCAGCAGGAGCCGGATATGGTGCAAAGATTATTACAATCTTAAATGCTATGATTGGAATTAAGAGCGAGGCAGCAGAACCGGAGGAAGTCTGGTACCGTGTGCGTAAGACATGGGCAGATTTTGACACGCAGAAAGGTGCATTCCATAGTTTGGAAAATGCCAAGAGGTGTGCAGATGAAAATGAAGGATATTCCGTATTTGATGAATCCGGTAAAGTGATTTATTCCAATGATACATTTACACCGTATCTTGTGAGAGTATCCATCGAAGATTTGAACATCCGCAAGGATCCGGGAACAGACTACGACAAAATAGGTAAGTACACCGGAAAAGGTGCTTTCACTATTGTGGAAGAAGCAGAAGGCAAGGGTGCGAGCCTTTGGGGGCTTCTGAAATCTTATCAGAAAAATCGTGATGGATGGATTTCACTGGATTATGTTCACAGGATTTAGTTATTAACATTGGAATATACAAATTAAAAAGAAAACGAAGCGCCACTTGACAAAAATAATATTTTATGTAAAAATTAAAAACAGAATAAAGTCAGGAGGTAATTTTGTTGGACGTGAATAGAAATACTCAAATTGTAATCAATGATGATTTACTCAGAAAAATTGTTTATTGCATTGAGAAAGCTATCGGGGATGATTTGCAACAATATTTAAGAGAAAATCATCGGGAAACTAATAATGCGATTATACTTCTAAGAGGGGACAATATCAATACAAACTTAAGAACACATGTGGTGAAAGATGATATCGATCTTGTTCCTTTCCAGAGGTATGGTTGGTCTGGAAGAATGGTCATTGATCGAAAAGAGCATATTACCTATTCGATAATGACAGAAGGTACATTGTCTGGCGTTCCCAAAAAGAAAAATCGTGAAAATCCACACTATTTACAATCAGTTCTTTATGTCGAAAATAAGGATTGTATTGCGAAAGAAAGACAAATGACATTAGAAGATTTTGGAATCACGATTTTTGATACAGATGTGTTGGAACAGGATTTTGAAAAAATTAGTCAGGGAATGATTAATGTAGAAGAAGATTATAAACATTATATTATTGCATATAAAGCGGAGAATGGGGAAATCAAAGATATTAAACTGCGGTTTTTAGATAAAGATTTTAATATTGTAGATGAAGCGTCTCTTATGCAATATATTAAACCAGACTTTGCACGGCTTACAGATATTGGGCCTTCAGAAGATACAGACGAAGATGCGAAGCCGGATAAGAAGGGCTTAGTTGCTATAAAGAGTGGTATAAAGCCAAAGCTTCGGGAAATCGAGAAAAAGGCCTGAAAATAAATTCAGGAGATATTGATTATGATAGAAAAAAAGTTTTACGGTGAGAGATTAAGAAGTGCAAGAATGTATAGAGGGTTGACGCTTACTGAATTAGCGAAGCGGACTGAAATCAGTAAGCAGTCAATTTCCTTATATGAGAATGATAATAACACACCAGATTATATGAAAGTTAGGCTCTTGGCATCAGAGCTTAACTTTCCGTATGATTACTTTTTTCAAAAGGATAGTTATGCTGCAAAAACAGAAACAACCTATTTTCGTTCATTGGCAAGTGCTACAAAGAAAGATAGAACAGCGCAGAGTATTAAGTTGGAATATGTAGCAAAAATGTATGAGATACTTTTGGAATTCATTTCATTTCCTGAAATGAATTTACCAAGTGTTGATTTTGTAGGATGTGATGATGTATTTGAGTGTGAGAACGAGGATGCAATTCAAGAAATAGAGGATATTGCTGCTCAGGTAAGAAAATATTGGGATATTGGTACTGGACCAATAAAGGATTTACAGTATCTTTTAGAAAAAAATGGAATAATTGTAACGGGATTTGATACCAACGAAGATAAAATAGATGCGTTTAGTCAGCGAACTATAGTGGCGGGAAATGATATTTATTTTATTGCAGTTGCATTAGGAAACAGACCAGAAGGCAGAATTCGCTTTGACATGGCTCATGAGTTGGGACACATATTATTGCATCCATGGAGTGAGGATCTGGAAGCTATAACAAAAGATGAGTTTAAAGCAAGAGAACGTCAGGCGAACATGTTTGCGAGTGCATTTTTGTTACCTAAAGACAGCTTTGGTAAAGACATTGCTTCATATCCTACAGATTTAAAATATTATCAGTTCTTAAAAAATAAGTGGAAGGTATCTATTCAGGCAATGATTTACCGGACACACCAGTTGGGCATTATGTCTGATAACCAGTATCAGTATTTAATGCGTCAAGTTTCAAAAAATGGGTGGAGAATTAAAGAACCTGGCGATGTACCATATTCCTTGAATGAAAATATATTTCAAGGAGCCATTGATTTACTGATAGAGCAAAATGTACTTACGGCGAAAGAAATATTGGATTTATTCAAAAAAAATGGAGTGACTTTATATCCAGAAGATATGGAGGAACTTCTTCATTTGCGTCCAGATACCTTAAAGGTAGAGGAAAAAGTTGTACCAATATTGCAGTTGCGAAAAAAATAAGTGATTAGTATGAAAAGATCAGGCGAAATGTCTGGTCTTTTTTTATCGAATAAGTTTGGACAGAGTGGAAAAAGAGTGGGTGGAAACCGCAGAATTGCTTGACTTTACAGGGGGTTAGAGTGATTTATACACTACCAAAAACGAAAGGAGTACTTATTTATATGGTGATTGCAGGAACGATAAATAGGGTGGCTTTTTACTGCAGAGTCAACCATCGTGACAGAGACTATGAAAAATATCTGGACGATGTAATGAGGCGGTTGAAAGAAGAATATGGAAAACAGAAATGTGATTTGCAGATATTCTTTGAGGAAGCTTCAGGAGCCGACCCGAACAGAAAAGAATTTAATCGTCTGAAAGCGGAAATCGCAGCAAAGAAGATAGATGTGGTGGTTACCATGAGGGCTGCCACGATTGCCCGTAACTGGGGACAGTTTATGGAGTTCATGCTGATTTGCAGTAAGAAAAATGTGGATGTGGTGTGCATTGACAAGGTAGAGGATGCACAAGCCATTTTCCGAAGGATTCAGGAGTTCCAGAAAAGGTTTTTTGAAGGAAGTGATGTAACGTGCGAGTAAAAGTGATTAACAAACGACCAGCTTCGGTCTTACAAAAGAAAAGGGTTTGTGCTTATGCCAGAGTTTCCACAGATAGAAGAAGACAGGAAGACTCTCTTGAAAATCAGATGGAAACCTATGAGAGACTGATTACCGGAAATCCAGAATATGAATTTATCGGAGTATTTGCTGATCAAGGCATATCCGGTTATTGTGAGAACCGACCACAGTTCCAGAGAATGATGGAGAAGGCAAGGGCAGGAGAGATTGACCTGATTATTACAAAATCTATATTGAGGTTTGCGAGAAATACCGTCACCGTTCTAAAGTTCGCAAGAGAACTGAAGGAACTGGGTGTCGGTATTTTTTTGAAGAACAGAACATTAACACTCTATCAGGGGACGGTGAGATGATGCTTGCCGTCCTCGCTTCTTTTGCTCAGGAAGAAAGCAGAAGCATGAATGAAAACAATAAATGGTCCATTCGGAAGAAGTTTGAGAGAGGGGAAGTGATGATTACCACTTCCCGCTTCCTCGGTTATGACAAAAACGAATATGGGGATTTGATTGTAAACCGAAAGGAAGCAGAAATTGTCAGTCTGACTTTTGACCTTTATCTAATGAATGTTGGCTCGTCAAGGATTGGCGAGCTGCTTGATTACCTGGGCGTGAAAACGGTGACGGGAACTACATGGGAAAGCGGGACCATCAATGGGGTGCTTTGCAATGAGAAATACAAAGGGGATTTTCATCTGCAGAAGTATTACACCCCTGAAAATAAAAGAAACCATACAAGGAAAAACAATGGGGAAGTGCAGAGTTATTACATTTCGGAAAATCACGAGCCAATTGTATCGCCGGAGGTATGGGAAAAGGTGCAGGAAGTCAGGGAACAGAGGAAGCGTGACAGGAATATCGGGCAGGACAGCACAATGAAGTTCCAAAACCGCTATCCCCTAAGTGGAATGTTGATTTGTCCTTACTGCGGAAAAACGCTCCGGCGCAGACAGGTTTACAAGAAGAAAATCCAATGGCTTTGCAGCACCTACATTGAAAAGGGAGTCAAGGCGTGTAAAGGGATAAGGATTGATGATGTCGAATTGCAGGGCTTGAACATTACGGAACAGACAGTGATTGAGGAGGTGGTTAAAAATGGCAAGAAGCATTACTGTTATACCAGTAAAGCAGATTTCGACTGCGGAATCAGGAACAGCACAGTCAGTGCAGAAATTGAAGATGGCAGCGTACTGCCGAGTGTCAACCGACCAAGAAGAACAGTTATTAAGCTATGAGAACCAAGTCAATTATTACACAAATTACATCAGTGAGAATCCACTCTATGAATATGCAGGAACTTATGCAGACGAAGGTATTTCAGGAATCAATACCAAAAAGAGGGATGAATTCAACCGTATGATTGCTGATTCCAGGGCGGGGAAAATTGACATGATTATTACCAAGTTCATTTCCAGATTTGCAAGAAATACGCTGGATTGCTTGAACTATGTGCGAGAGTTGAAAGATTTGGGGATAGGGATTATTTTTGAAAAGGAAAATATCAATACTCTCGATGCAAAGGGTGAAGTGCTGCTTACCATTCTTTCCTCACTGGCACAGGACGAGAGCCGATCCATTTCAGAGAACTGCACATGGGGAATCCGCAGAAGGTTTGAGACAGGGAAGCAAAAAATGAGTACAAAGCGTTTTCTTGGCTACGATACGGATGAAACGGGGAAGCTGGTAATCAATAGGACACAGGAGCCGATTGTGGTTCGGCTGTATCAGGAATTCATGGACGGAAAAACAACCGATTACATCAAGAGGATTTTTGAACGGGAAGGTGTGAAAAATTGGGATGGCGGTACGAAGTGGCAGTCCACAACCTTAATGAGTATGTTGGAGAATGAAAAATACAAGGTTGATGCCTTGCTGCAGAAAAGTTATACGGTGGATTTCCTCACCAAGAAACGTACACAGAACAAAGGAGAAATTCAGATGTTTTATGTGGAGGATGACTACGATGCCATCATTTCAAAGCGGATATGGGAATGTGTACAGCTTGAAATAAAACGCAGGAAAAAGTATCTGGAGGAGCATGGGACAAACTCCTATTCCCACCTGCCGGAAAGCAATCCATTTGCATCCAAGATAATTTGCGGAGACTGTAATAAAGTATTTGCACGGAAAGGCTGGCGGAGTAGTACGAGAGTTGACCGTAAGGTATGGCAATGTAGTGAACGCTACAAGGTCAAAGGAGTTATGGGATGTGCCAGCCGCCATGTAGAGGAAAAAACGCTGATAAAGGCTTATCTGATGGCTTGGAACGCATTGGTGGAGAACCGAGAGGACTTTATGGAGCAGTGGACGGAACAGCTGCAGAGCGAGAACCTCTTGGAAAGTTATCGGGCAGAGAAGTTCATAGAATATATCGATGGGGCAAAGCCTTTGACGGAGATGGATACGGACTTCATGCTGAAAACACTGGACCACATCAAGGTTTTTGAAGATGGAACATTGTTGATGGTCTTCCTGGACGGAACGGAGATTGAATGCAAAAATGAAGAGGAGTAAGAAAAGATGTCGATTGGGAGTTGCGATTCCTGATCGGCTTTTTTTCTTGCACTTTTTCCAGATAGTAAAATATAGATTGATGTGGTAAAATATAATGAACGGAATAAGATTTTCTTGTCAAGAAGGGATGAGTATTTTGATTCAAATTGATATAGTGGATTATGATAATTTATCAAGTCTTGGGATGCGGATAACAAAGTACGTTAATAGTAATTTGCGGGATATAGTACGGGTATTAATAGATATTCTTGAAACAGATCCGGAGTTTGATTTAGATGGATTTTTTCCAAGAGATTATCTTATGAGAAAACCGCAAGAGTGTAGAAATGCCGTCAATGAATTATATGAAATTATCTGTTCAAAAAATATCAGGGATTTTATTAAGCCTAAATATGAATATTTGCTATATGCAATATTATGCTGGTGGGAAGATTGTACAGATGATGAAGATGATTTAATAATAAATCCCATAGACGATGAGCTTAAAAGAGATTTAAATTATGATGATGGAAAGAATAGTTTAAAATTGATACAGGATTTTGAAGAATACTATTATATTTGTTTTCAAGATCATGATTTTTTACCAGAACAATTGAGTAGTATGGTTATGTTATATCTTAGAAATCCGAAGTTGCTAGAAATGTTCTTTCAACATGATAATCTTGATGATTACATTGATTTAATGGAATGTGATTTGCGGGATAGATATTTGGAGACGCAGAGCGAGAAAAATAGAGGTTTGTGTAATTCATTGTCCGAGAATATTGTAATGGAATTGATATCTGTGATTAAACGTTTCCAGAAACGTATTGTCCATTTTGAAAATCGAGATGAAGTGGAAATTACTGCAGATATCCAAGATGCTATTGCAGGAAGTCTGAATAGTAAGTATGATTTGCACATTTCACGTGAATTTACAATGGGGCGAGCTATTAAAAAATTGGGTGAAACAGATTTATATATATACGCAGAGAAGGACGGACATGTTACAGATTATGCAGTGCTTGAGAATAAATATATCGAAAACTTTACAAATCAATATAACCAGTTGATGGGATATTTAAACCCTAATTTCGAATTTGGTATTACGTTATCTATGAATAGAGAAATGTCCCTAAAAAAAGGATTTGATGAAATAGAGAATAAGTTGAAGAGTATCAAAGGGGATTTTCAGCCAATCAGAATTCAAAGAATCGGGGAGAGGGATACTTTAATGATTACTAGCGAACATGTTGTTCCTGAAACCGGTAATAGGATGAAAGTATTTCATATGATTTTTCAACTGAACGATAAAGAACGGAAAGAGGCGGCAGCATCAGCAAGAAAAAGGTAAAATGTATTTCGGTTGACATATTTTTAGCATATATTAAAAACTTCTGTCTTGTACATAGATATTAGGGAGGATTAGATGTCTGACCTGAAAAAAGAGATAAGATTCAAAAATTTACCATTATTGTTAAAAGATATGGAAATAAAAAAATGGGTTATTGATTCTTTTTTCTTTCCATATAAAAATAAGAATTATATTGTTATCTTAAAATTGTATAGAGAAAACGAAAAAAGACCTTCAAAGTATGCAAAGGCAACGGTTGAATTTATAAAGCAGGAAAATGTAAATGTATCAATTAAGGGATATCTTGATTTTTATAATGTACATTTTGATAGTGCGTATGAATTCTGTGAATTTTTCGGTGTTGAAAAAGGTAACGCCAATAGAGATTTGTTTGAAGATTTTTCTGCTATATTTTCACGTTATATACCATCAGAAAAGGTGATTGTGAAGTCTTCAGAAGAGAGGCTACTTATTGGAAGAAGAACAGAGGGCAATAATCCTAATGCGATATATTGTTTTGATGTTAGAAGAAATGGTAAAAAAGAAGATGGGACGCCTAATGGAAGAAGTGTTGAAAATAGCAATAAGGCAGAAATATTAAGACCAGATTTGTACAAAAGATATTTTAGTGATACAAACTTGAGTTTTTTCTTTTCTGATGATCCAACAGAAGAAAGAACAGATAGAGAAATAATTGAGAGTTTTGCTAAAAGAAAATAATTAAAATTATAGCATACGAGGTATATTGTTAATGATAATTTCAAAGAGGCTTGAAGATGCAGAGTTTATTATGTCGAAAGATGAACTGACATATTCTGCTGTTATCGAGGACTTTAAAAATGCAAGTCAGATACATATTTTGACGTATAATATTTCAAAAGACCAAAATGTCTTATTAAAAGCGTTGAAGGATTGTGAAAAAGATACAGAGATATGTATTGTATCAAATATTCCGGGACGTTGGGAATCCTATTTTGGAAAAACCTATGCAGATAAGGCCAAAAGAAGCATTTCATTATATAAAAGTAAGTTGTCTCCACAAAAGATTGCGGATAAAGCAGAGGTTTATTTTTGTTTTTCAAATCATGCAAAAATTATTATGACTGATAATATTGCGTATGTAGGATCGTCAAACTTTTCTGAAGAAAGTGTAGACAATTTTGAGTCGGGCTTTATAAGCAGAGATGTTGATTTTATTGAATTTCTACAAGAGGAAGTGTTTCCGTGGATTATTGATAGTTCTAGCGAATATAAGACAGATGAAGAACTTTTGTTTTTAGAAACGGCAATACGAAAGAGTATTGCAATGTTTGGAGCAATGCATGAAGAGTATTATCAGATGTTTTATTTACTCTCAGATCATAGGGGAATAGAAAAATGGTATTATAATACTACAAGCAGTGTTTTACACACAAGAGACTTAGAGAAGGCAAAGGAGATATGTTATCAATACCTGGAATTATTAAAAAGAGTTAATAAAATATTTGACTTGCGTGTGTTCTATGAAAAGGGAATTGATAATTTGGATACTGTGATAGAAGAAGCAAGCCATACGATTGAAAATATGGAGATGCTTTTTATGGGAAGTGTCTATGATTTGGCTAAGTTTGATGAACAAGATTTCGTGGATGAATATCTTAGTGAATGCTATGCTGAGGCTTATGATGAAAAATTAGATTATTATGTAGATAAAGCTATGAGTGCAGCAAGTAACGCATTTGCTGAATTGGCGGAGGAAGCTAAAGATGAAGCTGATATGTTACTTAGGCAAATTGAGGAGTTGGAGACTTTAGCGAAAAAAGTACTGAAATTATTCAAATCATTACCATTGAATGATATAAGAATTGATAATACAAAGAAGTAAGTGGTTTTAGCTGGGGTAAACGCTATCTCCCTAAGTGGGACATGAACTTTTTCGCAAAAGACTACGGTTTCGCTATTTAGTATAAGAAGTAACTTTCACCGCATGTGGAGACGGTTGTTCTTTTGTCCCAACAAAAAACCAGATGATTATATTAATGTCACGATTGAACTTGATGATGTGGATATAACATCTGCAGAGACTAAGTCAACATATGATGAGATAAAGAAGTATGTGGCTGAACATAATGCTGGCATGAAGGTCTCCAATCTGTATATTTCACAGGTAAGGAAAAAATGCGGAATTGAAGTTGGAAAGAATTTGCGCGTTGTAACGAGGAGAATGGACTGCTTGCAGGGCAATTCGACGACTGCCGCGACAGACTTGGAACTTGTTCCAAGTCCTAATTTACCTAAAAATGAAGATAGCAGGCAGCCACAGTGCCCAGAAGATAAAGAAAGTGCAATTGTGGAGGCATTGAAGCATTTTAAGATGAATAGTTAATAAAGAGAGGTGCATATGTTATGCCAGGTATACTCGTGGTTGAAGATGATGAAAATTTAAATCGTGGAATTACATTTTCACTGAAAAAATCCGGATATGAGGTTTTTTCAGCAGAATCAGTGAAAAAAGCGAAAAGAATTGCAAGTGATAATAATGTGGATGTTACCATTTGTGATGTGAATCTTCCGGATGGGAATGGACTGGAATTTGTAAGGTGGATGAGATGCAATTATAATACATACATTATTTGTCTTACAGCACTAGATCAGGAGATGGATCAGGTCATGGGATATGAAGCAGGGGCAGATGATTATATTACAAAGCCGTTTAGTCTTTCGGTACTTCTTTTGAAAATAGAAGCACATTTTCGCCGCAGACAGGAGAAAACGGAAGCCGGAAAGATGATTTCGGGAGATATCGTATTTATTGCAGGAGAAATGAAAGTCCTGATAAAGAGTCGTGAAATCAGTCTGACAAAAACGGAGTTGAAATTGCTGACTTTTTTTCTTCAGAATCCGAAACAGATTCTTTCAAAAACACAAATATTGGAAAATGTGTTTGATCTGGAAGGGGATTTTGTGGATGAAAATACAATCGCTGTCAATATCAGAAGGCTCCGTGAGAAAATTGAAGACAATCCGGCTGCACCGGTCTATATAAAGAATATCAGAGGTCTTGGGTATATATGGAATCAGGAGGTAAGGCAGTGACAAAGAGATATCGCAAGAAGATTACAGTAGTACTCTCCTTGGTATTACCTGTCATATTATTGTTTGCAATATTAAATTGCTTTACCACGTATGTGTTTTATGAAGATTATAAATATAAAATGAATCTTATGACAGAGATTGCTGCAAAGGAAGAATTTTCCGGGCTGGATGCTGTTTCGGAATTGCTTAAGGATAAGGATATTGAAACTAATGAACAGGGAAGGCGATTATTGGAGCAATATGGATACTGGGGGAATAAAGGGAATGCATTTTATTCGCAATTCCGGCATCAGGTTATGGTGACCGGTGCTGTAAGCACTGTGATATGCGTGCTTCTTTTGACTTTTTTACTTTATTGGAAGAAAAAAGAAGATGCGTGTTATCAGAAAATTTTAGACCAGTTGGAAGAAATTCTGATCAGATTCCGTGAAAATAAATTTGATGATTTACTGAAAACGGAAAATCATGCAGAACTGGAAAAATTGAATGACCAGCTTGAAGCAATCGGACATCATATTCAGTTGATAAAGGAAGAAGCAAGGGCAGAAAAGGAGAACACGAAAGAAATGGTTTCTGATATTTCTCATCAGTTAAAGACACCGGTTGCAGCTTTGGATACATGTTTTAGTGTGCTGATGCAGAATGACTTAAGTGCTACAGAACAGGAGGAGTTTCGTATCCGTTGTCGGAGTGCTCTGGATGGACTGGAGACATTATTGCAGTCGCTTCTTGAAATATCCAAGATGGAAACTGGACTGATTCAGATTAATAAGAAAAAACTTCCGCTTATGGATACTGTCATATCTGCTGTGAACCGCACTTATCCTAAAGCGGATGAGAAAGAAATTGAATTCGTTTTTGACTATGAAAAAGAGCTGGAAACATGCACGATTATGCAGGATAAAAGGTGGCTTGGTGAAGCTGTGATCAACGTTCTGGATAATGCGGTCAAGTACAGTCCGTGTGGTTCAAAAATATTTATCCGATTACAAAAAAGAAACTATCTTGTAAGAATGGAAATTGAGGATCAGGGAATTGGTATTCCGCAGAATGAGTATCACAAAATTTTTCAACGATTTTACAGAGGAAGTTCCAAGGAGGTCATGGAAAAGAGTGGTACAGGAATCGGACTTTTTCTATCGAGAGAAATTATCGAAAAACACGCAGGTACGATTACGGTAACCTCCGGCAAAAAGAAAAAAGGAAGCACGTTTGTGATTCAATTACCATATGTTGGTTAAATTTTAAGTGAGCAGAAATCTTACAATTCTGTAAGACTTCTGCTCGTTTTTTGAAAGTGAAATGAAAGATTATCCTGATACAATTTGGATGTAGGTTGAAAAATGACCAAATATATAAACAGGCAAAGAAAGCGTGCTGAAAAGGTACGCTTTACAGAATTGAAAAGGAGGCAACACATGAGTGTGATATTAGAAACCAAGCAGCTTTGTAAGTTTTATGGCGCAGGTGAGAATCAGGTCAAAGCGGTCAATCAGGTGGACATTCAGATTGAGCAGGGAGAATTTGTCGCAATTGTTGGAAAGTCAGGTTCCGGTAAAAGTACATTACTTCATATGCTTGGAGGGCTAGACACCCCGACAAAAGGCAGTGTTACTTTAGCAGGGAAAGATTTATACAGGATGAAGGAAGATGCCCTTGCTGTTTTCCGCAGAAGAAAAATCGGATTTGTTTTTCAGGCATTTAATCTGGTTTCATCTGTTAATGTCTGGGAAAATATTGTACTGCCACTGGGGCTGGATGGAAGAAAAGTGGATGAAGCGTATGTAAATGATATTATTGCAACTCTGGGAATTGAAAAGAGGATTTACAATCTGCCAAATCAGTTATCCGGAGGACAGCAGCAGAGAGTAGCGATTGCAAGAGCACTGGTGAATCGTCCGGAAATTATATTTGCGGATGAGCCGACAGGCAATCTTGATTCTAAGACCAGTGATGAGGTGATTGCCCTGCTTAAGATGACAGCAAAAAAATATGGACAGACAATTGTAATGATTACCCATGATGACGAAATTGCACAGGTCGCTGACCGTATTCTGGTGATTGAGGACGGACAGGTGGTGGATTTCAGATGAAGACAATAAGCAGGATTGCATATAGCAATGACAAAAAGAACAAGACAAGAAGTATACTGATTATGATGTCCATATGTCTGACTACGATGCTGCTTGTGATTATCAGTACTGTGGGAAATGGAATGATACGTTTGCAGAAAAGTCAGGCGGCAGGCTCATATGGAAGCAATTATGGTCTGTTTGTCGCAGCAGATGCCTCGCAGTTAAAGGAAGTAAGCCGCCGTGCAGAAATAGATGCAATAGGAATTATGTGTACAGAAGGCATCATAAAAGGCAATGAAAAAGGCGGGTTTGTCTGCATGGATGAGACTGCAAGAAAAATGCTTCCTTATAATAAAGAATATGAGTTAAAGGAAGGAAAGTATCCGGAAAAAATGCAGGAAATTGCCGCCGGAAGAGCTTTTTTTCGTGCAATGGGATATGATGATGTAAAGGTCGGAGATACGGTTACACTGGATTACCGTGCAGGGATGCGGTCAGAATATAAGCCGGAAGAGTTTGTTGTCAGCGGAATCCTATATGACCGGAATGAGTATACCATCGAGGCATCTTATGTTGCTTTCGGGTCACAGGAGTTTTATGATGAGCACGTCGCAGAGAATGACAGACAGTATAATATCTATTTTACGTTAAACGATTCTGAAAATGTATCTATGAATAATATTGAACCGGTTATAAAGCAGATTGCAGCATCTTGTGGAATCGAAGAAAAAAACGTTATAGTCAATGATCTCTATTTGCAATGGGTCTTGCAGCCGAGTTATGAAACGATTGCGGTATGTGGAATTCTGATTCTTGCAATTGTACTTTTCTCTGTTGTGGTCATTTATAATATTTTTCAGGTCGGTATTGTCAACAAGATACAGGAGTATGGAAAAATCAAGGCTCTGGGAGCGACAAAAAAGCAGATGAAACAACTGATCTTCAGAGAGGGCATTTTTTTGACAATTTTTTCAATACCGGTTGGATTGCTTCTTGGTTTTCTGATTGCAAAATGCGGTTTTAACTGGCTGGTAGAACAGGGAAATCTTGTATCAACCGGAACGGGCTCTATGGGAGTCCAAAATCAGCAGGTGCCACTGTTTTCCCTGCCTGTTATACTTCTATGTATTTTCGTATCATTTCTTACCGTTGCTTTGGCACTGCGCAAACCAATGAAAATTGTTTCACGGATTTCACCTATCGAAGCAACACGGTATTTAGAAAATGCAGAAACACACAAAAAAGGAAAACGAAATGGCAGAAAAAATGTCACCGTGTTTTCTATGGCAATGGCAAATATAACGGGTAATCCAAAAAGAACCATTGGTACCATCCTCACACTGGGGCTTTCCTGCGCATTGTTTGTGATTATCTCTAATTATGTAGGAAATATTGATACGGAGCATGAAGCACGTCTTTCCGTTAATCATGGACAATTTGAACTGCAGCTTGACTATTCTGCTGAGTACGATGAAAGATATCCGGAGAATAATCTGGATACGATTCTGACGGATAATCCATTGAATGATTCAATGATTGAAGAAATCAAAAGCATTCCGGGAGTGACAGATGTCATGACGAGAGAGATTGTCTCTGTAAATCTGAATGGAACAAGATTTCCGGCTACTATTGTGAGTAAAAAGGATTTTGATTTTATGCGCCAAGAAGGGGATATTGGCTCTATGGATTATGATCAGGCGGTAAAGAATGGTGATATTTTCTTTGGCTGGTCAACGTGGATGGAACAAGATGGATATGCTCCGGGTGAATCCATTGCATTTGACTTTGAGAATGGAAGTGGAACCTATACCTATCAGGGAAAGATTGCAGGATCTTTTGTAAGTGCGGACACTTATCTTGTCATTCCGGAAGGTGTATATCGTTCCATGAATCCGAGAGGAACAGCCTATGGCTATCTGTGGGTGGACTGTGATAAAAAAGATGTGGCATCTGTGGAACAGAGTCTGAATACTTTGATTTCTAATACTTCGCATATAAAAATGGATACCTATCATGCACAGTTACAATCTGCAGAATTCGCAGCCCGCATGATGAAGCTCGGCTGTTATCTGTTTATGGCGGTTGTAGGACTCATCGGTTTTATGAATATGGCAAACACCATGATCATGAATATTACGACAAAAAAGCAGGAATATGGTGTATTACAGGCTGTGGGTATGACAAATAAACAATTAAATTTATGTCTGCAGTTACAGGGACTGATTTTTACGGTTGGCACCATATGCGTAGCTTTGATCATTGGTCTGCCGCTTGGCTATGCACTTTTTTCCTATGCAAAACATAATGGAATATTTGGAATGAATATCTATCATGTTCCAATCGTACCAATTCTTATTATGATTTTTTTGGTCGGCCTATTGCAGATTGTACTTTCCTGCGTTTTAAGCAGTAATCTGAAAAAGGAAACACTGGTAGAAAGAATAAGGTATCAGGGATAGCAAGTGATATGTAATGAACTAGGTCTTAACGAAGAGGAGAAATAGATAACTTCCATTTTGTATGTATGATAAATCTAAACAGTATTTTAGCAACATTTCCAACTGGTGTTAAAAGAATAAAGACAATCAATTAACACAAGAGGAGTTTGGCAAATTATTTCATGTTACCAGGCAAACTGTTTCAAATTGGGAAAACGGAAAAAGTTATCCTGATTTGCAAATCCTTGTAAGCATGAGTAATCAATTTAGCTCGCACCCAGTGCTCTTTAAGATAAAGTAGAAATAGTGCAATTTTCACATGATATTATACAAGAATTACATAGAAATATATCGTATTATTGATATAGTATTCTTGAATTGTATGTGAGGAGAAAACTATGGCAGCGGAAAGAAAAACATTAACACAGCTATCTGTGCCAATATGCTTAGAAACTTTATTTTATATGCTTTCAGGTATGGTTGATACGCTTATGCTATCATCTGTAAGTGATCAGGCTGTAGGAGCAGTGGGAACAGCAAATACATATATAAGTGTTTTTATTATTATGTTTGGAGTAATATCATCGGGTATGATAGCCGTTATGTCACAAAATATCGGAGCTGGAAGACCGGGGATAGCATATCAGGCAAGGCAACTTGGACTTATATTCAATGCATTGATAGGTATCATAATGTCTGTCGTTCTTGCTACTTTTTCTGGTGGGATACTTAGAAGCGTAAGTATTGCTCCGGCTTTGCTTGAGCCGGCTGAAATATATCTTAGAATTGTTGGCGGCACATGTTTTTTAAATGCACTGATTCCTATTTTCTCCAGTTATTTGAGAGTGTTTGGATATACAAAACATTCTTTGATAGGAACTGTTGTTGGAAATGTTCTCAATATAATACTTAATTCAGTATTTTTATTTGCATTCAACTGGGGTGTGATGGGAGTTGCTGTTGCCACGGTTATTTCGAGAGTTGTAAATCTTATTATTGTAGCCGGCATGGGGGCTGTACTTATAAAAGCAAAGCAGAGTCCTGAGCGAATTACATCAAGAAAGATATTTGCACAGATTGTTAAGATTGGTTTTCCTTCTGCGCTTGAAACAGCACTTTACAACATCGCAATGACATTTATAGTGCGTTTTATGAATCAGATGGATGTGGATGGAATGAATGTTACAGCGCGTTCATATGCGATACAGATTGCAAATTTCTCGTATTGCGTGGGAGCTGCCCTTGCTCAGGCAAATGCAATTATGACCGGCTGGAGAATTGGAGCAAAAGAGTTTGAGGAATGTAACAGGGGGACGAGAAAAGCTGCGATATATGGTATCATCACAGCGACATGCTTTTCCGTGACCTTTGCATTTGCCGGACATTTTATCGTGCATATATTTACGGATGATATACAGATGATAAATCTTGTGGTAAAGTTGTTAATAGTAGATATATTTCTTGAACTTGGAAGGGTAACAAACCTTGTATATGGTCAGGCGTTAAAAACGAGCGGAGACGCATTTTTTCCGGTTATATTAGGTGCGATATTTATGTATTTGTTTGCAGTTGGCGGAACCTATTTTCTCGGAATACACATGGGACTTCTGGCTGTAGGAGCATATATTGCTATGGCAGGTGACGAATGTGCGAGAGCAGTGGGAATGGTACTTAGATGGAAGAGTGGAAAATGGAAGAGTAAAGGTCTTGTAGAAGTATAGGAGAGAGTATGTACTTTGAATTAAAGGAAAATAAACCACATGGTACAAAGGATGATCCGTTTAGTACATATCATATAAAAAATGAAGGACAATCATTTCAGATACCGGTTCATTGGCATGATGAACTGGAAATTATATATGTAAAAAGCGGTTTTTTGACTGTTAGTATATCAGGAGAAAATTATATTGGAACCCCCGGGGATGCTTTTGTAGTGTCGCCGGGTAATCTGCATTTTATGGGTTCACAGACTGATACAGTGGATTATTTTACTTTCCTTTTTCCGTTAAAATACATATCTTTTTGCATAAATGACATGTTGGATGATAAATTATTGGAGCCGTTAAAAAATGGTCATCTGATGATAAGTCCAAGAGTAAAAGATACAGCAAAAGAACTATGTGAGCAGTTGGTTGAAATATATGTGGCAAAAAATAAGAAAACTGAGTCCATAATAACTGTTCAGATAAAGACAAAAATAATTCTTTTACAGTTTATTCTTGAAATGTGGGAGAAGGGCTTTGTAATTGAAAATGATAAAAGCGGGAGAAATACGATAGAAAAAGAAATGATTTCATATATACAGCAGAATTTTATGGAAAAGATATCATTAAAAGAATTTAGTGAGCAGTTTCATCTTTCGGAAAAATATATATCGCGATATTTTAAGGAACATTTTCATATTACCCTTTCGCAATATATAACACATTTAAGGTTAGAGCATGCAAAACAGCTGTTACAAGATACGGATACTCCTGTTACAGAGATTGCAATGCAGAGTGGATATCAGAATGTAAGCTATTTTATCAGAAGCTTCAAAAAAACATATGGAGTTTCTCCGTTAAAATATAGAAAAAAATAAGCCAGGTATATGGTTAGAAAGGAGAGGATATGCATATCTTACCAGTATTATGGATCTATATTTCAGAAAAATCATTTCCTGGGTACTAAGTGAGACGTTGGAGGCATCTCATGTAGTAAAATGTTCGGTTTTTACAACAGTCTGTTTCGTGTGTAGTTTATCATCGTGATCACAATGAAGGCGTGCCGGGATGTTTCTTTTCGAAAGAAGCAGAAGCAACTTATGATCGCAGTATTAAAGCATTGGCGAAGGATCACGGTATCATTTAATATGTGTTTTAATCTTTATTCCCCCCTGTGTGTATGATAAAATAGTAACAGGAATTTTATCGACAGACAGGGGGAAAAATTATGTCAAAAATTGTGAATGAACCAAAGATCAAAAACAAGTTTGTAGTCAAGATCAGAGAGCTTTTGGAGCACCGTGCGTTCTGACTTTATCTCTTGGTGGATGAGGCAGAAAGCCGGATGTAGTGACGAAGAGATTGCAAGATTGTGTGATATTGCAATGTGTGGAGATCATGGAATCGGAAAATGCTTTGGCACTCGACTATTTCAAAGAGAATCAGATCAGTTTTGAGTGGATCGTGGATGAAGGCGGTGCCGTGATTCGATTCGCTCCAATCGATATAGATAAACAGCAATACGCATCTGTGCACGGAGAAAATGAAAATATATCTGTGGAAAAGATTCATCTGACGGTGGATTTTTATAGAGAATTGATTGGAAAATATAAGTAATAAGTGGAGAGAATATGTTAAATATTATAGAAATCAACAACTTTAACGCATCGGAACTGGACGTCTACGCACGTTATACGGAAGCACAGCTTCTGAATAAAGACCGTCCGGAAGATGGACTTTTTATTGCAGAAAGTCCGAAAGTGATTGGACGGGCGTTGGATGCCGGATATATTCCAATATCTGTTTTGGTTGAAAAGAAGCAGATGGAAGAAAATGAAGAGACGCAGGAAGTTCTTGCAAGATTTGAGAATACAGGTACTTCTATTTTTACAGCAGAGTTTGCTGTCCTTACGCAATTGACAGGATTTAAGCTGACGAGAGGAATGCTTTGTACATTGAAACGCCGACCACTGGAAGATTTCAGGAAACTTTGCGAGGGAAAGAACAGGATTGCCATTCTGGAAGACGTGATGAATCCAACGAATGTCGGAGCAATCTTTCGATCGGCAGCAGCGATGCATATGGATGCAGTGTTACTGACTTCAGGATGCAGCAATCCATTGTATCGAAGAGCATCCAGAGTGAGTATGGGAACGGTGTTTCAGATTCCATGGACATTTATTCAGGATGATAAAGAACGCAGATGCGACAGGAAAGAAATCTGGCCAGTTCAGGCGATCGAGAACTTGAAAGCACTTGGGTATAAGACAGCAGCACTTGCATTGACAGATGATTCCGTAAGTATTGACGATCCGCAACTTATGAGCGAAGAAAAACTGGCAGTGATTCTTGGAACCGAGGGGGACGGACTTATGCAGGAGACAATCAAAGCTTGCGATTATACTGTGAAGATTCCAATGTCACATGGTGTGGATTCTCTGAATGTGGCAGCAGCAAGTGCAGTGGCGTTCTGGCAGTTGAGAAAATAAAAATTTAGCGTAGAGATTCTTGTTTGAGTGCGGACGAAAACTGAAAATATTATTTTAGAAAGTCGCTTGTTAGAAGAATGGTACAGGAACGCCGACTCAGGGTTACGCATACTGTTCATACTAGGAAAAACAACAGACTGCTAAAAGCAAAGAAAGGATTGACAAACTCGCTGCCGCTCAGACAGCTGTCAATCCTTTCTTTAACGCAATCCATTGTTTTTCAAGTATGAGCAAGCATGCTCCACATTCGTCTTCGTCCCTGTACCATCCTTCTAACATGAAACTTCTCGAAGTTCATATTTTCTGTTTTCTGTTTACTGAAAAAGGATCGTTTTCTACGCTAAATTTTATTAAAGTAAATACGCTTAAGAAATGGGAATCATTCTATAGAACATCCGGTACGTCTACTTCTCAAGTAGAGTTCTTCTTTCGAGAGAGCAGAAATCAGATAGCACTGAAAACTTACCGATAGACAGACATTGAGGGATTGATTCAGGTGACTGTTCTGTGTGCTTGGAAAGTCTTGAAAAACGGAAGGTTACGTTAAAGCAATGCGAGGCAATTGTCTGAAGCGGCAGCGAGTTTGCCGAGCATTGCTTTGTTTTTAGTAATCTTTCGTTTTTCTTAGTCTTTCCTGTATACAGAACCCGGAGCCTGCATCAATCCCTCAATGTCTGTCTGTTAGAAGAAACTTTATAAGCGCTATCTGATTTCGTCCGAACTTGAAAAAGAATCCCTACGATAAATCTTTATTTTCCGGCAATTTATAGAGGAAATTCCCTCATCATTTCCCTACAAAAAGAACGATGTTATATAAAATGTTACATTTTTCACAAAAGAAACCTTGCTGGTGTAAAGTTTTTGTAAAACAAGTGTCTTGTCACCTGTAAACGACAGTGTTATAATGGGCAAGAATAAATCAACAGAGCAATAGACATGAAAGTGTGTTACAGCAGAATTTTATGTCAGGAGAGAATAAGAGAGGTACGTGCTATGACGATCAGAGAAGAGATAGAACAGTTAAAGAAAGAAAAAAATGCCGTAATTCTGGCGCATTATTATGTAAGACCGGAAGTTCAGGAAATTGCAGATTATGTAGGAGATTCTTTCTATTTAAGCAAAGTTGCGGTTGGTCTGAAAGAGAAAACAATCGTGTTCTGCGGTGTTTCATTCATGGGCGAGAGTGCAAAGATCCTGAATCCTGAGAAAACAGTGCTTATGCCGGATATGGCAGCAGATTGTCCAATGGCACATATGGCATCTGCGGAGACAATCGAGAAGATTCGTTCAGAGTATGATGATCTTGCAGTTGTCTGCTACATTAATTCAACAGCAGAACTGAAAAGACATTCTGATGTCTGTGTAACTTCATCCAATGCAGTGAAGATTGTAAAAGCACTTCCGAATAAAAATATTTTTTTTATACCGGATCGTAACCTTGCACATTATATTGCAGGATTGGTTCCGGAAAAGAACTTCATATATAATGAAGGCTTCTGTATCGTACACGAATACATGGAGGTTGAAGAGATTCAGGAAGCGAAAGCAGCACATCCGGAAGCAGAGGTTCTTTCTCATCCAGAATGTCCGGCAAAGGTTCTGGAACTTTCTGATTTTGTCGGAAGTACTTCAGAAATTATCGCGCAGGCAGGAAAATCAGATGCGAAAGAATTTATCATCTGTACAGAGAGTGGTGTTTTGTATGAACTTCAGAAGAGAAATCCTGAGAAGAAATTTTACTTTACAGAGACAACGCCGATTTGCAGAAATATGAAGAAGGTTACACTTGAGAAAGTGCTTCATGTATTAAAGACAAGCGAGAATGAAGTTTTTGTAGACGATAAGCTTCGTGAAGAATCTAAGAAACCGTTAGAGAGAATGTTAGAACTGGCCAAGTAAACAGAGGGCAGATAGGATTGACAGCAATCGAAGATCACAGAAAAAAATGAGATCAAAGCGACAGTCGCTGTCGGAATGGAGATATTTATTATGAAAATGGAAGCAGATGTAGTCATTGTCGGAACAGGTGTCGGAGGGCTTTTCAGCGCACTGAGTCTTCCGAGAGATCAGAAGATCATTATGATTACAAAGTCAGATTTAGAGAGCAGTGATTCATTCCTGGCTCAGGGAGGAATCTGCATGCTGCATGACAAAGATGACTATGACAGTTATTTTGAAGATACAATGAAAGCGGGACATTATGAGAACAGAAAAGAATCTGTTGATCTTATGATCCGCAGCTCAAGAGAGATCATTCATGACCTGATTGGCTATGGTGTAGATTTCCAAAAACAGGAGGCAGATGAGTCTGGAAATGAAGCCGCAGACAACGGTGGTGAAAAGGTAGAGATTCAGGATATTTATGCATTTACTCGTGAGGGAGCACATTCACGTCCGAGAATTCTGTTTCATGCAGATATTACAGGAAAAGAAATCACAAGTAAACTGCTTGCACAGGTAAAGCAGCTTTCTAATGTAACATTACTTGAATATACAACGATGACAGATATCATTGTAGAAAATGATGAATGCAAAGGAATCCTTGCACAGGATAAAGACGGAAATGAATTCGAAATCCATGCAGAGAATACAATCTGGGCAAGCGGTGGAATCGGTGGACGCTATAAGCATTCCACAAATTTCCCACATCTGACAGGAGATGCACTTACTATTTCCGAAAAACACGGAATCCGTTTAGAGCATTTAGATTATGTACAGATCCATCCAACAACATTGTATTCCAAGAAACCAGGAAGACGCTTTCTTATTTCAGAGTCTGTCCGTGGAGAAGGTGCAGTTCTTCTTAACAGCAAGAAAGAACGTTTTGTAAATGAACTTCTTCCAAGAGATGTTGTGACTAAGGCAATCAGAGAAGAGATGGAAAAGGAAGGCACAGATCATGTCTGGCTGTCCATGGAAAAACTTGGAAAAGAAACCATCATGGGTCATTTCCCGAACATTTATCAACATTGTCTGGAAGAGGGATATGATGTGACAAAAGAATGTATCCCGGTTGTTCCGGCACAGCATTATTTCATGGGTGGTGTCTGGGTAGATTCAGACAGTAAAACATCCATGGAACATTTATATGCAGTAGGAGAGACAAGCTGTAACGGTGTACATGGTGCGAACCGTCTGGCAAGTAACTCCCTTCTGGAAAGCCTTGTATTTGCCAAACGTGCGGCAAATAAAATCTCAGGTACAGAGAATGAAGTAAAAGTACGTGAATTGGCATAATAATAGTGATATAATATTAATCTATGCTGAAAAAATAAAAGTTAAGAGAAGAGTAGAGAAAGAATATAGAGACAAGGACAGGAGATATAAAGATGAACGAAATTACAATGACACTTCAGGCAGATCATTTGATCCTTGAAGCACTCAAAGAAGATATTTCAAGCGAAGACGTAACAACAAATTCAGTTATGAAAGACTATGTAAAAGGTGAAGTAGAACTGATCTGTAAGCAGGACGGTATAATTGCCGGACTGGAAGTTTACCGCAGAGTATTTGAACTGTTAGATGCAGATACAAAGACAGAACTTTACTGTAAAGACGGAGACGAAGTAAAGAACGGTCAGTTGATGGGAAAAGTAACAGGAGATATCCGCGTACTTCTTTCCGGTGAGCGTGTAGCACTGAACTACCTTCAGAGAATGAGTGGAATCGCAACTTATACACATTCCGTTGCAGGACTTCTTGAAGGAAGCAAAACAAAACTTCTTGATACAAGAAAAACAACACCTAATATGAGAATCTTCGAGAAATATGCAGTTCGTGTTGGTGGCGGTTATAACCACAGATATAATCTTTCTGATGGAGTACTCCTGAAAGACAATCACATCGGAGCTGCAGGAAGCGTAAAGAAAGCTGTCGAGATGGCAAAAGACTACGCACCATTTGTAAGAAAGATCGAAGTAGAAGTTGAGAACCTTGAGATGGTAAAAGAGGCAGTAGAAGCCGGAGCAGATATCATCATGCTCGATAACATGTCAACAGAAGAAATGCAGGAAGCAATCAAGATCATTGACGGAAGAGCGGAGACAGAGTGTTCCGGAAATGTAACAAAAGAGAACATCGGACGCCTGACAGCTCTTGGCGTAGACTATATTTCCAGTGGAGCCCTGACACATTCCGCTCCGATTCTTGATATCTCGATGAAAAATCTTCATGCTGTAGAGTAAAAGTGATATAATTGTTAAAGAACAATTATTAGTATGGATTTCAATTTAGAAAGGAAGAGGCATGATGACAGGACCAGAAAGAAGAACTGCCATTATAAATCAGATAAAGACAAGCTCAGCACCGGTGCCGGGAAAGGCATTGGCTGCACAGTATGAAGTAAGCCGTCAGGTGATCGTGCAGGATATCGCACTCATCCGTGCCGCAGGACATGACATTATATCTACAAACAGAGGATATATTTTGCACGAATCACATTTAGTAGAAAGAATCTTCAAAGTGAAACATACCGATGACCAGGTTGAAGATGAACTCTATACAATCGTCGATCTGGGTGGAAGAGTTCGTAATGTGATGGTGAATCACAGAGTCTACGGTCATATGGAAGCATCACTTAATATTAATTCCAGACGAAATGCAGTAGAGTTCATAGATGACATCCGAAGCGGAAAGTCTACGCCACTGAAAAATATCACATCCGATTACCATTATCATGTAGTAGAAGCGGATAGTGAAAAGACATTGGATATGATTCAAGAAGCACTGGAAGAGAAAGGATTTTTGCTGGAGCAAGAAGAATGGGAGAAAGAGCTTTTTGCAAAGTAAAGATTTATCGTAGGGATTCTTTTTCGAGTGCGGACGAAAACTGAAAATATTATTTTAGAAAGTCGCTTGTTAGAAGAATGGTACAGGAACGCCGACTCAGGGTTACGCATACTGTTCATACTAGGAAAAACAACAGACTGCTAAAAGCAAAGAAAGGATTGACAAACTCGCTGCCGCTCAGACAGCTGTCAATCCTTTCTTTAACGCAATCCATTGTTTTTCAAGTATGAGCAAGCATGCTCCACATTCGTCTTCGTCCCTGTACCATCCTTCTAACATAAACTTCTCGAAGTTCATATTTTCTGTTTTCTGTTTACTGAAAAAGGATCGTCTTCTACGCTAAATTTTATTAAAGTAAATACGCTTAAGAAATGGGAATTATTCTATAGAACATCCGGTACGTCTGCTTCTCAAGTAGAGTTCTTCTTTCGAGAGAGTAGAAATCAGATGGCGCTGAAAACTTACCGATAAACAGACATTGAGGGATTGATTCAGGTGACTGTTATGTGTGCTTGGAAAGTCTTGAAAAACGGAAGGTTACGTTAAAGCAATGCGAGGCAATTGTCTGAAGCGGCAGCGAGTTTGCCGAGCATTGCTTTGTTTTTAGTAATCTTTCGTTTTTCTTAGTCTTTCCTGTATACAGAACCCGGAGCCTGCATCAATCCCTCAATGTCTGTCTGTTAGAAGAAACTTTATAAGCGCTATCTGATTTCGTCCGAACTTGAAAAAGAATCCCTACGATAAATCTTTATTTCGTCCCCTATATCCCTTGACATCTCCCTTTTTATTCTGCAAAATAGTAAGAAGAGTCTTTCGAGATTCTACTTTATTATAGAAGAAAAAGAGGTCATTTATATGGAAGAAATCATACAGTTTTTAGCTGGGATTTTGAATAGAGAGTTTATTCGTGCGGTGTTTAGTAACCCGCGAGTAAAGGATAATGTAGTTAAGGCAAAGCTTCGACCGATGGAACAGAAGGGGGAGCTTTTATTTCAGTTAGAGTCTTTCACAAAGACGCAGGCATTTCATAAGAATCTGACGGTAGAAGAGACAAAAGATGAGCTTGCGAAATTGTTGGAAGAGTTTCGTCAGGTTCAGGTTGAGACGGTGAGTGAGGATATCACAGTATTGATCAGTAAGAAAGGGAAAGCAACGATTAAGAGAAAGCGCAAGAAGGTGCAGGCGAAAGCTGCGGATCTGTCTCATAACAGGAAGAAAAAATATATTTTGGAAGAAGGGATTGTGGTTCCGTTTCTTCAGGATCTTGGAGTTATGACACAGGATGGAAAGATTGTGCGGACGAAGATGGATAAGTTCCGTCAGATCAATCGTTTCCTGGAGTTTGTTGAGGACATTCTGCCGCAGCTTGACAAGGACAGAGAGCTTACACTTCTGGACTTTGGATGTGGAAAATCATATCTTACATTTGCAATGTATTATTATTTACACGAGTTAAAAGGATATGATATTCGTATTATCGGATTAGATCTGAAGACAGATGTGATTCTGCATTGTAATGAACTGGCAAAGAAGTATGGATATGAGAAGTTGACATTCCTTGTTGGAGATATTGCGGATTATGAAGGTGTGGATCAGGTTGACATGGTTGTGACGCTTCATGCGTGTGATACAGCTACAGATTATGCACTTGCGAAAGCGGTTGGCTGGAATGCGAAAGTGATTTTGTCTGTTCCATGTTGTCAGCATGAGGTGAACAAGCAGCTTGAAAAGCAGAGAAATCTGCATTCAGGCAAGATGAAATCGAAGACGGAAGTTATGGAAGTTTCAGAAATGCTGGGAGATCAACTAGCTTCCATGGAAGAAGTGCTCGGACCAATTATGGATTATGGATTGTTGCGAGAGCGTTTTGCAGCACTTGTGACAGATGGACTTAGAGCAAAGCGTCTAGAAAGCGAGGGATATGAAACTCAGGTATTAGAATTTATTGATATGGAGCATACGCCGAAGAATATTCTGCTGCGTGCAGTGAAAAAGGGGAGTCTTGCAGCAAAGAGCAGAAAAGAGGCAGAGGATTGTGAAAGATTTTTGAAGATTCAGCCAACATTAGGTATGCTTCTGGCAGAGCAAAAGGGAGATAAATAATGAAAAAAAGGGTAATAAAGATTGCCGCACTGGTTGTTCTTTTTGCGGCTGTGCTGGTGATCAGTAATGTGATACTGAACCGTGGAAATGATGATCAGGTTGTGGATATGGGAGATGCCACGTTACCTAGAGTCTCATTTATGATGGGGGGACAGAAGATAAATGCGTTGTCTGGTTATGTAGATGATATGGATATTGCCGCAATGCGAGATACCATTACACCATTAGAGAGTGATGGTACACTGAAGATGCAGATTGAGAAAAATGATAACCAGATCCGGGAGATCAGTTACAGTGTATATTCTCTGGATGGAACAGAGACATATGATAAAGGAACTCTAAAGTCTGCCGAAAGCGAAGATGTCACATTAAAGCTGGGGAAATCACTTGGAGATAAAATCCAGGAGGCAGTACTTCAGGTTTCGCTTGTGATCGGCGAGGAGAAAGAGACAAGGAAAGTTAATTTCTATACAAGAATTGAGAAAGCAGATGATATTACAGCATCACAATGTCTTACATTTGCACAGGATTTTCATACGAAAGCATTTAATAAGACGGATGTAGATTCATTGAATATTTATCTGGAACCTGGAGATGAGAGTGACAATACAACTTATCAGACAGTCAATATCCATTCAGATATTTCTCATATTCAGTGGGGGACTATGCAACCACAGTTGCTTGGTGATGTGCGTTGGAGTATAAAGGAAAGTAATAGTGTGTATACCTCTCTTCTTGCGAATTACAGAGTTTCCTGCGTGGATGATGCCGGTGAAAATGCAGTGTATGACATTAAGGAATTTTTCCGTGTGAGAATCGCAGGAACTACAATTTACCTGTTGGATTACAATCGTGATATGCAGGAAGTATTCAGTGAGAATAGAAGTGTGATCGATGAAAACGGAATTCTGCTCGGCGTTACACCTTCAGATGTTCCGCATGAGACAAATGAGAAAGAAACGATTGCAGCATTTGTGGAGTCCAGAAACCTTTGGATGTACAATAAGAGTTCGAATGAATTATTAAATATTTTCGGATTTGCAGATGCAGATACGACAGATGAAAGGAATCTAAATGATCAACATGCAGTTCGTATCATCAGTATGGACAACAGTGGTAATCTTGCATTCGCTGTGTATGGATATATGAATCGTGGCGAACACGAAGGAGAAGTCGGTGTCGGAATCTATTATTTTGATGTAGAGAGAAATCTGATCCAGGAGAAAGCATTTATACCAAGTAAGAAGTCCTATGCAATCGCAGCGGATGAGCTAGGCAAGATGGTTTATTATAATCATGCGGAAGAGCAGCTATATGTTTTGGCAGACGGAACTTTGTATCAGGTAGATCTGAAAAAGAATAAACAGACAACACTTGCAGAGAATCTTAAAGAAGGACAATATGCGGTTTCTGATGATGGACATCTGATGGCTTATGAGTCAGAGGGGAACAAAAAAGGTGGAACAGAGATTCAGGTTATGAATTTGAGCAGTCTGCATACTTATATAGTCGAGGCGGCAGAAGGAGAACAGATCAGCCCATTAGGATTTGTTAACGGAGATTTTATTTATGGAAAAATGAAATCCGAGGACGCAGGAAAGAAAGCTTCCGGAGAATCGATCACTCCAATGTATGAACTGGAAATCCGTAATTCTAAGAACAAAAAAGTTGCCAGCTATTCCTTTGTTGATAAAGGCATTTATATTTCTGATATTTTAATTGATGATAATATGGTAACACTGAATCGTGTAGAGAAACGCGGGGATATTTACAACGTTACTTCACAGGAGTTTATTACGAATAATGAGGAACGCAAAGATACGACGATTAAAACAGAAGTATATACAACAGCACTGATGGAAAAACAGATGCGGATTACATTTGCAGAGGGAGCAGGAGAGAAGAGCGTGAAAGTGATCCGGCCGAATCAGCTGGCATCAAAGAATGAACTTGAGATGGTTCTTGCTGATAGAAGCGAAAGTGTGAAATACTATGTCTATGGGGTCGGTGAACTGGCAGGAATTTATGATAAAGCTTCTTATGCCATTCAGAAAGCACAGCAGATTTCAGGAGTTGTGATCTCTTCTGACCAGAAATATGTCTGGGAGAAAGGAAATCGAGATCTTGCGTATTCGATAGAGGATGTTGTTCTTTCGAAAGAAGGAGAAGAGACATCACTTGAAGCATGTGAGCGTTATATGAAGACATATGATGCTCAGAAAGTAGATCTGACAGGTTGTACGCTGGATCAGGTACTCTATGTGATCAATAGAGGATGTCCGGTGATTGCACTTACAAGTGCAGATCATGCAATTCTTCTGACAGGATATACGAAGAATGATATTACTTATATCGATCCTGAAAATGGAGAGTCGCAGACAGTTTCCATCAGCGAGATGGAAGGAATGGTTTCCGGAAGCGGAAATACATTTATTGGTTATATCAAATAGAATATGTAACTGTTCAGAGCCAAGCAAAATTTCAAAAACAGGTATAAAATGCTTGCATTTTTAAAACTGTTTTTGAAATTTTATTTGGCGGATACGCCACACCGACGAAATGCGTAGCATTTTGGAGGTTGGCTCTGAACAGTTACTAGAAAATGGAATAAAAACGACAGGTTCTTCAATAGTTCAAATGAAGATCCTGTCGTTTTTAGGTTGCATTGATGTTGGGAGTGTGTGATACTTAAAAAAAGATAGTTGTAAATGTGATGTATGTGGGGGAATAGATATGTCATATTCGAAAAAGCAAAGAATGGCTTATGTGGTAGTTCTGCTGTGTGTGGCACTGGCTGCTATGTGTCGTCATATACCGAAAACAACAGATATTGAGAGTATCATCCTGGATCAGAGTCGCACCTGTCTCTATCTTGGATTGTACACGGCCTGGGGGATTTATCTGCAGAAGCGAGTTGTGAATCCTAAGATAAGAAGATGCCTTATTGAAATCGCCTGTCTGATGGTTTTCTGGATTTTTCTTCGAAGTATAAAATATCATATTATGACAGAAATACTCAGTTTGAGAATGTGCTGGTATTTATATTATATTCCATGTATGATGATTCCTACACTTGGACTTAATGCAGCAATATTAATGGGAGAAGAGGAAGAGAAGAATACGAAGAAACGTACGGCAGCACTTGTGATTCCTGCAATTCTATTTGTTGTTGCAGTTCTTACAAATGATTTTCATCAGTTTGTATTTTCATTTCCGAATGGAAAGCCGTTTATAGATCAAAATTATCAGTACGGACCGATTTTCTTTGGGATTCAGATATGGGCGATTTTTTGTCTGATCGCAATGGAAGTGATTTTGATCAGAAAAAGTAAAAGTCCGCAGAAAAGAAGATTTTGGCTTCCATTTTTTCCGGGAATAATGCTTCTGTATTGGAATTTTGGTAACGTTATCGGAACGCCACTCATAACGAAATATTTTGGGGATATGGCAGTATCTTGCTGTTTACTGATGTCAGCAATCTATCAAAGCTGTATTTATTGTGGGTTGATTGGGACAAATACACGATACACAGAATTATTTCAGGCGGGCGGCGGTATCACGGCAGAAATTACAGATGGGGACTGGAATGTGCGGTATCGTTCCGGAGATTTCCCGAAAATGACTGATCAGATGCGCAAGGACACAAAACAGGCACCACTGTTACTGGAACATGGAATCCAGATAAAGCACATTTCTTTGCGAGGCGGTCATGCATTTTGGGCAGAAGATGTTTCACAAGTATCGGATCAGTATAAAGAACTCGAGGAACTTCAGGAAGAATTAACAGAAAGAAATCATTTACTGCAGATTGCTTATGAAAAGGAAGCAGAGAAGAAGGCAATTGAGGAAAAGAACCGTCTGTTTAACATCATACAGAATCAAACATTTCATCAGATACGTCTGTTAGATCAATATCTCAATGAACTTCAGAAGACAGAATCGGAAGAAATTTATGACCGGATTCTTCGGAAGATTGTTGTGGTAGGAACTTATATGAAGCGTCGTAAGAATCTGATCCTGTCGCAGAAAGAAAAACAGGAGAAATTGACAGTAGAAGATTTGAGAAGAAGTCTGGAAGAATCCTGTGACAGCTTAAAGCTATGTGGAATCAACGGGAAATATTTTATTGATCCGGAAATAAACTTTCTTGAGGATGACAGTATTTTGAGCTGTTATGATTTCTTTGAGTGGATGGTGGAAGAATTAATTGATGTAATTCAATTTATTTTCTTGCGTGTTGCAGAGATTGACGGACAGAAGAAAGTCGCTGTAACAGTGAAAGGAGTAGAAAATCTGTCAGTGTTGACAGAGAAGAAACCGGAACTTTATGTAGAACAGGAAACAGAGGATGAATGGTTTGTTTCAATAAAAGTCTGAAAAGGTGCGAGGAGAAATCAGAATGTATAATTATGTAACAGATAGTGTAAAACTGCATAATACATTAATGGTTCTGATGGAAATAAGTCTGATCCTGGAATTGTGGATACTTTTTTCCAGAATAATGCGTGAGGAAAAACTGAAAAAAATGGTAAGCATAGGAGTATTGTTTTTTTCTTCTTTTTGTGTGATGTGTGTGTTCTTAAATGATCATAGATATCAGATTGGAGACAATAACCATCCGTCATGTATGATTGACGTCCCTGTATGGACACTTTTTGCCGGCATGTTTCTGTTGCTCCTATCGCTTTGTCTGTTGATCAGAAAAGAAATTATTGTATGTCGAAAAAGTATTTCTTTCTGGTCGGTTAAGGAGACCATAGATAATGTTCCATGTGGTGTCTGTGTGTCGGATCCGTTGGGACGCATTGTGTTATCGAATAAAAAAATGAGAGAACTGGGCAGAAAGCTGACAGGAGAAGCACTCCAAAATTATGAAGACCTTAAGATCGTGCTGGGAGGCGGAAAAATAATTTCAGGGATTACGAAGCTTAGTGAAGAAAGCAGTGTCTTTTATCTGTCAGATAATACAGTGTGGATGTTTCAGGAATATATGTTGTCGGAATCAGAACTTGAAGGGTATATTCAGACAGTAGCATTTGATATTTCAGAGATTTATTATAATAGTGAAAAAATCCGTATGAATAATGAAAAGCTGGAAGTGTTAAATAAAAAATTGAAAAAAATGTATGCCCAGATTGATGACAGTATTCGCGAACAGGAAACTTTGAAGATGAAGATGCAGGTTCATGATAGTTTCGGACGAAGCCTTCTTACAATCCGTCGTATGCTGGAAAGTCATAAAGAAACAGATCACATGGAAAACCAGCTGGAAATTCTGAAACAATCGGTTTACATATTATCCGGAATCACGCAGGATGATCCGGATAAACAGTATCAGGAGACAATAAGACATGCACAGAAATTGGGAGTGTCTGTGGAGATTGAGGGAGAAATCTGCGAGGAAGCTAAAGTGGCATTAATCACAGATAAAGCAATCCGTGAGTGCGTTACGAACTGTATACGACATGCACATGGAAGTAAGGTGTATGTACAAAGTTATAAGATACTTGAAGGATGGAAGATACGTATAACAAATGACGGGGAAAATCCTAAAGAAGGAAGTAAAGAAGGCGGTGGTCTTTCCGCTTTGAGAGAAGCTGTTGAAAGAGAAGGAGGTCAAATGATTACAAGATTTGCTCCCAGGTTTTTATTGGTGTTGGAACTGCCACTTGGAGGAACGGAAGATTGAGAAATGCTGGGTACAGTCACTGTAGACAGTGACGATTGAGACGAGAGAGGGAGAGGAAAATGATTCGCATATTAATTGTAGAAGATCAGAAAATCATGCAGAAATATTTTGAATATCTGATTGAAAGTAATAAAGAATTTCAGCATGTACAGACAATTGCAGATGCTAATGATGCTATAAAGGTATGTAATTCTACAAAGGTAGATCTTGTACTGATGGATGTGCAGACATCTCATAATCATGATGGACTGTCAGCTGGGAAAGAAATCAGAGAAGCTCATCCTAAGACAAAAGTACTTATTATCACATCATTGATCGATCCGGAAGTGCTTGCCAGAGCGAAAACAGGATGCGCAGACAGTCTCTGGTATAAAGATCACGGAGATGAGGAAATTCTTGATGTCATTCATCAGACACTGGAAGGGAAAAGGGTATTTCCGGATGTTTCCCCAAATGTTCAGCTAAACTGGATTCAGAGCGATGAGATCAGCCCAAGGCAACTTGAAATGCTTCGATTATATATAAAAGGTTTTTCCTATTCAGAAATCGCAAAAAAAATGGGGTGTTCCACTGCAGGGGTAAGATGGAATTTTCAGGAAATGATCTCGAAGACAGGGTATTCCTGTAAAGAAGATCTAATCGCGGCGGCATTGGAAAGTAAATTATTAGTTACGACTTTAAAATAGAGAGGACATTGCAGGTTTTCTGCAATGTTCTTTTGTTATACAGAAAATCACCTATCACAAGTGCTAGTGTCAGAAAACTTTAAAGGTGCAATAATAATTATAACAAATAGTGTACATAACAGTATGCGCAAGGGTATTTGAAATCGGAATCAAAAAAGGGAGGAGGCGTTATTATGAAGAAAAAAACCGTCGGAATTTTATTAATTGTAACGATGATTATAATCTCAGCTGCTGCGTGTGGAAAAGAAAAAACATCTGATGATAAGAAAGAATCTGCTAAAACGGAAAGTGTAAAGAAAACAGATAAAAAATCGAAAGAAGACTATGAACCAGCAGGAGTCACAAGAAAAGAATATCAGAACATGACAGCACAAGATTTGTTGGACAGAATTGAAGATCCGGAAAATATAACAGAGGAAGAAGCAATAGCACTTGTGTCAACCTATGCATATGTAGACTATGATGAAGAATTTGAAAGAGAGGAAAATATAACAGATGAAGCAGTAAGCACGATTTACGACGAGGGTGGATGGCTGCCGGATTCAGAAGGCTTTATTGAGACTCTTATAACCAGTGAAAATTCAAATGTACGTGCATATGGATTTTCAATAATGGACAGTAATCTGACGACATACGAAACACTGGAAAAAAAGGTAGAGGAAATATTAGAGAAAGAAACAGACCCGGTTGTTTTGTATATGGCGTTAGAGTCCTTTTCCAGCTGCGGCTCCGATCCATACTTTGCGAAGTTTTTTATAAAGATGGCAGAACATGAGAATCCGAAAGTTCGAGAGCAGGCAGCATATGCAATCGGGTCTCCTTGGTCAAAAGGTGTTGAAGGCATGGCTGAAGCAATCGTAAAATTAATGAACGATGAAGATGAATATGTGCGGGAAACAGCATGTAGCAGTGCTGGATATCTTGCGGATGATGATCTGATCGAACCGTTGGTTGAAATTTTAGATGATTCAGGTCAGGTAGAATTACATGATGCATGTATTGAAGGACTGACGAGGATGTGGCTCGATTATCCATTCTATTACAATACAAGTGAGGCTGCATACCGGGCAACATTGGGCTATCTGTCAAAGACACCGAGAACAGAAGAGGTTCCTTGTTGGACATGTATTTCTTATGTAAGTTACGTTGATGAAGACGAAGTGGACGAATGGAGAACAAGAGCAACCTACTTTGATCCGGATGAGATTTGTAATATTATGATAGATATTCTTACAGATTCAGATGCAAACTGGCTTGCAAGAAATGAAACGATAGAGGTAATTTTGAAACTTGGAGACGATGCACAGAAAGATAAATTGAAATCTACAATGGCAGGATTGAACGATGAGGATGCTTCTCATTTACAGGAAAGTTATGAAAGAGCAGTAGAGGAAGATTAGGAATGGAAAAATCAATTTAGGAAGGAGATGTGAGTATGGGATTATTTGATAAGAAAAATTGTGATATCTGTGGAGAAAAAATTGGTTTACTTGGAAACCGAAAGTTAGATGATGGTAATTTATGTAAAAACTGTGCGAGAAAACTGTCCCCTTGGTTTGAGGAGCGCAGACACAGTACGGTAGAAGACATTAAACGTCAGTTGGCATACCGCGAGCAGAATAAACAGCTTGTACAGAGCTTTGTTGTAACTCGTCAGTTTGCTACAAACACATATAATGTATTTATTGACGATACAAAAGGCAACTTTACTGTAGCACATAATCTGGATACGACAGAGAATCCGGATATCGTACCATTGTCATCTATTGTAATGTGTAAGATGGAAGTACAACAGGACCGTAGAGAAGAGACTTACACAAAAGATGGAAAAACTGTCAGTTATCAGCCGCCGGTATATCGATACGAATATGATTATACAATGCGTATCAAAGTAAGAACAGAGTGGTTTGATGACATGGATTTCAGATTATGTAATTCACGTCTTGATGAGAAAGACCGTATGGAAATCATGGAAATTGAACAGGTAGCGAACCAGATTGTGGCTGCGCTTACCGGAAATCCTGTAATGAATAGCGGAATGTCAGGCATGTCAGGTATGGCAGGCGGAGCTATGGGAAATATGGGAGCTGCCGCTATGGGTGCCATGGGTGCCGCTATGGGAGCTATGGGAATGAATAACGGAATGCCGGGAATGAACGGTGGAGCCCAGTACGGAAACATGGGAATGAATAATGGAATGCCGAACATGAACGGTGGAGCTCAGTACGGAAACATGGGAATGAATAACGGAATGCCGAACATGAACGGTGGAGCTCAGTACGGAAACATGGGAATGAATAATGGAATGCAGAACATGAACGGCACAGCCCAGTATGGAAATATGGGGATGAACAATGGAATGCAGAATATGAATGGCAACGTGCAGAATGGAAACATGGGAATGAACCAGAATATGAATGCTAACGCACAGCCGCAGACAGGCGGTACATGGATATGTCAGTGTGGAGCAGAGAATACTGGAGCATTCTGTGAATTCTGTGGTACGCCAAAACCGTGATGATAATATGAAAATCCCATCTTAGAAAAGGGGAGTGGCTATGTGAAACGAAATTATTCACATAGCCACTCCCTTTGTTACATAAGAAAAATCTATAAAGCTTTTTTAAAGATAATTCCTCGATATTTGTTAAGTGCTCCGTAAAGAATCAGACCAAGCACACCGGCGGAAATCACTTCTCCGACACCAACTGTCAGCATCATGAAAGGAATCGGAAGTGGAACCATGTAAGCGTATTTTAATACAAATGGAACCACGATGATGTTGGCAACAACCGGAGGAACAGGGGCAAGGAATTTGCTCTTGTTTCTTAAAGACCATGTAAAGATGGCACCAATCAGTGTTGCAAGGCTGCCGAAGATAATGTCAGGCAGGATCGCACCTCCAAGTGTGTTTCCGATGAGGCATCCTACAAACAATCCAGGGATTGCAGCCGGAGTAAATACCGGGAGGATCGTCAGTGCTTCCGCAAAACGGATCTGCACCTCTCCAAAAGCCAGTGATGCACCGACAACAGTCAGTACGACATAGATGGCAGCAATCATGGCTGCCTGTGCCAGGTAAAGCACTTTGTTACTTGAGTTTTTCATTATTCAGTTCTCCTTTAGTTTTGTTTTACGAGTGGAAGGTCACGAACACTCGATTCATTTTCGCGCAGCAATGAGTCAGGCGGCCATGCTTGCATGGACATTTGACGAATGCCGCGGAAGGCATATACAGTAAGTATATGACCTTACGCCGGAAATCGGCGAAACCCTTGTAAGACCTTGGTTTTTTAGGGTTTTGTAACGGGTGATAGTATAGCATGAAAAGACAAGAAAAGCAAGGACATACCCACTTTCTATTAAAATTGCATATTGTATTGTTAAATTGCATATGCTATAATGCCAGTAGGCAAAAAGATAATGCTATTCCATAGTGAACAGCAACGAAAAACCCTCGGAGTGCCATCCGAGGGTTTTTCTATTCCTAATTCTTGTGTGGAAAGGTTTGAATCCACAGGCTAGTTACCGGCTATTTGTCGCCATCTAACCATTTGATGATGTAGTGGCAAACTACACCAGCCGCAACAGCGACAATAAAAGATAATGCTAAATCCATGGTGAACACCTCCGTTCTGTACCAGTATAGGAGGCGGTAACATTGCTAGTATATCATATGTTGCTTTGTGGTTCTATAATTTTGTGTCCTATATATAGTTTTTATCTTAATGAAAAATTAAACTTAATTAAGAAGTCTAAATCTACTGTAACCAGGCCGGATATGATAGACTATGAGTTGTGTAAAATACAATTCATGGAGGAAAAAATGAGCAGAATATACAACGCCCTGATCGAACTTGTTGCAGCAACAGTTTTTATAATTCCGGTTTGGTGCGTATATGAGAAGATTTTCTTTCAGAGCTGGAAACGAACGCTGATTTATATGATCTTTGGATTTTATCTAGTGGTACTATTAGCATTAGTGGGATTTCCGAATATCACGATGTTGCAAATGGAGTTTACAGTGAATCTGATTCCATTTATTTATATGTTGTCAGATCTTGTTAATGCGTGTTTAAATGTGCTTTTATTCGTTCCGTTTGGTTTCTTTTTACCAATGTTATGGAAAGAGTTCAGAAGTATAAAAAGTGTTGCCCTGGCCGGAATTGTTGCAACGTCTTTTATTGAGATTTCTCAACTTTTTACTGGCAGAGCAACTGATATAGATGATATCATTACAAATAGTATCGGTACTTTGATCGGTTACTTTATTGTACGTTTTGTAACAAAAAACTTTACAAAACGAACTTTATCAGATTCAAAAATTAATGATTTTTATTTGATCTGTGGTTCAGTAGGTGTTATTATGTTTTTTTTACAGCCATTTGTCTCAACATGGTTATGGGGAATACTTTTATGATAAGACCGGATATCAGTTTCAATAAGGAGTGAGCGAACATGACATTACAGCAATTAACCTATTTAGTTACGGTTGCGGATTGTGGGAATATTACGGAGGCTGCAGAAAAGCTTTTTATTTCACAGCCGTCGCTTAGTGCAGCAATTCATAATCTTGAAAAAGAGATGGGAGTGACTGCATTTACAAGGTCTAACAAAGGCGTTACTGTTACGAGAGAAGGCGAAGAGCTATTGTCCTTTGCAAGGATGCTCTTAGAGCAGGCTGACAATATGAAAGAACATTTTGGAAATGGAGAGAGAAGAACACCAAAGTTTTCTGTGTCTTGCCAGCATTATTCGTTTGCGGTAAATGCTTTTGTTGATCTAATCAAAGAATATGATGCAGACCAGTATAGTTTTATTATAAGAGAGACACAGACGGGCGAGATCATTGAAGATGTGGCGAGCGGAAAAAGCGAGATTGGAGTTCTTTATCTTTCGGAACACAATGAAGATGTGATCCTGAAGCTGATAAAGAATAATCAGTTGAAATTTGAGGAAATGTTTGTTGCAGAACCGCATGTATTTATCTGTAAAGATCATCCACTGGCAGAAAAAGAAATGATTTCCATGGAAGATTTACGACCATATCCGTATCTTGTTTATGAACAGGGAAATAATAATTCGTTTTATTTTTCAGAGGAATTTATAAGCATGCTTGATTTCCCGAAGAGTATACAGGTGAGAGACAGGGCGACCTTATTTAACCTGGTAATCGGATTAAACGGATTCACAGTAAGCAGTGGTGTGATCGACCAGAAATTAAATGGAAGCAGTATTATAGCGAAGCCATTAGATGTTGATAAAACGATGAGGATTGGTATTATTAAAAAGAAGAATATTATTTTCAGTCGTTATGCGTCTTATTATGTAGATGCGCTGAGAAAGCATTTGTAAAAAATAAAGAGCAGGGATTTCGTCATAATGAAATCCCTGCTCCTTCTTTTACTAGCAGAAGAATTCTTTTGCAGCTCGTACCAGATACTCAGTATCTTTCACACCTGCAGTCTCATAAGGGGAATGCATTGCCAACTGCGGAAGTCCGATGTCAACGGTATTGAGCGCAACCTGAGTGTTGGAAATATTTCCAAGGGTAGAGCCACCGGCCATATCAGAGCGGTTTGTGAATGTCTGAACCGGAACATCTGCCCGCTTACATAGGTCGCGGAACATGGCAGCAGATACGGCGTCCGTACAGTACTTCTGGTTTGCATTGAATTTCAACACGATTCCTTCGTTCAGGTAAGGACGGTTTGTCGGATCTGCTTTCTCTGTATAGTTTGGATGAACCGCATGAGCATTATCCGCAGAGATCATAAAACTGTCTGCAAGATGGACACGATAATCTTCTCCATCATATCCAAGTGCTTCGTGAACACGGATCAGTGTGTCAAAAAGGAACGTGGATGCGGCGCCCTGTTTCGTACCGCTTCCAACTTCTTCATTATCCAGAACACAGTGTACAGCCATACAGTCTTTTTTCTCACCGGAAAGAAAACCTTGAAGTGATGCGAAGGCACACTGCAGGTCATCAAGTCTGCCGCTGGAAATGAATTCTTCAGAAGCCCCCCAGATGGAACCTTCCTGTCGGTTATAAAGGAATAGATCATGACCGAGAATTTCATCTTTTTCTACCCCGGCAGCTTCAGCAATCTGTTCCATAAAAGTTCCTTTAGGAGAACCACAGCCATAAAGTGGGAGAAGATCTTTCTGTGCGTTGTAGTTGTAACCGCTATTGATCTCACGGTTCATGTGAATCGCGAGATTCGGGATCATAACAAGATCCCGGTCAATATTGACGAGTTTGCTCGTGAATTGTCCGTTTGTCTTATCTTTTATTATAACGCGTCCGGCAACAGAGAGCGGACGGTCAAACCAGGGTGCACAGAGCATGCCACCATATTTTTCTACATTTAATTTCACATAATGTTTTTCTACTTCGATCTCCGGATTCTCTTTGATCTTAAAGGTCGGAGAATCACTATGACTTGTCAGAATGTGCATCTTGGCAATACCATTTTCCGGAATCGTAAATGCAATCAGGGAAGAGGCATTTCGTGTAACAAAATAGTGTTTGCCGCATTCTATATTCCAACGCTGATTTTCCTTTAGTTCAGTAAAATCAACTGCAAGAAGCTCTGATTTCATCTGTTGAACTGCATGAAATGCTGTGGGACTCTTTTGGAGAAATTTTAATAGTTCTTGAGAAACTGAATTGTTCATAAATATTTCCTTCTTTCAAATTGTTTTAAAAATCTTTTTTTGCTGATATATTTACTTTTTAGGATAGGGCAAATCAGAGAGAAATACAAGGCGGAAAAGCATAATAAAAACTTTTTATTTAAGAAGAATTTCACAACATACTGTTTTAAAATGTGCTATAATCTAATTTGGAATGTCAGAGATTCCATTGGAGGAGTACGAATGAAAAAAATATCTTTGAAAATAAAATTAACACTAAAATATACAGGGTGCATATTCGTGGCAACAGGCATTGCGTTGTTTCTTGCTACAGTGATAAGTGGAACAGATGCGCAGTCAGCAAAAGCGATGGCGAAGGTGGTACTTCCAATCGTTTTCATCGCATCTCTTGCAATTGGATACTTTCTGGTAAGAGAGGTTCTGAAACGGACTGCAGATATGGCAGAGTCAGCGGCGGAAATCTGTAGAACAAAAGATTTCTCCAGACAGTTGGAACTGGAAGAATCTGATGCGGAATTGGAGAGACTGCAGCTGACATTGAATGAATTACTTGAGGATGTGCGCGAGGAGGGACATTTTGCAGAAAATGTTGTACAGGAGATGTGGATGCCGGTCAGTGTGATCCTTACACGAAGCGCATGGTGCCTTGGCGACTGGCGACTGTCCCAGCGTCAGCGCTGGCAGATTGAACTGGTGCAGAAGAAGGCACAGATTCTTTCAGATTTTATTCAGGAAGTCTCATTTTTTGCAAAGGCAGATCAGGGATGCCAGCCGGCTTATAAAAAACGCATGAATATCAGTGAACTGACAACAGGAATTATAGAAGGTCAGATCAGCAGACTTCAGGAGGCAGATGAACCGGTGCAGATAGAATATGAGATTGAACCGGAGATTTACGCAGAAGTGGATGAGAACTGTTATCGGAAGATGCTGTTAAATCTGCTGGAGAATTCCATTGATTATAGCCGGGAGATTGGACTGATCAAAGTTGTTGTTGAAAGCAAAGGCAGTGAATTTACCTGTAAGATTGCAGATGCGGGAATTGGAATTTCGGAGACGGATCTGCCGCACGTATGGGATCGGTTTTTCAGAGGAGATCCTTTAGGTGCCGGAGAAGGTCATTTTGGACTGGGACTTTCTGTTGTAAAATGGATTGCTGAAGTACATGATGGATGGGTGGATGCAGAAAGTATCCTGGGATCCGGAAGCTGCTTTACAGTGGGGATGCCGTGTGAACCGAAGCCAGAGGCAGAAGTAGAAGAAGTGTCAGAGGAAGAGAAGAAAGTTGATGCGCTGTTAGAAGGAATTAATGGAACAGACGAAACAGAAGAGGAGACGGATGCAGATCTGACTACAGAAGCAGAAGGAGCAGTTGAGACAGATGCAACTACAGAAGAAGCTGAGACAGATGTAACATCTGAAATAAATGAAACGGCTGAGACAGAAGGAATTACAGAAATAAATACGGCGACTGAAACAGAGGCAGTGACCGAAAACAGAGATAGCTCAGAAGAGTCCGAAGCTTTGGGTGAGACAATCGCGATGCCTGTGATTACAGAGGACACAGAGGAAGAGTCATCAGAGAATTTTGTGCCGGATGCAGAGAAAGATGAAACCGATGTAAAGGGTGAAAATTCGTTTAGGAAAATCAAAATTTGTTTATCAAAAATCAAAAGCTTTCTTGAGGAAGAAGATGACGAAGAAGATGACGAAGAAGATTCAGACGAAGACGAAGAAGCTTTAAATGAATGCGAAGTGATTCCATTTAAAAGCAAAGAGGATTCAGACGAAAAATAAAGAGGAGGACTTCTGACGTGAAAGACGTAGCAACAATGAAGGTGGAATTAAAGAAACTTATTGATACAGCTGCAGGAAGAATTCCGGCAGATCTGGTGATTAAAAATTGTAAGATTGTAAACGTATTTTCAGGAAAGATCCAGGAAGGAGACATTGCATTTTCAGGTAATCAGATTGCAGGTATCGGTGAGTATGAAGGCGTGAAAGTGATTGATGCAGAAGGAAGATATGCAGCGCCAGGATTTATCGACAGCCACATCCATATTGAATCTTCTTATGTAAGTCCTGAAGAGATTGGACGCCTGTTAGTTCCACATGGAGGAACAACAATTATGGCAGACCCACATGAGATCGTAAATGTATGTGGAATCGCTGGTCTGGACTATATGATGAAAGCAGCTGAGAACACAGTGCTTGATGTGAAATATGAGCTGCCATCCTGTGTACCGGCTACACCATTCGAGCATTCAGGTGCGGTGATCGATGCAGAAGCAATGAAAGAGCCGATCACAAGAGAAGGAATTGCTGGACTTGGTGAATTCATGAATTTCCCGGGCGTGATCAATGCGGCAGACAGTGATCTGGATAAGATCATTGTAGCAAAACAGGAAGGAAAATTTATTGATGGACATGGACCTGGAATCACAGGAAAAGAGCTGAATGCATATGCCGCTGCAAGAATCGCAGCAGATCATGAATGTTCTACAGTAGAAGAGATGAATGACCGTCTGGAAAGAGGAATGTACATTCTTCTCCGCCAGGGTTCTGCATGTCACAATCTTCGCACACTGATCAAGGGAATGACAGCAGAGAACAGCAGAAGATGCCTGCTCTGTTCTGATGACCGTCAGCCGAAGACAATCCTTCACGAAGGACATCTTGATAATCATCTGCGTATCTGTGTAGAGGAAGGTCTTGATCCTGTGACAGCAATTCGTATGGCAACACTTAACGCAGCAGAATGCTTTGACCTGAAAGACAGAGGAGCAATTGCACCGGGATACCGTGGGGATGTTGTTCTTCTGGATGATCTGAAAGATTTCCATGTAAACCGTGTATTTGTAGAAGGTACGCTGGTGGCAGAAGAAGGAAAATATCTGCCAGAGATCAAAAAATGTGATATCTCTTCTGTTAAGGGAAGTGTGATTGTAAAAGATTTCTCCAAAGAGAAATTTAAAATGAATTTGAAATCAAACAAAGTAAATGTAATCAAGATTCTTCCGGGTGGAGTTGTAACAGCGAAAGATACAGCAGAGATTGAGTTGGATGCAAATGGAGAGTTCGTAAGAAATCCAGGAGTTGATCTTGTAAAAGTAGCTGTTGTTGAGCGTCATCAGGGAACAGGAAATGTAGCTTGTGGATTCCTGAAAGGATACGGAATCAAAGAAGGTGCTGTAGCACTTTCAGTGGCTCACGATTCTCATAACATCATTGTTGTTGGAGTTAATGATGAAGAGATGGAATTTGCCGTGAACAGTCTGATCGAGCAGGAAGGTGGTATTGTTCTTGTGAAGGAAGGAAAAGTGATCGAGAGCATGCCAATGCCGATTGCCGGACTAATGAGTGATCAGAGTGGTGAGTGGGTAGATCAGAAACTGACAGATATTCACGAGAAAGCATATGAAGAACTTGGAATCTGTGGAGATGTGGAGCCGGTAATGACACTGTGCTTTATGTCACTTGCAGTAATTCCGGAGATTAAGCTGACAGATATGGGATTGTTTGATGTGACAACATTTTCATTCATTCCTGTAGAAGTTGAATAATGAAGTTAAAAATCAAAGAAAACACCATTGACGTACTGCACGTATTTTGCTATACTTTAATAGTTAAATAAATACGGCGCAGTAGCCAAGCGGTAAGGCGTGGGTCTGCAACACCACAAACTAAGGAGTCAAATAATATATCTATTCCTCCTTAGCTCAGTCGGTAGAGCATGCGGCTGTTAACCGCAGTGTCGTTGGTTCGAGTCCAACAGGGGGAGCTACAAACCAAATAATTGTGCAAAATAACTAAATACGGCGCAGTAGCCAAGTGGTAAGGCAATGGTCTGCAACACCAGTATTCACCGGTTCAAATCCGGTCTGCGCCTCTTAAAAAGCCCAGAAAATCAAGGTTTTCGAGGCTTTTTCTTTTTTCAAAATCCTATAATTCTGTCTAAAAAAATAAGGTGGCAAAATTATAGGAAAGAAAAAGTTCACAATTTTTTCTACAAGTCCATTTTTCCATAATCCAATTCCCTTTTTTAAAAAATTAATTCTAAAATATAAGTTTTCATGCTTTAATATTTATAGATATGTCCGCCAAAAACCGTTAAAAACCTTATAAAATCAAGTAAAATCGTTTCGTAAGGTGGACGATAAGGTGGCAGAATTTTGGTTGTTACAGCCTGTGCCATCATACTGTAGACAACCATTACCTCTGTTAAGCGGATGATTTATGCAATCATAGCATCAATTAAACTTACCTTACGTTCACTGTCTGTATGAACATAAGTACGCATGATCACCTCATAGTTATCGCCAATGATTTCAGCAGCTTCCTTTATTTCTCCCATATTGTGAGTCTGCCGGATCAGATTTGTTGCAAAAGTGTGCCGTAGTGCATGAAGATTATATTCTGGAATCTCAGCACGCTTACAAATTTTCTTTAGCGTATTGGCTAAATTTTGGATTGTAGGGCTGACACCATTTTGCGTAGATAATATCAAATCTGGAAAAACCCGATTTTTATCGTATAGCTCCATCATACATGATAGTGAAAATTCAGCTTCCTTGTTTAATGGAATAGTCCGTAAACTATTTGGGTATTTTGGAGGAGTCAAAATCATTTTAGTCTTTTTTTTGGAACCGGCCTCTCTGTTTTTAACCCTGCTAAGCGTATGTGTGATTTTAATGCCACGCCGTCCTAAAAAGGGCACGATAGAAGATTGACCTAATGCAAGCAATTCACCACCACGTAAACCTGTGTTTAAAAGGAATACAATGGCAGGACCATATCTATACAAATAGCGTTCGTTTTTATTTGGACTGGGTTCCATTGCAATTTCTTTTATGATCTGCTCATGTTCTGGTGGGATGATTGAGATTTCCTTTGTTTCTACAGGAAGAACGGATTCTTCCGGCATTATCACCCGATTTAAAATATCAGAAAAGTTTTTTGGCAGTTCGCCGAGAGAAATTGCTGTTTTAATCATTGCAGACCAAAATAAGTAAATTTTCTTTAATGATGAATAACTCAGGATTTCCTTTTTGGCATTAATCGTTGCTGTAATATCATCAGCAGTCAGATTAGAAAATGTTTTGCTAAAAGCATCCGTATCTTTTAAATGATTTTCGTATGTTTTTTCTAATCGATCCAGACTGGTTTGTTTGAATTTGCCAGCTTCAACCATGAGACTTTTGCGGAATAAGTATTTGTTCGCATAGTCCTGTACTTTGATGTTTGAAGTAATTGCGTCTTGTATTGCGACTTTTATCTTCCAGTCATCTAATAATGCTTTCGCTTCTCCTTTGGTAGGAGCATTAAACTCCTTGTCCGGTAGCCCTTTTTTTCTATATCGGGCAGTCCATCCTCCTCTCTTATTTGGAAATAGTGATCCATCCCCTTTGGATCTTCTTTTTTGTTGTGTACCTTTCGTTGTTCTCGCCATGAATAGTTCCCTTTCTTTAATGAGATATTCATGCCAAATCAGGTATAAGGTCTATTTTAATATAGCCAAGCCTGATTGACAATAACTTTCTAAAGGGCCTAAAAGAATATTTGCTTTCCTATGTTTTTCTTGAGAAACTCCTGAATAGAAGCTGGCGAAGTAAAATATTGCCGCCCAACTTTTGTAACGGGAAGAATTCCACTGTCAAGAAGTTCCCTGGTTTTTGTTTTTCCAATGCCGAGCATGGATGCTATCTCCTGAACGGAGTATGCTTTAAAGAGATTGTCTGTTTCACTCAATATAATCACCTCTATAAATTAGATTAATGAAAGGGTAGACATATCAGGAAACCGTTTCCTATGCCATGTTTCATGCACGTATGAGGTGTTACTATGTAATCATCAAGCTGCAGGCGTGCATTTATGCGACACTATCTGCAGCACCTATATACATTTCCTGATAAGGTATAAAATTATCAAGGTACAATAGCGTAAGACTTGGTTTTGTCTTAACAATTTCATTAAGTAATTAACTGAGATTTTTTCAGATTGAACAGATTATGTACTTTTTATTAAAAATTTTTCTATAAACTTGAAAAAAGAGAGATGGGATACGTGATATTTCAATATTCTAATTGAAGTCATATATGCAAAGCATAGTATTTAAAAACATACAATATATTGTGCATGAAGATTGACATATACTATATCATGTGCTACTATACTGCTATAGTTAATTTTATGCGTACCCATAGGGGGAGTTTTGGATTTGTATAAATCCGAAGACTCAAGGAGAGCAGTAAGGCTGCTTATTCCGCATAAGTTGTTTATGATTGTACAAAGTGTCACTATCTGTCCTTATGGGGCAATAGCGGCACTTTTGTTTTTTCGGTAATATTATCAGGGATATGAGAATGGATAGCGAAGGAATACTTCACTTTTCATTCTTTTTTTATGCCCTAATGAAAGGCAGGATTGCCACAATCAGCTTTGGCTGTTTATGGATAAATAAATTTAAGAAAGGTGGTACACACATGAAAGAAACAAAGATTTATGCAGATGAGTTTTGCACTACATTTGCAAGTACAACGGAGATGCTGGAATTTCTGGCTGAGAGGGCAAAGCAGTCCAAGTGGATTCGTAAGCCTACCAGGATGCTAAAACTGGTTCCATTGGAAAAGGAGGCAGAAACCATTGAAGAAGCCTGTGAAAAAGAACTGGAAGGAATAGTAGAGGATACAGAAAAGAATACCCAGTTGGTATTAAAAGTGAACAAGGATTTTTATCCGGTTCGTGACTGTGCTATCCATACAATTCTGAAAAGAGCCGGCATTAATGGAACAGGATTAAAGAAACTGGAGAAAGCTACTTATGCAAAGGTAGTAAACTACTGTCTTCAGGTAGCGAAAGGAGATGCCTTAATCAAGGTGGCAGATGGAAAAGTATCTGCAGTACATGGCGGTGATGATCATGATTACTGTGTACTGGATATGCAGACAATCTTCAATATGACAAGTGATTATCTGAAAGCACATTTTAAGGGAAGTACGTATCTGGAGGGTTCTGGAAGTTTTGACCATTCCATTGTGTCTGCTATGTGGACTTTAGGGGGAAATCAGGAACTTTTGGATACTTATCACCAGGCTTTGGAGGATCATGGAATTGAGGATAAGAGCCTTGCTCCTGCACTGCGCCTGACTACTTCTGATGTAGCAGTAAGTGGTGTGAATCTGTATCCCATGATGCTCTCACAAACCAGTAACCGTGTCATTAACCTGGGCAGTCCTATCAAACTGTCACATGATAGAGGGGCGACCTTACAGGATTTCCGGAATAATCTGGATAAAATTTTTTCCCGTTATCAGGAAGCAGTTAAAGGAATTGTTGGTTTGATGGATATAGATATCCAAAACCCTGTAAACTGTCTGCATCTGATTATGAAGGAACTCAAAATCAATCAGAAAATCCGAAATGAAGTAGTAGATCTTTTTGTGGGACAATATGGGGAAGAACCATGCACAGCTCATGATCTTTATTTTGCCATGCACGAAGCTGCATTCTTTGCTGCTTGTGAAGGATTTTCTGCACCACGGATTTTAAAATTGGAAGAAGATATTGCAAAAACACTGGCCTTTGACTGGAAAGGGTTTGATGTATATGGAACGATTAAATTATAAGGAGGAAATGAGATGAATACAGCATTAAATTATCAGCCGGAAGTTCTTGTAGATACAGCAGATTTGAGCCGAGAAGATTGGTTGGATTACCGGCGTCTTGGTATTGGCGGAAGCGATGCAGCGGCAATCATGGGTGTATCCCCATTTGCGACAATCAGGGATTTGTATTTTGATAAAATTGGTGTTACGCCAGTAATCGAAGAAGAGGAAGAAAACTGGGTAGCGAAAGAAGTGGGACACCGCCTGGAAGATTTGGTTGCCATGATTTTTGCAAAGAAGACGGGGCTTGAAGTTTTCCCTGTACGAAAAATGTTCCGGCATCCGCTATATCCGTTTATGTTGGCGGATGTGGATTACTTTATCCGTTTCCCAGATGGAAGCATTGGAATTTTGGAATGTAAGACCTGCAATTACAATGCAAAAGACAAATGGGCAGATGATGGGATTCCTGAAAACTATGTTTTGCAGGTTCGTCATTATCTTGCAGTCATGAATATGAATAAAGCATATATTGCCTGCCTTTATGGAAACAATGAAAATGAATTTGTTTATCGGTGTCTGGAACGGGATAGAATGGAGGAAGAAGAACTTATTGAACAGGAGAAATACTTCTGGGAAGAATATGTGGAGAAGAAAATAGAACCACCGTATTCCGGGAAGCCAGATCTCATTTTGTCTAGTATCCGGAAATATAAGGGTTACGCAGACAAATCAATTCCTGAAATCAGCATATCTAGCTTGGAATCACGCAGTCTTGAAAAATATCTTAAATTATCTGAAGAAAAATCCCAATTGGAAAAAAGAAAAAAGGAGATTGAAGCGGAACAACGTGCATTGAGCGTACCGTTTGTCGAGCTTCTTGGACAAGGGTGTAAGGCAGTGATCGAGGATGGGAGTTTCCGTTACCGGATTACTTATAATCCTACGATACGCACCCAGATTGGAAAAGAAAATATGGAGAAACTGAAAAATCAGCATCCGGATATCTACGAAGAATACACAAGCACTACAGAAAGCAGGATTTTCCGGATTAAAAAGGAGGTTGCATAATGTTACAAGGAAAAAAGGCATATATCTGTTCTCCGCTGTCTGCCCCGAATCCAGAGGGAGTGCAGCATAATATGGAACTGGCAAAATACTATCTCATGCAGATGAAAAGGCTGTATCATTGCCGTACTTTTGCTTCACATGCTCATCTTCCATTAATGTTAGATGACCGTATCCCGGAAGAACGGGAAACTGCAATGCAGATTGTAGTTTTGATGTTGGATTTATGTGAAGTATTGATCATTTGTGGTTCACATATCAGCGAGGGAATGAGAAGCGAGATTCAGACAGCATTTGTAAAAGGAAAGGATATTTATTGGTATGACTCCAAGATGAAACCAGGGGAATTGATGAAAGTAGAGAACTGGAGGGACATAGACGATGAGGTGCAAATATATACGTAAGATTTTTCAAAATGAGGAAAACGGATATACGGTTGCATTATTTTCCACACTGAATCAGGAAGTTCCTCTTTCTGCCAGGGATAAGTTTTGGGCAGAGAAAAAAATCATTGCGTTTACTGCCAAAGGATATGACCTTCCGCTTACGGATGAGATCGAAATTGAGATGGAAGGCGAGTGGGAAACAAGTTCCTATGGGACACAATACAAGGTGGAAACTTTTTTAGAGGTTGTACCTAGAACAAGGGAAGGTATCTTAGGATACCTTTCTTGTGGTTCTTTAAAAGGAATTGGTCCCAAAACGGCAGAAAGGATTGTCAATCGTTTTGGTCTGGATACCTTAGAGGTGATGGAAAAATATCCACAGGAATTATTAAAAATTCAGGGGATATCTCAGCAAAAACTGGACCGTATTGTGGATTCCTTTGGAAAAAATAAAGTATTCCGGGAATTGATGACCTTTTTATCACCATTTCATGTTACTCCTAAAAAAGCAAATATGATTCTTCAGAAGTTTCGGGATCAATCCGTAGAAATCATTCGGAAGCAGCCTTATATCCTTTGTGCTGTTAAGGGGTTTGGTTTTCTCACTGTGGATGCCATTGCAAGGCAGTGTTGTGCTGCAACGAATGATCCTATGCGCATTTCCGGCTGTGTCAGTTATGTGTTGCGGGAAGCCATGAAGCAAAACGGACATTTGTATCTGGAGCAGGAAATTCTGGTAAAAGATGCCTTGAAAGTTCTAAATAAAGAACCGGATCTTCAGCCGGTGACAGAAACAGAAATTTTAAAAGTGATCTATCGTCTGGTTATGCAAGACAGTATCGTGGTAGAAGAAAATAGGATTTACATTACCAAACAGTATCAGGAAGAAGAAGACACTGCTTCTATGATTGCAAGAAAATTGTATGAGCGAATTCCAGTTCTTACGATTGAAAAGGAACTGGAGGAAGCACAGAAAGATTTAAACATAACATTATCCGAACAGCAGAAAGAAGCAGTACGTATGGTTTTTGCAAACCCGATCAGCATTATTACTGGAGGACCTGGAACCGGTAAAACAACGGTTTTAAAGGTCATTTTGTATATCTATCAGAAAAAATGCGGGAATAAAGTCCAACTGATGGCACCAACTGGTCGTGCCGCAAGGCGAATGGCAGAGAGTACCGGAAGTGGGGATGCAACTACGATGCACATGGCACTGGGGCTTTTTGGTGACGGAGATTATGAAGCACTTATAGATGAATTGTCCGCAGATTTTATTAATGTGGATGAGGTATCTATGGTAGATATGCACCTTGCCTATGAATTTTTTTACAAGGTAAAAGCAGGAGCCAGAGTGCTTTTGGTCGGAGATGTCCACCAGCTTCCTTCTGTAGGAGCAGGAGATGTGTTCCGTCAGCTTATTTTGTGTGGGAAAATACCGGTTACTGTTTTAAATCTGGTCTATCGTCAGGGGAAGGACAGCAATATCCCCATAAATGCCCAGCTTATCAACGAAGGAAAAACAAATCTGCAATGGGGAGATGATTTCCAGATGATTGAATGTTCAGGAGCAGATGCAGCAGCACAAATTGTTAAGAATATTTATCTCAAGGAAATTCAGGTGTATGGTATGGAGCAGGTACAGATACTTTCTCCATACAAAGTGCGAAGTGCAGCCGGTGTCTTGGAACTGAACCGCAGTCTGCAGGATGATGTAAATCCTCCTGTATCCGGGAAACAAGAGCTTCATCTTGGAGGTGAGATATTCCGAGAAGGTGACCGAATCCTTCAAAACAAAAATACAGAAGTTGCCAGTAATGGAGATTTAGGTACTTTGGTACAGATTTCTGAGGATGAGGATAACAACCCAATAGTTCAAATCGTATTTACAGACGGACGCAGGGTGAAGTATGAGGCAGAGCAGGTGGAGATGATGGAACATGCAAATGCCATAACCATACACAAAAGCCAGGGAAGTGAGTGCCAGGTGGTTATCATTCCGTGGCTAAAAGCTTTTTATCCCATGTTGAAGCGGAATATTTTTTATACAGGGATTACCAGGGCGAAGCTGCGCGTTTATATTGTTGGGGAATGGAAAGCCGTTTGTCAGGCAATTCATACAGATGATACAGGTACCAGAAAGACGATGCTGGCGGCAAAAATACAACAGTATTGTGAACGGTATCAACCACAGAGTAATAGACAGATCCCGACAACAATTTGCAACCGGGCTGTGTAAAAAAATAGCAAAATAGTTCAATGTTGAGAATTGGCAGGTTATTACTTTATAAAGGGATGTCCTGCCGGTTCCAAAGAAAGGAGCAGGCAATGAGCGAATTATTATATAACAAGTCAAAAGCAGTAGAAGAACTGAATAAAGTGGAAGGATTTTATCCTCTGGAACTTGCCAGAGTTATTTCTAATGAAGGGCAGGAGGAACAACGGTATCTGGATGTGAAATATCGGAAGCTGTGGTTCCGTCTGGTAAATCCTACAGGCAAGATTATCAGCCGGATTGTTCATTTTACAGAAAATATGGCAGTTGTAGAAGCCAGGATTTATCTGGATAAGTGTGATCAGGAGAATAATTATATTGCCAATTCCTTTTCGCAGAAATTTCGTACAACAGATACACAGTTTGGAGATAAATTTCTTGAAATGGCAGAAACAGCAGCGATTGGGCGAGCTTTGGCAGATGCGGGATATGGTCTGCAATTTGCTGATGTAGGGGAAGGTAATGATCCCATGCAGGTAGATGCAGGAATTCCTGTAAACCAGGGAACTTCGATGCAGGCTGCGATGCCGGCACAAAATCCGGCACCTGCAATGCAACAGACACCGAATCAGCCGGCAGGGGCGATGCCAGCATTTCAGACGCAAGCAATGCCAGGACAGCAGATGATGGAGCAGTTTTACCAGGAAGCACAAGCGAATGGAAATACAATTAGCAGGGCAACGGGGAGTGGACAGATGACTAATCCGGTAATGAGTTCGGCAAGTGGTGGTGTTGCACCAACTATGCAGCAGATACCTCACCAGCAGCAGATGCCATCTAAGCCGCAATCTCTGGCTCCCAATATGCCGGTGGAAGAACTGGTGAAATGGATGAGCTATGAGCAGGCAATCCAAGTTGCCATAACAGGAAAAGGAAAATTTAGCGGAAAAACTATGGGGCAGGTTGCGATGGAAAGTCCTTCCAGCTTGCAATGGTTCGCAGAGCAGTATCATGGACAGAACCATTTTATACCGGCAGCAGCCAGAGTAATTCTTGCAAAAGCATAACAAATAGCCGGTGATCATCATTCTTTCCACAGCCTTTATTGGCTGTGGAAGAAAGGAGGAGCCATAGAGTGTATGATATGTCAGGCTTTAACTACGATATCACAGATGTTGTACATTTACTGCAGCTTAGAGTACGGCATAAGAATTCTTCATCGATGGATGTGAATTGTCCATTTTGTGGAGAAACAAAAGGAAAAATGAATGTTAATCTTCAGAAAAATGTGTTTCGGTGTAATCGGTGTGATGCTTCCGGCGGAATGCTGGAATTATACGGAAGACTGCATGGTGTTTCCAGCGCAGAGGCAAATCGGCAAATCCGGGAAGCTCTGGGAAAGGGAGAGTACAGAACAAATTATCAGGTAGCTCCTAAAAAAGAGCCTGTAGTAATTTTTAATGCCGAGTTGGCAGATGCAGATGTCATTGACCGAACATATCAGGAGATGTTGTCCTTATTGACATTAAATGATAAACACCAGGAGGATCTTAAAAAAAGAGGGCTGACGGAAGAACAGATCGAGATACAGAGGTATCGTAGTGTACCGTTGTTTGGAATTAAAAATATGGTACAGAAACTGTTGGAATCCGGACAGACAGTAAAAGGTGTGCCTGGATTTTATGAAGATCAAGATGGGAAATGGACAATTAATTTTAGTTCTAAAAATTCCGGGATTTTAATACCAATTCAATCCCCGGAAGGAAAAATACAAGGATTTCAGATTCGGTTGGATCAGGTAATGGAGGGACGGAAGTATATCTGGCTTTCCAGTGTGAAATTTAAAAATGGAGTATCATCAGGAAGTCCGGTACATGTCATAGGAAACCTGGACGCAGAACAGATCTATTTAACAGAAGGCGCATTAAAAGGCACGATAGCTCACTATTTATCAGGGGATACGTTCATTTGTGTTGCAGGTGTGAATCAATACAGAAATTTAAAGCCAGTTTTGGAAATGTTGAAAAGCAGGCATCTGCAGCACCTATATGAAGCGTATGATATGGATAAAAAAATGAAGGTATATTGTGACGGGGATTCCGAAAAATGTGATGCCTGTCAACGTAAATCAGCCACTTTTTATTGTCCGCATAAGATGCAGAAACGGCAGATTCTACAGAACGCTTGTAGAAAGGTGTATGAAATCTGTAGTGGATTGTCTATTTCCATGAGCCGTATGGTTTGGGACATGGATCCTTATGGTGAGTGGAATGGACAGATCAAAGGAATTGATGATTATTACTATGTATTGAAAAATACAGGGTGAATATGGACCGGGCAAGTTGTCCGGTCTTATGGAAGAGGAGGATTCGATGAAACGAAAGAAAATTTACGGTATATTTATGCTTGTAGCCATTGCTGTTTTTTTATTTGCAGGAGGAAGGATACTGCAAATTTATTTGAATTATCAGGAAAGTCAAAAAGTCTATGAGCAGATGGAAGGGTTTACACAAAAGATAGAGGATCAAGACCTGTCACCAGAAGCGGTTCCAGGGGAAACACCAGAGGAGGTCGCAGAGCAGGGAGTCCTACAGGTGGATTTTAACAAGCTGGAAGAAATCAATCCAGATGTCATTGCATGGATTGAGATTCCTGGTTTGGAAATTAGTTATCCGGTAGTCCAGGGGAGGGATAATGACTATTATCTGCATCACCTGATTACGGGAGAAAATCATAAAAGTGGCAGTATTTTTATGGACTTTCACAACCAGGAGGATTTATCAGACAGAAATACCATTATCTATGGGCATAATATGAAGGATGGGAGCATGTTTGGAACCCTGGATCAGTATCAGTCACAGGCACTTTATCGAAACTATCCTTGTTTTTATATGTATGTGCCAGGATATATTTATGAGTATCAGATTTTTTCCTGTTATGCAGCACCAACGGATTATCCAGCATATACTTATGATTTTCCTACTTCTGAGGACTATGAAGTTTTTCTGGAAACACTACAAAGAAGTGCTGAGTATAACACAGGGACGACAGTTACCAAGGAGGATCAGGTAGTAACCTTATCAACTTGTGTAAATACCCGAAAGGATTATCGCTATTTAGTACATGGAAAACTGAAACAGAAAATAAAGATGGAGGAATAACAGATGTTAGATTTTGAATACGCAAAGGCATTGGCAGAGGTTGTGTTGGATACAACTTGCAGTGAAAAAGAAAGAGAAGTACGGCTGGAGTGTTTAACCCAAATATTTGTCAGAGCAAATGCCTATTTAAAGAAAGGCTTCTTACCCGATGTGGTAGAGGCTTTTTTTGTGCGAAAAATGGAAGGTTTGCCACTGGTATCGACAAAGCAGGATATGCAGGATTTTTTGAAAGTCAGTACACCCCATTATTTTGGCGGGAAATTTACAGTTAGTAATATTCCGTATTATTCAGAGGAAGAAGAACTGCTACTTTGGTCAGAAACATCACTTCGTGGTCCATTGATTACAGCCGGATACGAACGCTATATGGAACTGTTTAAAAAGATTTTGCCTCAAAAGGCAGAACAGATTAATTTTTTATAAAGAGAAATAATTCGAATGAGGACTGGAAATATATGGTGGTTTAAAGATAAATGTTAAAAATTATTATATAGGAAGAAAGCATCTGTCTGTAGCAAAATGCTGCAGACAGGATATTTTTTTGAAAAAAAGTTGCTTTGTACGGAAGCTCTGCGTACAAGAGAAGTATAAAGAAAAAAGGAGAGATGATTTTATGATAAAAAAAGTTCGGATTGCGGTAGACCATGGCAATAGAAATATGAAAACCTGTTCCCAGGTATTTACGACAGGGCTTACCATTCAGGATAAAAAGCCTGCCAGAGGGGAAAAGTTCCTGTTTTATGAGGGAAAGTATTATGTGCTGAGTGAAAATAGGATTCCTTATCAAAGAGATAAAACGCAGGATGATCGTTTTTTTATCCTTACTCTATTTGCAATCGTAAAAGAGCTGGAGGAAAACCCTCAAATTCAGCCAGGGGATGTCATTCAGGTGGATCTTCCGATTGGGCTGCCACCCAAGCATTATGCAGAACTTTGTGAACGGTATGAAGCATATTTTAAAAGACAAGGGAAAATCCATGATATCAATTACTGTGGTAGTACATATCATATCACCATTGGAGAGGTAATGGCATTTCCGCAGGACTATGCGGCTATGATGACTATGATTGAAAAGCTGCAGCAGATTCCCAAAGTAGTAGGAATTGATATAGGAGGATTTACTACAGACTATCTTCTGATGCGGAAAGGTAATCCGGATATGGAAGCCTGTGATTCCATGGAAAAAGGCGTGATTACCATGTATAACAAGATTATTTCAGGGATTAACAGTGAATATGATATTTTGTTAGAGGAAAGTGATATTGACAGTATCCTTCAGGGAAACACAGAGTTTTATGAAGAGGCTGTAGTCCGTATGACAGAAGGTATGGTGCAGGATTTTGTAAAAGATCTGCTGAACAGTATTCGAGAAAGAGGTATAGATACCAAAGCAGCATATACGGTATTTATTGGAGGCGGGGCAAAGCTATTGAGCCATTTCCTGGAACAATCAGACCGTCTGGGGAAATATACCTTTATTGAGGATATTTCTGCCAATGCCAAAGGATATGACAGACTGTTTCAGATTATGTAGAGGAGTGTGATAAATGTGGAGAAAAAGAATCCCTATAAATTCACACTTGGATTTGATAAAACAAAGCTGACACATGTACGTGCGGCAGAGATTTTAAATTCCGTAAGGGATAAAGCCGACTTAATTGCATCAGCAGTGGTTGCTCATATAGATGGCGGCAGTACAGAAAAAGGGGCTGTATTGAACCAAGAAGCTTTGCAGATTATGATGTTGGAATTGGTAAAGCAAGAAGTGGAAAAAGCAATGCAGAATTATTTTTCAAAACAGGAGAATGTTCAAGTGGAAGAAGAAACAGAGGAAGATGTAATAGAGAAACAGAAGATATCTGAATTTGTCCTTGCACCTGAAGTGGCCAAAAGCGTTAGAGATGCAATGAGTGCATTTAGAAATAGATAGAAAATAAAAAAGAAGCATCGGATTTTTGAGTGCTTCTTTTTTGTTGCACATTTATGCCAGTTCACAGGAACCTCACAGATTCCGCACAGGTTTCTCACAGATTTCATCCGTATAATCAAAAATCAGATATTGTCAGAAAAAAGCTTAATTGAGTGTATCCTTTTCTTTCAATGCAGAAAGAAGCCCACGCAAGGTGCGTAGGGCAATTTGCCGCTCGTCTTCAGAGCAGTTTTGCAGTTCTTTCATAATCTGATAGGTAGTAGTGTCCGGTTCTTTTCGCTCATCCTGAACAGCTGCATCAATTGAAATATCCAGAAATTGAGCGATTGGGATTAAAGTTGCAAGTTCCGGATTGCCATTACAGGTTTCAATATCCGAAATGGTCCGGGTGGACACACCGGCTTGTTCTGCAAGTTTTGCTTGTGACAGACCACGCCTTTCTCGTTCACTTCTTACCATATAGCCTAATTTTTTCTTGACGGTATCCATCAGCATCCGCATCACCTCACTTATTGTTTTATTTTATCGTAGATTGATAGTAAGAGAAACGCATTATAGTGCATGAAGATACGCAATATAATGTGGATTGCGGGGCAGGAGAACCTACAAAGGAGGAGCATCCATGCTGCAAGGAAAGACAAGGTATTTGTGTAATGATTCGTCAAAAAAATCTTGTTTTTGCAGGGGTGCCAAAAGGGTTATTTATATGCAGTATATGCGTTAATCTATAAAGCTACTGTGCAGGATGATGCATGGAATAAGAATGATGTCGAGCCAGAAGAAATGTGGTTCGGCGTTTTCTTTTACCAAAATAAAAATATCCTTCACAGATGCAGATCTCCACCTCTGAAATTTGGAAACTTATTGATTTCAAATTTCGGAGGTAGAAAATGAAAGAAGAACAAAAATATAATGGATCTAAAACAAGAAATTATTTCACTGCTTACTTGCTGGCATCTATAAGGGGAAAAAGACTTCGGTATCTGGAAAAGCAGCAGAAAATATTATTTGCAGAGGAAAATCTGGAAGATAAAGAATATACAGATGCGGATATTTCTCCAGAGGAAAGGCTGGAATTGGAGCAGAAAGAACAACTGCTTATGGAGGAAGCACAGGGGATATATCCAGAGTGGAACGAAATGACGGATATAAGCCTTATAGAAGCCATGTTTTCTTTGCAGGAAGAAGAACGGAAGCTTATTTATCAGCATGTATTTGAGGAACATACATTTAAAGAAATGAGCATCTTGAATCAGATGACTGAAGAACGATGTAAAGGAGCTTATTACTGGGCAATTAGGAAAATAAGGAAGAGAATGGGAGGAAAGAAATCATGAATTTTAAAGAATTATTATACCGGGCAAGGCAAGGGGATAAAGATGCTATTTTGGAAATATTTGAAATGTACCGGCCACTTTTAATTAAAAATGCTTTGGTAGAAGGCATTTTTGATGAGGACCTTTACCAAGAATTAACAGCAGAATTGCTGAAGTGCATACGGTATTTTAGAGATGTAGAATAAAAGAGCAGGAAGAACGCAGCTTGATAATGAGCTGCGTTTCTTCCTCATAAGAGACTGGCGAAATAAGAAATGGGATGCTTTTTGTTACCAAGTAGGCAACAAAAAAGCTAATCTATACAAGAAAACTGGACGGGGTATATAGGAAACATCTATTATAAAAAGATAAGGAGGAAGTATTCATGGAGAATAAAACGGATTTTGAGAAGCAGAAGCCAAACAAGGATGGCGAAATAACAAGGAGGGAATGGGAATTATTGCAACAGTATCGAAAACTTTGCGAAGAAAACAAATTAACAATAGACATTCTGGTTCAACGATTATTGACACATGAGAAAGGCAGGGAATAGGTTGATTAAAATAGGTTTGTGTGACGATATTATAGGCTTTAATAAAAAAATGGAAAATCACCTAGAGCGGTACGGAGAAGAAAATCACCTAGAGGTTAAAATCAGTTCCTATGGAAGTGGATCACAACTATTGTTAAGTTTTCAAAAGGGAAAATTCGATATTATTTTTCTGGATGTATCTATGCCGGAGCTAGATGGTTTTGAAACAGCGGAACGGATACGACGTATGGATGAAAATGTTTCGATTGTATTCTGTACATCCTATTATACGATTTCTAATGCAGGGAAAGGTTTTGAAGTAGCTGCGGAAGATTTTTTGGCAAAGCCATTATTATATAGAAAAGTAGAAAATATATTGGATAAGGTGTATAAAAAGAAATTATTACGAGCAGAAGAGAAGCTATTTTTAAAATGTCAGGATGGATTGATTACACTACAGATTTCCGATATAATTTATATACAGACAAGGAATAAATTATTGATATTGCATACAACATCTGGAGATATACAAAGTAATCAAAGAATGGGAGAATTGGAAAAAAGGTTGAGTAGAAAACTATTTTTTCGATGTCATAATAGCTATATAGTAAATTTTGATTATGTAGAAGGGATTCAAAATGATAATGTACTTATTAAATGTAAAAGCCAGCAGATAAAAGCAATCCCGGTAAGCAAATATAAAAAAGAAGAATTTATGAGAGCACTTGCCAGATATGTAGGAAATTGGACAGATTGAAATTTATACTAAAAAAATGGCGATTTATACATAGAATATTGTTATTTGATAAAAAACAAGGTATAGTTTTTTCATACTTACTGAGATGAAAGGAGTAAAAGATATGCAGACAAATAAGGCAGAAGAAGAATTTCAAAAAGAAGTGGACTTAACGGAAGAAGAAATTGAAAGTTATTCCGGGTGTTCTGAAAGAACACAGAGATGTTTAAATGATTGTCCATGGCCGTTTCCAGGATCCTATATTAATGAAGCAAGTTAAGCAAGAGAGCCGCAGACCTATCAGGATAGGTTGTGCGGTTTCTTTTTTGGAGGAGAAAATGTATACAATTACTTTAGAAGTAAATCAGATATGTAATTTACGATGTGATTATTGTTATTTGGGCGAGAAATCTAATCAAAGAATGACAGAAGAGATAGCCCATAAGAGCCTGCAGATTGCTTTTTTGAATGTGGAAAAGCATAGGGATCGAAGGTTATGGGTTGATTTTGTAGGTGGGGAGGCTTTTCTTAGTTTTCCATTGTTACAGAACCTAGTAGAATATATAGAAAAGGAAGCCAAGAAAAGAAATGTGAATGTTTCTTATTCAGCTACAACGAATGGCACGGTTATGAATAAAGATATGCTGGAGTGGTTGGTTAAGTATAGATTTCAGCTAAAATTAAGTATTGATGGAAACAAAGAAACACATGACAAAAACAGGAAAACGCTTTCAGGCATTGGCAGTTATCAAAGTATAATGAAAAATATGCATTATTTTAAAGAATATGAAGAAAAAAGCAGCAAATATATTCAGGTAGCTCATGTAGTAACTCAAAATAATTATTGGGAGACAGCTAAGTCTGTGAAGCATTTAGTAGAAAATCTTCATTTTAGAATTGTGGATTCCTCTATAGATGTTTCTCATAGCTGGACACATGAGCAGTTAGATGAATTAGCGCAAGAATGGGAAAAGGTTTTATGTTATTATATAAAAAAGAAGAGAATTGGAATGGAGTTTTTATGGGCACCAGTATTAGATCTGATGAAATATGAAGGACTGCCGAAATGCTCAGGCTTTTGTGGTGTAGGGCTAATCCAAATATATGTCAAGACAGATGGGAAAATTTATGGTTGCGCAGCTAATTTGAAGGATAGCGGATGTCTGGGGGATGTAGAAAAAGGATTTTCAGTAAAAAAGATTACAGCTTATCGTGAATTAGCTCTGAAAGATGAAATATGTTCAAACTGCAGTATAAGTCAAAGATGCCAGAGCCAGAAGTGTATTATGAATAATCTGTCTTATAGCGAGAATATTAATGAGCATAATCCTGATATGTGTTATTTTGAACAGAAAAAGATAAATTTATGGGAAAAATATTTTAAATGAAATTGAATAAAAACTAGAAAAATGAGTAAAAATGTGATATTTTTATTACAAATACTTGATTTGTAAGTGCTTGCTTTAAAAGAATAAAATGTGTGCGGTGGTAAATATGAATGTAATTAAGCAAAAACGCAAGGAATTGGGGATTTCTCAAAGAGAACTCAGCGAAAAGCTAGGAACCAGTCAACAGACGATTAGCCGAATCGAAAAGTCAGATGTTGAAAATATTCCAAGTAGTTTGTTAATAAAATTGGCAGACATATTCCAAATTCCCGTGGATTTCCTTATACGTGGTGATAAAAGTGATTTATTTTCCACGAAGGGAGAGGAAATGTGGGAAATATATAAGCAGTTGGATGAAGAAAATAGAACCACTCTAATTATGCTTGGGAGAAGATTAAGTGAAACGCAAGCAGAAAATATGTTGAAAAGACAGACAGGTGATAAGAGTGATAAAAATAGCAATATGTGATGATGAAAAATGCTTTATAGACGCAATTGAGAAAATGTTAAAAACTTATGCAGAGAAAAACGGACAGGATTTTTTGATTAAAAAGTATACAAAACCATTGCAATTAATGGAAGCATTAAAAGAAGAATTTCAGATTTTCTTTTTAGATATTGAAATGCCTGCCATGGATGGCTTGGAACTGGTGGATGTTATACGAAAGCATGATGAAAAGTCCATAGTTTTGTTTGTTTCTTCCCATAATGAACTTGTAGGTGTTGGTTATAAATATGATGTGCAGAATTTTATTACAAAGCCAATTACGCAAATACAAATAAACTGTGAAATGAACAGGGCGCTTAGAAAACTCAATACATACGAACAGAGATATATTGCAGTGAAAAATGAAAAAGGCTATTTTAAGTTGTTTTTATCAGATATAGAATATATTGAAACAGTAAATCGAAAGGTATTATTTCATTTGCGAAATGGAGAACAGGAAGATGGATATTTTAAAATGAGAGATTTGGAAGAAAGATTAGAACCATTTTTCTTTGTTCGTTGCCATAATGGTATTATTGTGAATGTAGATTGCATTGAATCATTACATGATCTTACGATAAAGCTCTATTCTGGGGACAAAATATATATAACTCGTTCGAGAAAACAGAATCTTATGAAAAAAATGGCAGAACGGGGAGGATGTATATAGAGTGTATGGGCAAATTATACTGAGAGATATTTTTTCTTTATTGAATATTTTATTGCTTGTTTATTTATTAACAGACGGTAAACTCAAAATAGCTGCAGGAGAAGTTTCCGCATATTCTTATATATTATGTATAGGGGGACTTTATTTCATTAGAGTAATGGAAAATGGAACAGAGTTACATATCGTCTATAATTATGTGACGATTGTTGTGATTGCTATGATTATAGGGCATTTTTTGTTTCAATATAATTTGAGATTTAGTTTGTTGATTGGAAGTGTTTTTTTATCCATAGTTTTATTGGGGCAGTTATTAAGTTGTACTTTTTTATATCCATATAGCGGAGAAACAATTTTAGCAGAACTTTCAAGTAAATATCAAAATAGTATGATTATAATTTCAGAAATTATAATTATAACTGGAAGTTTAGTATTCAAAAAAGTTATACGACAGATTCCGGCATTTCTTGAAGGGGTAAATATGATTGTGATCATTATTCCGTTATTTATTAATATAGTTGTTATGGCTATATGTGCGGATCAGTTGTATTATGATAAAGGAATCATTATTGGAAATATATGGTCAGTAATGACAGTGATGGCAGTTTGTGTTGTGATGTTTATTGGGACGTTTTGCAATATTATAATATTAGGAAACTATTTGAATGTTAAAAAGATTGAGAATGAAAAGAAATTGCAGATTAGTGAAATAAGTATGCAGTACGATTATTATGTTAAGCAGTCTAATGATATGGAAAATATAAGAAGACTTTCTCATGATATTAAAAATCATCTGGAGGCGTTAAGAGGAGATGTGGATTATCACCAGAAGATGGACTATATTGATGGTATTGAACGTAAACTAAGTATTTATCAAAGCTATTATAAAACTGGAAATACATTTATTGACAATGTATTGCATGTAAAAAGATTGGAGGCTTTGGACAAAAAAATTGAATTCAAGGTTTTTGCAGATTTTTCAGTTTTTAGAAGAATAAAGAATGAAGATTTGTGTGTGATTGTTTCCAACACAGTGGATAATGCTTTGCGAGAATGTCAGCTTATGAAAGAGGAAGATCCGGAGGTAGAATGCCTAATACAACTAAAAGCAAGGAAACTAAAGGGATTTTTATCAATTATATGTGAGAATACTTTAAGAGAATGTCAGGCAGAACTTATTAAAAATAATACAACATTAGAAACATCAAAAGAAGATAAAAAGAATCATGGATTTGGAGTAAAGAACATTAAAAGTGTTGTGAAAGATTATGGCGGAGAGGTGTCATTTCATGTGGTAGACGGTATGTTTTCCATATCCGTGATTATTCCTATTGAAGTATAGAAGCAAAAGTGGTATTTACGGAAAGTAAATATCACTTTTTTGTCCAGATAGGAAAGAAAAAGGATAATTTAAGCAATTTTTATTATTTTTTTTCTATTAAGAGATAAGATATAGAAAAAAGAAGAGGAGGCATGGGTATGCGAAAAAAAATGAAACTCTTTATTACTATGGTATCCGTAGGAACTTTGCTGGGAGCTATGCCGGTTATGGCGGCAGAACAACCAGAACTTCCGACAAAAGTGCAGGATATCGCAAATGGTTCCGATGACATTTACGGGGAAGGCGTTCCCATTGAGCACGGAGCAAATCCAGATGAAAGGTTTTCATCTGGTGGAGTAGATCATACGCATCAGTATATTATAGCAAATGCGCTTACAATTCTCAGCAATGATCAGGGGAACAGTACATTTAATGGTGAGCTAAATTCATCTATTCTTATGGAAGCAACTGATTGGCCGGACAAGCTGGGGAATGAAACGGACGCAGGAACATTTGCAGGACATTTTTATGATCCTGACTCAGGGAAAAACTGGCTTGGACAAACTTCACCAACTGCAAGAACAAGGGCGGAATCTTATTTTAAATCTGCAGTAGATGCATACCATTCAGGAGATGTACAGTTGGCAATGTCAAATTTGGGGAAAGGTACGCACTATGTGTCAGACTTAAATGAACCTCATCATGCATCGAATTTGACAGCAGTTAATAGCAATCATTCCGCTTTTGAGAAGTATGTTGATAAAAACAGGAAATCTTATACAATAGCAGGAAATTCATTTAGCGAGTCTGTATACACAACAGCAGTAAATACTTCTACAGGAGATTTGATGTATTCAGCAGCAAAACATGCAAAGAGCCTTGTAGGAAGTGCTCAGAATGAAAGCACGTATGAAAGTGCAGCAAGGCAGTCTGTTCAGCATGCAATACAAACTGTTACACAGTATATGTATAAGTTCGGAAAAGAAGTTGGCATTTATTGATAAGAATTTTTAGACCTTGATATTGTTGTAAAATATTGAGGTCTATTTTTTTGTTCCATTCAGACACTAAAATACGCAAAATAAACAAAATATATGGTCAAACGGTAGAATTTGGTTAAAATTGTTCTTAGTATATTAAAGAAAGGGGCAGATAAATATGTATAATTTTACATTATATATGACAACTGATTGCAATTTTAAATGCCAGTATTGCTATGAAGATTATCACAATCACTACCAGTTAAATGAGAAAACGTTAGTAGACTCTTTGGAGTTTATCATGAATTATGGAGATAAAGGAAAAGTTTTAATCGATTTTCTAGGCGGAGAGCCATTATTGAAAAAAAATTTGATTTATCAGGCAGTAGATTATATAAAAAATTTTTATCCAGAGAGAGAAGCAAAATATTATATTACAACCAATTGCTCTTTGATGGACGATGATTTTATTGACTTTATGAAAGAAAATCAATTTACAATACGGCTTAGCTTCGATGGAAATAAGGAAACTCATGATTTGAACAGAGTTGCGAAAGACGGAGTTTCTTGCTATGACAAGATTTTTGAAAATATCATGAAGGTGAAGGATAGCGGATTGAATTTTTCTGTAAGAATGACTGTAACAGAGAATACAATTCCTCACATGTTTGAGAATATCTGTTATTTACATGAACATGGTCTGGATAATATTTGTATGATTATGGACGTGTATTTAAAAATATCAGATAAATTGAAGAGCGAGTTTGAAAAACAGGTAGCAGCAATATCAAAGTATTATTTGGCGGAGGCAGCAGCAGGTAGAAGTTTTACCATAGACCAATTTGATGGAAAAATGTTTAATATGCTTTGCAATTTTGGAAATTGCTTTGGAATGTGTGATGCGGGGATTGGGAATTTTAAGATATTTCCGAATGGACAAATTTACCCATGTGGATTTCTTACCAGTAATGAGAAATATTGTATAGGCAATATTAAAGAGGGCGTTGATATAAGAAAGGCAAAATTAATTGCAGTATCTAATTTTGATAAGGCAGATCCGAAGTGCAAGGACTGTAAAATACGAGATTTTTGCCATGGTATGAAGTGTGGATATATGAATTTTATTAATACAGGAAAAATTAATGTGCCGTCGGATGCAGAGTGTATTTTTGAACACATCTTCCATCAGGCAATGGTAGAAATACTGGAATATTATTTGGAACAGCCTACTGAAATGCTTAGAGAAAAGTTAGGAATATATGTGGATTATATTCAGGAGGAGCATTTAAAACTTAGTGAATTCGGAGAGAAGATTGCCAAGAGGTTAGCCGATGAAAAGTAAAGAAGGACGCCCATATTGGCTTTTTTTAAAAGAGTATGCTTTTAAGAAAAAGTTGTTTCCTTTCTATCTTTTAACAATAGTAATTATTGTTTTAACTGCTGGTGTTTCATTGGTACGTCCGGAGCTACAAGGAAAAGTAGTAGATGATTTGGGAAATCCACAGAATACTAACTTATCAGCTTTTATGTTCCTTTTGGGTATATTTTTGGGAATGCTGTTACTTAATTATCTCATGAATTATGCTCAGAGATATATAGTGGCTGTCATATCGGAAGAGATAGCAGCAGATATGCGACAAAAGGTAGAAGATAAATTATCAACAGTAAGCGTGAATTTTTTTGAGAAGATAAAGCTAAGTGACGTTTTGCTGAAAGTAGATAAAGATGTTTCAGCAGTGAAACAATGTGGAATTACAAGTATTATCACATTGGTTTCCAATATTGTTATCCTGGTGGTTGTTCCTCCATATATGTTTTCTATCCATAAGGGAATTGCCGTATCCAATATTATTTTACTTGTCAGTGTTCCTTTTATTAGTAGAATCCTGGGGAAATTGATACAGGAAACCAGTGGTCAAGTATTGGAAGGATATAACAGCATCACGAATATTCTGACAAACACCTATGATAATTGGTTTATTACAAGACTCTTTCAATGTGGGCAATATGTGCATGATATGTACTTTGAGAAAAATCAGAAATACAAAAAAGAGACGAATCGCCAGAATTTGTTGTACATATTGAATACATCTACGATACTTGTAATTCAGTTTATGGGAACAGTCATAATTTGGGTAGTCGGTGCACAAGAAGTATTCAAAGGGAATATGACCATAGGTACCATTATGGCTTTGATGAATTACCAGACAATTATTATGAATCCTATTATTGGAATCGCACAGTTTGCTAACGAGTATCATACAGCCGTAGTTTCCTTAAAGGATATCAATGGTTTGCTTCAGTATCCGGATCAGAAACAAGGAGATGGAGAGAAAGTAACAACAGTTAACAACATTTCCTTAGAAGAGATGAGCTTTTCTTATACAGAGTCGAATAAGAAGGTATTTGACCGGCTCAATTTGAAGTTCGAAAAAGGCACTCTTTACGGAGTTCATGGAAAAAGTGGACAAGGCAAAAGCACTCTGTTCAAAATTATAACAGGTGTGTATCAACCGACAGAAGGAAAAGTAGTTGTGAATAACACAGATTTGCAGGAATTAGATATTAACAGCTATTGGAAAAATACAGGATATGTTATGCAGCGTACACAGTTCTTCAATGATACGGTAAGACGGAATATGGGATTACTACATATTGTTTCGGAGGAAGAAATGGATACAGTGGCAAAGTGCTTGGATTTGTATGATGAAATCCATACTTTAGAAATGGTATGGGATACCGAGATAAAGTTAGAACCATGCAATTTCTCAGAGGGACAAATGCGACGTTTGGATATTATGAGGAATATTTTGAAAAATTCACAAATTCTGATTTTTGATGAAGCCACTGCAAATATCGATGAAAAACGAAGAGGACGTTTTTATCAATTATTACATGAGCTATCAGGGGATAAAATTATTATTTTTTCTACGCACAATCTGGAAGAATTGCGAGAAGCAGATATTATTGTGGATTTGGAGAAGTTACATATAAGGCAGGTGAGTAAAAAGTGAGGATAGGTGTGTTGGATTCCAATGGATCCTTTGATAATCCTTTTTTTCAGGATAAGAAAATTGTAAAAATAGACTGCAAATGGAAAGACCAGGAATACACTAAAGATGCCTTTGGATTTACCCATGCGGAATATGTCTGTTCTTTTATTTTAAAGGAAAACCCAGAAGCTGAAATTATTTTGGTACCTATTGTAAGGAAGAACAAAAAGAGTACGGTTCTGGATATGATAGAAGGTATTGAATTACTGATAGAGGAACAGGTAGACATAATTAATATGAGTATAGGAGATGAGTACAAATATCACAAAGAAATAGAGGAAGTATGTAGAGCAGCTACAGAAAAGGGGATTTTGATTGTGGCAGCATACTCTAATCAGCAAGTAGAAGCAACCTATCCGGCTTCCTTCCCTTTTGTAATGGGAGTAAGATGCCTGGATATAGAGAATCCTTTACAGGTTCTCCAATATGATGGTACAGGAACGGATGTGATTTTTTCCTCTAAATTTTTTTCTCTTTATCATGTGGGCATCCCTAAATTTTATCAGGGCAATAGCTTTGGGTGTGCTGTAATAACAGGGTATCTAAGCAATTATGAGGATGAATATGAACAGGCAATTTTACAGTTTGTTCATAGCACTTTAAATGGATATTATCCATATCATACATTGAAGCAAAAACAGTGCTATTTTCTAACGAACCGTATAGAAGAACCTTTAGAGCAGCGTTTCATACGGGAAGTTACGAGAACAGAGAGATGCGATACTTTTGAAAGTGGAATGGAAAAATTGAGAAATATAAAAACAGCAGAGCAGTATCCGGTGCTATTTATTGATCACAACAATTATCAGGAAATAAGTGAGTATAAAGATAGAATCAGGATATATGCCATGGAACATCCGAAGACAGAAATTGTTTTGCGATATCCCTTATTTAATATGGTGGAAAGATTGGATTTCCAGAAGAAAACAAATAGAAATCTGGACCAATTTACAGTTTAGGAGGCGAGAAAATGTATACACTGTCATTAGAGATAATAAATAAGTGCAATTTGAATTGTACTTACTGCTATCTGGGCGAAAAGAAAAATACATACATGAGTTTAGAAACGGCTCAAAAGGCAATCGATATTGCGGTCCATGAAGCAAATAAGCAGTATGATCGGACCCTTATGGTTTATTTTATTGGAGGGGAACCTCTTATGGCATTTAATCTGATGAAAGATGCGGTAGGTTATACGAAGAAAAAATGCCAGGAAACAAACTTAATATGCAAGTTCAGTACTACGATAAATGGAACGTTGGTTACAGATGAGATAATTGACTTTTTTGTGGAAAATACATTTGAGGTGAAAGTGAGTTTAGATGGTCCTGAGTATGTCCAGAATTTGAATAGGAGAGATTATGCAGGAAATGGAAGTTTTGAAAAAATTATGAAGAACCTTCCGTTATTGAGAAAATATGAACAGGCTACAGGAAATCAGATTTCTATAGCCAGTGTCGTAACAAGTAATAACTATCAATATTATGCAGAGAGTTTCCAATTCTTGCTTGACTTAGGTATAAGAAAACTAGAATCAGGAATTGACCATTATTGCATGTGGAATGAAAATGACTTGCATGGTTTGAAAGAACAATTGGAACAGGTATTTTATTTATATAAGAATTATATTATTCAAACTAGACAAATGCTTTTTTGGAATTTATGGGAACAGCATGTAAAATCGTACTTATTTCCGTGTATGTTTTATGCTTGTAAAGCAGGGTTGGCAACTTGTTATGTAACGACCGATGGGGGGATTTATACTTGTAGCGAGTTACCAGAATTTAAAATTGGTACAGTAAAGGCAGGATTAGATGTACCAAGAATTAGAGAAATTGTTTATTTGAATGATAAGGTCGATTCGATGTGTGAAGGATGTGAATACATAAATCATTGTAAAACAAGAGGATGCCAGACTTCTAATTATGAAGTTAATAAGGATGTATATAGACCAATAGAGGTCAACTGCAAAGTGACAAAATGGATGTATAATTTGATAAAAGAAAACTTATCCGAAAAGCAACTAAATAATATGAAAGAAGAATATGAAAGGAGATATATTCGCCATGGAAAATAAAATGAATGATTTTATTAAGATTACAGAAGGAGAAAAAGTGGCTTTAATTGATCCGATAGGAAAAGTCTGCCTGGGGGTAAGTAAAAGATTTGCAGATAATTTGGATAAACCAGAGTTCCAGGAAAAGCTATATCCTGTATGGAAGCAGCAAACTGAATTTATAAAAAAAATAGAAAATAATCATGAGAAAATCAATACTGTATATTTGATGGTAACTAGAAAATGTAATATGAATTGTGAATTTTGTGCAATCAGTGCAAACGACAAATTGCATCCAGAAAATGAATTTAAGCTGGAGGATATACAGAATAAGGTGATTCCATTCTTTCAGGAAAACAAACCACATAAAATGATTATTACAGGTGGAGAACCATTGATTAAAGTTCAGATTGTGGAAATTGCAAAAGCATTAAGAAATGGATTGTCTTGTCCAATCACGTTGCAGAGTAATGGTCTTGCCCTTACTCTGGAATTAACAGAACAGTTGAAAGGGTATATAGATGAAATAGATTTTAGTACAATGCACATGTTCGGAACACCTGAAAAGGAGAAACAGTTAGTTGAACACATAGAGATGTGCCAGCAGGCAGGGATTAAGGTAGTGCTTAGTTTCATTTACGAAAAAACGAATGAAGCTGATATGTATAAATTGATTGACATTGCTGCGAAATATGATACAGATGTTCTTTTCAATATTGTTTCCCCGGTAGGACGGGCAAAGGATAATTCTGAAATACTGACAGATACGGAACGTATCGATATGAATCTGAAAATATTAAATTATATGCTTGGGAAGGGGTATGAGAACAAAAAGATTGCTAGAGGTTTCCACCAGAGAATTCAGGTAAGAGATTCTTGTGGAGGATATGGAAAAGTTATGGCGATTTACCCTGAAGGGGATATTTATATGTGCCAGTGTATGGAAAAATGCCAATTCAAAATGGGAAATATTATCAAAGATACTCCTCAGAAGATTTTGGTCAGGTTGGAAGAAATGATGAATACAGAAGAGATAAAGAAGACATTTTGTGTAACTTATAAGGAAATCTGTAGAGAATGCGACTATAGATATATATGTGGTGGTAGGTGTTTAGCTTCTGATGAACCATATGATTATCGTTGTATTTTTATAAAATCAATGTTGAAATATGTATTATTCTATTACAACGCCAAAGAAGATAAAAGAAAACAATTGGAACATTATAAACAATATTTAGAACAAGTAAAAGAGATTATAAATCAAGAAAAAAAAGAGTAAAATCCACATAGGTAAAAAAAAGTGCAAAATAAACATAAAATATGGAAAACAATTATTAAAAATAATATTCTGAAAGAAAATATAACAATGTGTGGGAGGTGAACATTATGGAAGAAAGATATGAACTGAAGGAAGAGGAAGTTAATGTTTACACTGCTGAATGTGGTAAGATACAAGAATTCTGCCTACAGGATTGTATAGACGGAAGTGCTTGGTTAAGTATTGAATCTTGATTATTATATGGGAAATTAGTGAAACTAAAGCCTTCTGATTGAAAAATTAGAAGGCTTTAATTAAAAGACAAATTATGAAAATACATATTATTTGAAGGAAAGGATATAAATGGAATGAAGATTTTAGAGACAACTAAATTAAAAAAATATTACGGTCAAGAACCAAATGTTACCCGTGCATTGGATGGGGTCGATTTTTCAGTAGAAGAGGGAGAGTTTGTAGCGGTGGTAGGAACTTCTGGATCTGGTAAGTCCACCCTGCTTCACATGATGGGGGGGCTGGACACTCCAACCAGCGGAACCGTGATTGTTCGGGACAAAGAGCTGTCGAAAATGAACGATGAACAGCTTACCATCTTCCGCCGCCGCAATATCGGCTTTATCTTCCAGAACTATAACCTCGTTCCCATCCTGAATGTGTATGAGAATATTGTCCTGCCAGTGGAACTGGACGGGGACACGGTGGATCAGAAGTTTTTGGACGAAATCGTTCATCTGCTGGGGCTGGAAGATAAACTGAAAAATATGCCGAACAATCTTTCCGGCGGACAGCAACAGCGTGTGGCGATTGCACGTGCTCTGATTAGCAAACCGGCTATTGTGCTGGCCGATGAGCCGACTGGTAACCTTGACAGCAAGACCAGTGCTGAGGTGCTAGAGTTAATCAAGCGTACAAGTTCGGAGTTCCACCAGACCGTAGTCATGATTACCCACAACAACGACATTGCCCGCCTTGCAGATCGGATTATCCACATTGAGGACGGCAGGATTGTGCAATAAGGAGGTGACAGGTTATGACAGGGCCTTTTAAGAATGATAGCAGCACCATAGTAAAGCGCATATCAAATCGAAGTATATCGGCGAATCGAAAAAGAAATATCTTTATTGTTTTGACGATTGCACTTGCAAGCGCATTGCTATCTGCTATTGTCCTCTATGGTTTTGGGGTTATGCAGGAAACGCAGAACCGCAACCAAAAAACAGCACAGATTATGTATCATGCGATTTCTGAACAACAGGGACAGGAACTATACAAGCAAGAAGAAATTGCGTGGGTTGGGGAATTTTTTAACGCATTTTCTGAACAGGTAAACCATTCAACCGTGAATTTTACTTATGCAAATGCGGATATGCTAACATCCCAAAGTATGCCCTATTCGGGAGATTTACCAGCTTCGGAGGATGAAATTGTAGTACAGGAATCCTTTTTGGATAGTTTGGGCTATTCAAATGAATTGGGACAGACAATTCAAATCCCCTTTTCTGACGGCACTACCCATGATTTCAAATTGACGGGAATCTTAGATGTGAAAACTGGCGATATTGGGCGCTATACAGCTATTATATCGAAAGAATTAATAAGACAGCAGTATGGCGACGAGGGCATGATTGATTATTACATTGGGCTGAATGGTGCTCAAAATATGAGCGAGGAAGAAGCCGCCAACTATGCAAACACTCTGGCACAGCAATTAAAAATTTCCGATGATAATGTGATTGTCCGTTCTACTTATTTCAACTTAAAGGACGAAAATAGTGGAAGTGATATGCTGTTCTATTTCTTGATTGGTTTTATAACTTTCATTGGTTCCGGCATTGTGATCTATTCGATTTTTTATATTTCAGTAGCAAGCAGTATCCGTAACTATGGACAGCTTCGCACAATCGGAACAACAAAACGACAGATTAAAAAGATGGTTTACCGCGAGGGAAAATTACTTGCTGCCATTGCTATCCCGATTGGTCTGGTTATTGGAAATGTGATTGGGTACTTCCTGATTCCTGCCGGTTGGTACTGGCTGACTACTTTATGTGTGACGGTCGGGGTTGGCCTTTTTGCATTTATTATTGTGATGATTGCCATTCATACTCCTGTAAAAAGAGCTGCGGCAGTATCTCCGCTGGAAGCATTGCGATATTCCGATTATCAGGGGAAAATGAAAGAAAGTTCCGTGTTGCACCGTAAAATAACGCCTGCTTCACTTGCTAAAATGAATCTGTCCAGACAAAAGGCAAAGTCCACTTTAACAATACTTTCTCTTTCACTCGGCGGAGTATTGGTTGTATTGATTTCGACAATGTTAGTTTCCTATGATGGCGTTGCAGAGGCAAGAGGCAGGGCTTTCCCTGTCGGTGAATTTAACATTCAGCTCAACGCAAATCAATCGTGGGACACTGCTGGTATTTCTTTGTCTGGATTGCAGCAAAAGAATTTTCTAAATGCCGATTTTATAAATGCAGTAGAATCTATTGATGGCGTTACAGGAATCAAGCACTGGTATTACACGGACGCAGAATATCGTGTAAATGGTAATTCTGGAAAATGGATTCAGGGCTTTTGCCGAGATGAACAGCAGAATTTGGAGAAAGAGCGAATTGCGGGAACGACTGATTATGATGAACTGGTGGCAGGCAATGGAATTGTCTTGCTTCAAGAGCGTGCCGATCTCTATGATATTGAGGCTGCGTTGGGTGATACCGTCGAAGTGGACTATAAAACCGAATCCGGCCAAATTCGCACAAAGGCCTATACCGTCATGGGCATTGTAAACGAATATTCTTACTCCGGCTTCTCAAAATGCTTTGCGCTTCCGGAGCAGTTTATGAATGAAGCGACCGGGATAGATTGCACAGGTACGATTTCCGTAATTACCGATATGAAAAAATATGATACGGTAGAAGCTGCATTAAATCAACTGATAGACGGAAATAGCGATTTGGTTATGGAAACCATAAAAGAAAGTATCACTTATTATAGCGGACTTCAACAACTTTCTTTCGGGGTATTGTTGATCGTGGCTGTTATTGTTGTGTGCTTTTCTTTAATCAACCTTGTCAATACGACAATCACAAACTTCTTATCCCGTAGGCAGGAAATTGGAATGTTACAGGCGATTGGTTTGAGTAAAAAGCAACTTATCAAAATGCTGTGTTATGAGGGGGTGATTTATTCAGTTTTTGCTACGCTTGTAACATTGGTTTTGGGAATTGGACTGGGTTTTCTGTCCGTACAGGTAGTTGTGAAAACGATGAATCCATACTTTTATTATTCATTTCCGTGGCTAATCGTATTGATATATTTGGCTATTCTATTGGTGGTGCAGTTTATCTTGATTTCTTACACAATTGGAAATTTGAAAAAGCAATCTCTTGTTGAGCAAATCAGGACGATGGAATGAGATAGGATCGGCGGGGCGGCGTGTGCTACCCCGCTTTTTTTCGCCATTTCTCAAAGAAATTTTTGAAATGTCTGAGCGTTGTGATAATTCAGTCTGTTTTTCTGTTGAAATTAAAGCCACCTCGGATATTTATTGGAATTTTAATATTCAGGATACATAATCTAAAAAACATTAATTGAACAGGTGGTAGTAGAAGAATAAGGGATATTGAAAGGCAATGTCCAATTAGTAAATAAAAAGTGCGATTTATACAAGAAATATGGAAATAAATATATAAGTGCGATACGATAGACAAACAAAGGATAGCAAAGAAATTTGCGTTCAATGTAGTTATTAATTATGTTTTGCCTAGAGAGGAGGCTTATTTATGACAGAAAACAATGTAAATAACTTGTCTGAAGAAGAAGTTAATGTTTACGGTGACATAGACTATGGATGCGGAAAAGTACAGTTAAAATGTGTTACTGATTGTCCGTTTTCAACGCCGTGGATGACTGAAGATCATTAAAAATTTTTACAGTCGCAGAGTTTGGAGTAAAATTAAATTTGTTAGGGAGGTATAACCATGGAAGAACGTAAAACAAAAGAACTTACAACTGAAGAAGTAAATGTATATATCAAGGATTGTGGTGATATTAAGGTTCATTGTATGAATGATTGTCCAATTAATTCACCATGGATTTCAGAAGAGTATTAATGTTGTAGGTGAGAATAGAAATCACCTTAAATACTACGGCAAGATAAAATATGGCATAACATAGTTAATAGTGAAGATAAGGAGACTATTCCGTGCATAGTCAATAGTCTCCTTAATTTTAGAAGAAAAGATGAAAAATAAGAAAGTGGTATCCAACTAGGAAAAATAATAAAATAAGCAAGATATGTGACGAAAATAATTAGGAACAAGTATTATATGTATAAAAGTACGAGAGGTGTTATGAATGGAAGAAAAAAGAACGAATCCAGCAGAACTGACTGTGGAGGAAATTAATGTGTATACTGTAGACTGTGGAAATACGAGATATAGATGCATGCATGACTGCATTATGACAATGGATTGTTTGCTTACTTGTGTACAGTAATGTCGAAATGTTAACAGCACCATCCTTAATGGATGGTGCAATTTATTTTAAGATGGAAAAGTCCACATATATCCAATTCCATATATTGTCTTAATATAATGATGATTTTCGGTATCAATTCTATGCCGTATACGGCAGATCATACTATTCAGAGAAGTTTCTTCTACGTAATTTCCACTTCGATCCCATAGAGAATATAAAAGATATTGTCTGGTTAAAACGGTGTTTGGATTTAAAGAAAGCAGTTTGAGTAGTTTAAATTCCAATGGAGTAAAAGAAGTAGCAGTACCTTCAATCACTGCGGTCAAGGAGTCAAAATTTAAAGTTATGTGGCTGTCTTCATACTTTGTGGCTAGATGATAGTTGGTAAATAAGATATCCAATTTTTTCAGCAAAAGTGCTGGTGATGAAAGAGAAATATATAAATGGTCATCAGCACCGGATTCATACAAATCCAAAATAATTTGTTCTGGAATATTGGTAGGGCATAAAAACAGAACAATGATGTTTGGATAGCATTGTTTTGCAGTTTTACTTATGGTAAGACTGTAGTTATGTAAAAGTGTGAAATCCAAGAGCAAAGCATTATAAGAGTTAAATGGTATGCTGCCGATTTGTTTTGGTACGGTGGAAATAAAATCGGTATCATAATTTTGCTTTAAGATATTCTCCAGATTTTTCCCCAAGACGGACGGGTTGCCAATCAATAATAGTTTTTTCATAAGCATTTCTCCTCCCCTATAAGCACTAGTATATTTAAAAGAAAAGAAATTGTAACATTGTTTGTATAGATTGACTTTTTTTCGGTATAGATGTAAGGAAATGATGATAGTAACACTACGATATACCACGATACATAGTAGTAATACTCTTAGAAGAAGTAAAACACAGGTGTATTTAAGTGTAAAATGAGTGTATCGGGAGGTGTACGCTTGTGAATCGAATATCTGAATTAAGAAAAAAATTAGGCCTGACTCAGACGAGATTAGGGGAAGAAATAGGAGTCAGTCAGCAGACAATTAGTAAGTATGAAAATGTAGACGAGAATATTTCTGGTGATATGTTGCTTGCATTATCCAAATTCTTTAAGGTCCCAGTTGATTATATATTGAGAAAAGATGAAGAGGAACAGCAGAGAGAGCAGGATAATAAAAGAGAAATTATGGAATTGTATAGGGATATGGATCAGTACAATAGAGATACTTGGATTATTATAGGAAAGCGTTTATTGGGCGGTCAGTTACACAAATACAATGAAGATAGTATCGTAGAAAAAAGGCTAAAGGAATAATTTAATAAGATTTCTGCAATAATTCGGATGTAAACTTAAAGTATAATGATAAATGATATGAGGAGATAGAGGATGGGAGAATTATTATACTTTAAGAATTGTGAGGAAAGAAAAAAAGCAGAGGAATTATTAAAGAAATGTTGGCCGGAAGTGTCTTTTGTAGTTATGCGATTAGATATGCAAAATATATTAGAAGAAGAAAGAATTCATTTCGGAAAATGGGATATTGAATTTGACAAGAAAAGGATGATTTATGATGGTGCAGAAATTGTAATTACTGATATGCAATGGGAGATTTTACAACTGTTGATGAGCGATTCAGAGTTGAGTTTTTCAATTAGAGAAATTGCATACGCCATGAATATTGAAGTGCATGAAGCTCAAAAATATGTAGAAGAATTGTTAAAAACGATACAAGAACAAACGGGTTCTGCAATTGTGCAAAAGAAAGAAGAAAGATACTCATTTGTGGAAATAACAGATTAAGTGATGGAGAAAAGGCAGTGGATGACACTGCTTTTTTTATGGGGAGAATGATGTATGCTAAAAATATATAAGATTAAAATAGGCAAAGAAAAAATCAAAATATACATTAGATATACCGGACTTGCTTAAAGTGGTTTATGATGAAATTGGTATGGTGCCTTAGATACAAATAAAATAGAGGTAACTTCTCATTGCTATTATTTTTTAATGGAGATAAGAAATGAAAAAGATATTGTTAATAGAGGACGATAGTAATTACATTTGGCATATAAAAAACTTTCTACAGCGAAAAGGATATCATGTATTAGTTGCATTTACAGTATCACAAGGAAAAGAGCTTATAGAAAAGGAACAAATACTCATTATAGGCTCGGATTTGAAATTGTCAGATGGGAGTGGAATGGAGCTGCTAGAATACTTGAGGGAGAAAACATACAAAATTCCATTCCTTTTCTTTACATGCTATGACAAAAAATATTATGAGAAAGAAGCATTGGAAAAGGGAGCTAAGATATGTATGAATAAATTACAATTCGATTTAGTGAAGGAAACATTATTGGAATATGCTTATAAAGAATCCAATGGAGAGGGAGCTACTTTTCATAAGATACTTCTTGTAAAAAAGAATTCGGAAATCACGTCTATTATACAAACAGAGCTTCTTAAGAAAGGGATATATGTGATTATGGTAGAAACTATATGGGAAGCAGAGGATAAACTATTAGAATGTCAAGATATTGAATTGATTCTGTGTGATTTGTTTTTACAAGATGGAATTGCTATGGATTTTTTTCATTCTATGAAAAAGCTTGCTGGAATATATCAAAACACGAAGGAGCCAATATTCAGAGAGTTGCCGTTTTTTATATTCACTGATAATAAAGATTTATCTTTAGAATATCAATATCGCCATGAAGGTGTAAGTGATTATATAACCAGTCCTGTTAATATTCCAGAATTAATCAGACGGATATGTTATTTCGTAGAAGAATAGAAAAGTTATTTGATTTGAAGGCAAAACCAACCGGACAGAAAAAAGTACAATGTAGACAAAAAATATAGTAATCATAGTAAAGATATTTTATGTTATTGACAAATATGAAATATTGATACAAAGGAGAATTTACTATGGAGAAAAGATTATTTACCTCAGAATCAGTAACAGAAGGGCATCCGGACAAAATGTGTGATGCCATATCAGACGCCATATTGGATGCTCTTATGGAGAAGGATCCGATGAGCAGAGTGGCCTGTGAGACTGCAATTACAACGGGTATGGTGTTAGTGATGGGAGAAATCACGACCAATGCGTATATAGATATGCAGCAGGTGGTAAGAGAAACGATCAAAGAAATTGGTTATGACAATGGAGATTATGGATTTGATGCACATACCTGTGCTGTTTTAACGGCAATTGATGAGCAGTCAGCAGATATTGCTTTGGGCGTGAATAAGGCATTGGAAGCAAAAGAACACAAAATGTCAGAAGAAGAGCTTGATGCAATTGGTGCTGGGGATCAGGGTATGATGTTTGGTTATGCATGTGACGAAACGAATGAATTTATGCCATATCCAATTTCACTGGCACACAAATTGACTCGGCAGCTTACTCAGGTCCGTAAAGATGGTTTGTTGAATTATTTAAGACCGGACGGTAAGAGTCAGGTTACTGTAGAATATGATGAAGCAGGTATTCCGCACCGGCTGGATGCAGTGGTTCTGTCAACACAGCATGATCCAGATGTGACACAGGAGCAGATCCACGATGATATAAAAAAATATGTATTGGAACCGATTATTCCAACAGAACTGGTAGATGAGAATACAAAATTTTTCATCAATCCAACAGGGCGTTTTGTCATCGGTGGTCCTCACGGAGATAGTGGTGTAACAGGACGCAAGATTATTGTAGATACCTATGGTGGTATGGCACGGCATGGCGGCGGGGCTTTTTCTGGAAAAGACTGTACGAAAGTAGATCGTTCTGCATCTTATGCTGCTCGTTATGTTGCGAAGAATATTGTGGCCGCAGGTCTGGCAAAAAAATGTGAAATTCAGTTGTCTTACGCAATTGGGGTAGCGCATCCGACCTCTATTATGGTAGACACATTTGGAACCGGAAAAATTTCAGATGAGAGTCTGGTAGAGATCATAAGAAGAGAATTCGATCTGCGACCAGCAGGAATCATTCAGATGTTGGATCTACGCCGTCCAATCTATAAACAGACGGCAGCCTATGGACATTTTGGGAGATATGATATTAACCTTCCATGGGAAAGATTAGATAGGGTAGAAGAACTGAAAAAATATTTGGAATAATTTACTTAGGGGGAAGCGTATGAGAAGATACAAAAATAGAATCTCAAGAATTGTGACGGTTGTGATGCTGTTTGTATTTCTGATAGGAAATTCTAATATGGTACATGCTATGGAAAAGACACAAGTTGGGTATGCGAGTAAATATATCACAGTGAAAGGGAATGATATGCATCTTGCTTTGTATGGAAAATTGGATGCAAGTGGAGAAACATTTGCAGATGAAGGAAAAACCACATTGGTGATGATGCCGGCACTGGGAGTTCCATCACCGCATATCTACTTCAAACCTCTGGCACAATCTTTAGATAAGAGTTTTAACATAGTGATTGTAGAGCCGTTTGGATATGGACTTAGTGATGGTGCATCGACTAACCGAACTGTAGATAATATCAATAGTGAATTGAATGCTGCACTGGACACCATGGGAATTAAGCAGTGTGTATTGCTGGTACATTCGATTTCTGGAGTATATGGACTCAACTTTGTACAGAATTATCCGGAAAAAGTAAAAGGATTCATTGCCGTTGATAATACAGTATATGATGAAGAACTGGCAGAGGCTATGGAAGTGGAAAAGAAATATATGCTGCAGGGCATTGATGAATTTCAGAAAATCAAGAATTCTTTTTCTTCTTTGGAAGAATTTCAGACGGTACTGAAAGCAGATCCGGAGAAATATGGAGCAGCATTACCACAGGTTTCCGGGTACACCTATACGGAGACTGATAGGGAGGAATACATTCAGGCATATTCTTTAAGCAGTAACGATACGGTTAGAAACGAAGTGAACGGGATGGATCAGTCATTACTCTCTATAAAGAATAAAAAATTCCCATCGGCACTTCCTGTATTAACCATGATTTCTTCAGAGAATGTACAAAATGTTCCAGCATGGGAGACTGCTCATAGAAACCAACTGGATTTAGAATCTGGTAATCACCAGTTATATATTGTAAATGGAGGACATTATATCTGGTATACCAATTTAACGAAGGTTGTACAGCTTATCGATGAATGGAGACTGGAGAATCATTTTTAAAAGGAATCTGTGTGTTGAGATTTCCAAATAAGAGAAAACAGAAGGGAAGTGTAGCTTGGGGAAAGTAACTATTTCAACTGTATTGGGATACAAAGAATATGTGGCGGAAAATATAAAAAGCATTCTGGGAGAGGATGAAGAAAATTCCGATTTTAGGATTTATCCGGATTATCATAAGATTTATAGAGGGCAGACGGAGATCGTCTTAACGAAAGCAGAATATGAATTGTTTATGCTTTTGTCAGGGAGACCAGGTGTGATATTTACTAAAGAAAAAATTTTTGAGATTCTTTATAACGAGGAGCTGCCGGAAAGCATTGATAATATTGTGTACTGTCTGGTATCCAGTATGAGAAAGAAAATCGAACCGGAGCTAAAGCGATGCCGCTATATTAAAACAGTGAGAGGTGTAGGATATAAGTTTGAAGGAAAAAAGATGGACATCTTTCCAGAATAGTTGATCTGAAGACAGAGGGAATTTTTTAAAACCTCTGTCTTTTTTTGTTGCTTTTTTATGCCATCTTGCGTACAGAAGTAGTGAAAGTCACCTCCCAAAAAGTATGCTTTTTGATGGGAGATGTAATAGGCTATTTTTTTATTTCCAAAAAGTATATAAGAAAGTTTTGAGATATGCCAAAATATTTTAAGACTTTTTGGGAATGTATAAAGGGGGATACGTATGGCATATTATGGGTATCACAGAATCAGTACTAAGGAACAACACTTGGACCGAGGTATTATAGAAATAAAGAGGTTCTGTGAAAATCAGAAAATTAAACTGGAAAGTATTTTTACAGATAAGATAACCGGTAAAAATTTTGACAGACCACGTTATACCGTTCTTGTGGAAGATGTTTTACGGGTAGGGGATACCCTGATTATTACAGAGCTGGACAGACTTGGCAGGAACAAGCAGGAGATTTTAAAGCAGCTATGTTTTTTAGAAGAAAAAGGGGTTCGGGTAATGGTATTGGAACTTCCTACCACGTTGTTTGACCTGTCTCAGATGGAAAATAATCTGGCAAAGATGATGATAGAAACAATCAATAATATGATGATTGAACTCTATGCATCCATGGCACAGGCAGAGATGGAGAAAAAGGAGAAGCGACAAAAGGAAGGTATGGAGGCAAAAAGGCTTCGGGGTGAATGGGATGAAGTAGGAAGACCACGGGCTATAGAACAGGAAAAGTTTAACCAGGAATTTATGAGGGTGGTACAAAAGAAGGTAACACCGACACAACTGCAGCGGGAGTTGGGGTTAACTTCTTCTACCTATTATCGGTATCGGAAAAACTTTTATGAAATTTTTCCGGAATTTCTTCAATCTGTATAGAGATGAGGTAATTACTAAGTAAAAGAAAAATTTAAGGAGGCAGATGTTATGAGTGAACACAGAGAAGGAACATTGTTTTATGATACTGAAACAGGGAGGTATGATATACGTTTTGATTTGGAATCTTTTTATGGAGGACTACATTGCGGGGAATGTTTCGATGTAAAGGTGAAAGATGTTTGGATTCCGGTCCGAATTGAAATGGGAGATGACTGGTATCTGGTTGGACTGAACGTGTCGAGATTAGATGGACTGAGAGTACGTATGTAAATAGGAGGATAAGCCTGATGAGGGGAAGCACAATGAGAGAAAGTGTTACGGATGTTCGCATTATACTGGAATGCTTACAGGAAGCATATCAAATGGAAGGAGATATGGTACGGTCCGGGAAAAATATTCATGCGACTATGATATATCCATTTGTCCGTATGCTGCAGGAAAAGTGTAGGGATTTAACAGAGGAACAGATACATAAGACACTTTGGAAAGAATATGAGATTTCAGGGGCAGACAGGATGTTTGTGGAGAGGGCTTCAAAGATTTTAGAGCCATACGAAGGAGAATCTGAAGATGAGAAATAGTACAATGGAATATAAAGTAAATCAAGCCTATGAAGAACTAAAGCGTTTAATACAGTGGCATCCGGATAGTGAAGAAAAGTTTTTACAGAAAATGGTATGCTTCTTGTTACCTGGACAAAGAAAATGTTGGCCAGAGGCTATTGATGTTTTGAGGCAATCTTTAAAAACTGAATATGGAATGATATTTGTTGAAAAATACAGGAATAAACTGGAATGGTTGGATAGTGTTTCGCTGCTGGAACTGGAAAGAAAGATAGGAGCAATTTATTTTTTTGATCATTATAAAATGATAGCAGACGAATTTCTATATAAAAAGGATTTTGAAACTGCCTTATTTTTGCGAATTGCAATGGAAACAGGGATAAGAAGTATAGACATTCCATATATAGAATGGTCCTGCATACATGGAAGAAATGTAGTTTTGCCAGAAGGAAAAACAGGAAATATATATAGGAAAGTAAATGGAAATTATCCCCAAATTTCAAGGTGTTCTTTACGAATTATACATCTATTATATAGGAAGCAAAAGATGATATTTACAAAGTCAAAAGAATATTATATCCATAGAATTAGACGATTTTGGGGAACAGGAGAATTTTCTTTTCATAGTTTCCGGTATTACAGAAGGAAATTGGAAATGGGGATTACAATAGGAATTCAGGTGCCAAAAGTGATACCAGTATAGTAAAAAAGCTCAAATATTTAATCAAATTCCAACTAGACATAAAAAAGTGCAATCTACGCAAAAAATGTAGAAAAATTTTATTTTATGGAGTAATAATTAAGTATCAAATATATTTTTAAGGAGGAAGCGAATATGAACGGAATGGAAAAAATGACAAAAAAAGAAATGGAAATGGTAACAGGAGGAAAATGCAATTCTGATTATGGATATTTTTTCTGTTGCCCAGCAAATGCTGATGATATGGTAGCCACAATTAAAAATCTAATGAATTCTGGACAGAAAGATAAAGCAAGCAGATACATTCAGTTTTGCTATGAAGTTTGTGGATACTAAAATAGCAGCAGATTAAATATTAAAGCAGAAAACAAAGGGGCGAGCTTGCATCGCCTCTTTATTTATTAGGGGGATGGATGACAGTATGAAATACAGATGTATAAAACAATATGATTCTATGGATTGTGCTGCAGCTTGTTTAGCAAGTATAGCGTGGTATTATGGAAAAAAGATACCTATACTGGAGATAAGTGAAGCTTTAGAAACCAGCAAAGAAGGAACGAGTGTTTGGGATGTATGTAGGATTTCTGAAAAACTGGGATTATTTGCATCAGCATATAAAAAAAACATAGACTTTAAAGAAAAAGAGCTGGAAGTGCCGTGTGTGGCTCATGTATATCAAGAAGATGGATTGGCACATTTCATTATAATTTATAAAATAAAAAAGAATAGCGTAGTTATTGCAGATCCAGCTGTCGGTATTATAGAGGTAGACAGAAAAAAATTTTTTAATTCGGAATATGGAGAAGATTCGCCATATTTTTGGACTGGAGTTATTATCTTATTTCAGACAACGGAAGAATTTTATAAAAAAAAGGAAGGCATGCGGATTGCAGAGAATAAATTTATAGAATTAGTAAAGAAGGAATGGAAAAGAACTATATATATTATATTATTTTCAGCAATATCAATGGCAATATCAATTGTTTCATCTTTCTATTTTGGGACGTTGATAGACACAGTTATTCCCAATAGATTGATTTATAGTCTAATATTTATGACACTAATGGTTATTTTAATGCTATTGATTAAGACTATTGTAGACTGGGGAAGAGCAAAGTTATCATTGGATATTTCAAAATCTTTTAACTTAGAACTTAGTCTGAAATATTATAAACATTTATTGGACTTGCAGGTGATGTCTATTGAAAAACGTAAAAATGGTGAGTTTATTTCACGATTTCAGGATGTTATTAGAGTTCAAGAAGCACTGGTAAGCAGCATATTGGTTTTACCAATTGATGCGTTGTTTATAATTGCGGTAAGTATCATTTTGTGTGTATTGAATATTAAAATCTTTGCTGTGGTAGTTGTGATGTGCTTTTTATATACTCTGGTTATGGTGGGATTTAGGAAATATTATAGTGTCTTAAATTCGGAGGAAATGTCAAGAGAGGCACGTGTGACTTCACATTTGATTGATTCTATTGAGGGGATTTTGACGGTTAAAGCGTATACGTATAATAAGACAATTTTCAATAATGGGAAAAAGAAAATAGAAAGATGGCAAGATACGATTCTTAACTTAGGAAGTACAGAAAACTTACAGTCAGCTATAAAAGTTTTAATAGGTGGTATGGGGGAGATTATTGTACTGTGCATTGGAGCACTTGAAATCATTGGTAATAATTTATCTATAGGGGAATTAGTTACGTATAATATTCTAATTGGATATTTATTAACGCCGGTTAAAGATATTGTAAATTTACAGCCATTATACCATTCTGCCCATGTTGCTATGGAACGTCTAGAAAGTGTGTTACGTATTAAAGTAGAGAAAACAAAGGAAGGTATAGAGCCATTTGAATTTGATGAAGAAATAGAACTGAAAGATGTTGATTTTCATTTTGTTTCTGGGAAAAATATACTGAACAATATTAATATTAAAATAAGAAAAGGCGATAATGTAGCTATTATTGGGGAAACAGGATCTGGGAAAACATCTTTAGCAAAATTGTTTATGGAATTTTATTCTCCAGATAAAGGACATATATATGTTGATGGTGCAGAACTTCAAAATTTCGAGGTTCAAGAAATTCGAAAAGCAGTTGTATATGTATCACAAGAAGATTTTCTGTTTACTGCAAGTGTTAGAGAAAATTTAAAAATGGGTAATGAAGAGATATCAGATGAGGAAATGATTGAGATTTCACGTAAGATGGGTGTGCATCAATTTGTAAGTAAAATGGAAAGAGCGTATGATAGTGTCCTTGAAGAGCGCGGAAAGAACCTTTCGAAGGGGCAAAGACAGAAATTGTCACTAACTAGAGCCATATTACGTCATCCTAAAATTTTAATTTTAGATGAGGCTACCAGTAATATGGATTCTATAAGTGAAAGGGAAATCTTGAATTATATTAAGGGAATTCGGGATATAACACTTATTTTAATTTCACATAGAATAAATGTCATTGCAGATAGTGATTGTATTTATGTACTTCAAAAAGGTAATATAGTAGCACGTGGGACAGACAAACAATTAAAGGAACAATGCAAATTGTATCGTCAATTATATGGTGAGGAGGAGAAATAGATGAAAAAGAAAAATATTATAATTTCTATAGCGTGCAGTATATTTTTCATAATATGCGTGGGAGCTGCAATCATTTTATTTCCAAAAGTAAAAGAAGAAACTATAGCATATTCTACTTCTATAGAAGACTTGTTTGAAAAGGAAGGACATTTTTATGTATATTTCAATAGAAAAGAGTGTCCATATTGCGATAATATAGAGGATGATATAAAACAATTTAAAAAAGAGAATGCGGTTTATGAGATTGATGCAGAAGCATGTAAAGGAACTAGGAATTATGATTGGGATTCCCATGAAAAGAAATACGATGTCGAAATTGGAGAAAAAGACAGTACCGGAAAAATTGTATTTTACGATGGATTAGATGAGAATTTGATAAAAGAAAAATATCCTCCAATCCACTATAAAATCATTTGGGCAAATGAGAATTATGCAGCACTACATGAGGGAAAAGAAGCTGGTAAAGTGTATGCTATTTCTACTCATCCAAATATAAAAAAAGAGGAGTTATCCGAAAAGAAATTTGTGCTGGGGGGAGTACCTACGTTGGTAGAGTTTGAAAATCATAAAGTGATAAACTTTTATTTTGATGATAAAGAAATTATAGACTTTTTGGAAAGCGATACTCAACCACTAGATAAATATTGGAATCTTGACTGATTTTATAAGTTATAAAGATATGCAATAAAGGAGAGGTTACTAATGAATAATGGTAGAGTAAGAAAATCTCTAAATACTCTGATAAGAGCTTATAAGAAAAAAAACAGGGAAAGAAATATTATTTTACAATGTATCGTAGTGAGCGTTGTAGTAGTATCATTAGTTATCATTTCTTTAATACATGGAAAATTTCAAGCGGATAAGTTGAAAAATCAATATCAAGATGGAAAAACAATTTCAACATTTATTGAAGAAGGAACAGATACAATAAAACGACAGCTACAAGATCTTTCCTATGTGAATAGTGTAGGAGAGGAAAAAGAGAGCGGAAGGTTGATGAATGGTAGGTATTCATATAGCAAATGTGTTGTTTTAGATGAAACAGCTTACGAAGATATGGTAAAGCCTACTTTTGTACATTTCTATGGCAATTATCCGGAACAAACTGATGAAATAATGATGTCAAAAAAAACTTTGGACTATTTGGGGATTAGCAGTCCCAAAATAGGAATGAAGATTACGTTAGACTTTTATTGGAATGATATTTTCACGACAAAAATGACAGGTAAACAAGAATTTGTTTTATCTGGATATTATGATAGTTATAATAATGAATTATCCGATAGTTCAATCGCATATATTTGCAAGAATAGAATAAAACAGGCTGGTATTTCACAATATCCATGTCGATTATGGGTTGATGTAAAAGATTGGGGACTAAGCGGAAGACAAGTAGAGAATAGATTAAAAAATGATATTAATCTCAATGATAAGCAAAGAATTATAAGCTATGATTCTGCAGAATACAGAGCAATTGAAGGGACGGTTGGAAATTATTTGCTTGCGTATATGTTTGTCTTGGCTGTGTTTTTTTGTTTGTTTTTAGTGATTTATAATGTTGTATATATATCACTGGGAAGTGATATTAAACAGTATGGATTATTGCGTACAATAGGTGCAACTAATAGACAGATAAAAAAATTAGTATGTATGCAAATAGGGGATATTTATTGGAAAAGTTGCTTATGTGGTGTAATAATCAGCATAGTTCTACAATATTGTGTTTTAAACAATGTGGTTAAAAATCTTTATTTAGGGGAGTATAAAGCAAATAGTCAATTAAAATTATTTAATTTAAGTGCATATATCGTGGTCCTTGTTTTAGTTGCTATAACTCTATTTGGGGCAACTCTTTTGGCAGTATATAAATTGACTATGATTACTCCTATAGAGGCTGCAAAATATGAGGAAGTAGTGGGAGAACAACAATCAGATTATCAGTTTGGGAAAATGTTCATTATAAAAAGAACTGGAATTATTTTTGGAATGGCTTTTCGTAACATATTACGTTATAAGAAAAAATTTATGTTCATTATAATATTTTTGGCATTTGGTTGTGAAATAGGGCTATTAGGGATTGTGGTCACCAAGGGGACAAATCAAATGAATAGATTACAGAAGAATCCAGATTTTACTATTGAAGTGCCAATGGATACTGTAACGTATTTAGTGGAAAATGGAAAAGATGAGGTGGAATTAATAACAGATGATAATATCGTGGATATCAAAAATACGCTTACTTCTTATACTGAGAATCTGAAAATAGTACAAGGTTTTCTGCCTATTATAAAAAATGCAGCAGAAACAGATAGCTTAAAAATTGTAGAGCATGATTCATTACCTGTAATGCAAACATTAGACGATAAAAGTATGAAAAAGTTAGTGAAATATGTAGAGGAGAATAATATACCAGTTGATCAAAAAACATTTAACGAGAAAGGTGGCGTGTTAATATTACATGAAAATTTAATACCACAAACATACGAAGATATAGAAACGGAATGTATTGGAAAAATAATAGAACTGTATGATTTGGTGCCCGTTGGAACAGCAATGCAGGAAATGTCCGCAGTTAAACTTAGAAATTGTGGATATATAAACATTTCACAGTCAGATTGTCCAACTTTGGATTTATCATGGAGAGGAAATGATAAAGTTTATCTGATTGTTTCAGATAAAACTTTCAGCAAATTAAAGGATGTTTTAACAGTTAGAAACTTGGAAGTACAGATTAATGTAAAAGCAAATAAAGAGGCTATTTGTAAACAGAAATTAAAAGCATGGGTTCAAGAGGCAAATCTCAAGTTTCAATCTACTACAGGCAACGAAAATCAACTTTTGTATGTGATAAAGTGTAATAGTGATGAAATTGCAAAACAGTCTTTGTATATTAGAACAAGTCAGATAATCATGTATACTATTAGTGGCATTTTAATATTTATGGGACTGCTAAATTATTTCAGTACTACATCTACAAATATAATTATTAGGCAGCGTGAGTTTTCCATTATGCGGAGTATCGGCATGACACAAGGTATGCTTAGGAAAATGCTTATATATGAGGGGATAATATACGTAGGAGGTGTTCTTGGGCTATTATTGATTATAGGAAGTATAGTTATGGGAATAGTAGTTTATATTTTAAAACAAAACATAGAATATTTTGTTTTTCAATATCCATTTGAAGGACTTTTATGTATTATATGTATTATGTCTTTTTTGTGTGTGATAATCCCTAATATATTCTTACATAAAATGGAAAGAAATAGCTTAATTGAAAGAATTAAGAAAGAAAGGTGATATACGAAAATATGAATTTGAGCTTCAAGAAAATGCTACAATAAGCTGGTCGAAAATATGTGTTGAATAAATTGTTGTATGAAGAAACAGTAGAAATGTAAAGAGTGTCATAATGACATGAAAAGAGCCGTCAAATTTGGACGGCTCGAAGTATTTCTATATGTTTATATTTTCTTAGGCATAGGAGCGTCAGCAGTTCTCAGTTTTTCAATTAAGGATAGGAGCATATCTGAGTTTTTCTGAAATTGTGTTTGAAAATCTTCTGTAACCTCATAGTTTAGGTACAGAGTTATCAATGTAGCATTCCATATTGAAACCATGGTCTTTTCAGATAGACGTCCTTCTAGAAAGCGTAGATGTTTGCTAAGTGTTGCTTTCGTTTTCGTCCATGCAAAGAAATAGTCATCTTTTAGTGGAATGTTAAATTTATGAAACCATTCCCGAACGGTATGTGTTTCTGATCTATCTCCACACTCCGGATCATTAAAGACGTATCCAACAGACAATTCTTCCGGATTTTCCGGAAAAATACCATCGGAGGGAAGGGCAAGGTACCGGCCAATCGGAAACATAGCACAGACTGCGGGTTTTACATCGTGTACCAAACATTTTTGATTTTTTAATAACGGGCAGCGTTTGACACTTCCTTGTGGTTTTAGGCGTACTACAGGGATATGAGAATTACGTCCAAGATAAGTTTCACAATATTGTGCCAAGGCAACTTCTGGTGTGATTTTTAATTTCTTCGCTATATGAAATAAATCTTTCGGGGACAAGAGAATATCCTCCCGGTGGATGCAACATTTTCCGCATTGAGTACAATGAAATACAAATATATCATCGAGACCGATTTCTTCATATCCTAATTGTTCTTTTAATTCTTTTATTGAATTCATATTATTGTCCTCCTAAATAAAAAAGAGACCACTTGGAAAGTAGTCTCTTCGTAAACATAAACTTAATTAAATTTGTATTGTTCCAGTAAATAAATAGGCAGTGTTTCTGTTTTACCGTCTATACCACCTTTGGTTGCTCCTTTTAAATAAAGAAGCTTATCTGCTTTTCCTTGTGCCAGGGCTTTCTGGGCAGTGGAAGCAGTACCTTTTCCAGCTTTGACTTCTATCAAATATCGGGTGGAAGAAGATAGGCTTTGTGCCACAAAATCAATTTCTCCGCCACGGTAAGTAGCAAAAGCAGGGGTTTCAAAGGAAATTTCCTGTGGAAAATCCTGGCGTTTCTTCAGATTGATATAGACATAATTTTCATTTAATGTGCCTGCAAGTACACGGGAATCGGTTCCGGTACGTGTCAGATAATAGTTTGCCAGTCCCATATCCATGAAATAGCAGCGGCTTGCGGACTTAAAATCCAGAATATCCATTTCTGTTATTTTTGCACAGAATCCAATGATTCCGGAAAAGTACAGCCAGCTAATAGCACGGTTGCAGGTAGCCTTTGAAATATTGCTGGAGTAGTCTTTGGTTACCAGTTTTTGCAATTCTTCGCTAATGCTGTCTTCTGAAAATCCTTTCTTTTCACGATTTAAAATACGGCAGATGGAAAAGAAAATATGGGTAAACACTTTGGTATCCAAAATATCCGTAAAATAGCGAATGGATTCATTGGTGAAGGTATCAATGATTTTTACGAGTTCGCCTTGAGCTTTTACGATGTTCCGGTTCTCCAGATAGTTTTCGACCACTTTGGGATAGCCACCAATCTGGCAGTACAGCTCATAGGTTTCCTTTAAGCGATCATAGACCTCTGACCTAGAAGGAACAAAAGGTATTTTTTTATAATCTTCATACAGGATTTGGTCATAGGCCATCAAAAATTCCTCAAAAGAAAGTGTGTAGATAGTAAGCTTTGTGACATCTCCGCTGGAATAACGAAATTCTGGATCATAAATCCGCCCAAGATAGCTTCCTGTGATGATAAAATGGGCTTTAAAATGACGAGTAAACTCCCGGATACGGTTATAAATCTCGGAAGATTCCTGGATTTCGTCAATAATAATGACGGTATCTTCAGAATCAATAAAGTCCGGTTCATACAACTGGAAGGCATCATGGAGAGGATGCTCCTGCCGTTTTGTTCCGGGTGTCCAAGCTGTTGCCTGTTTATAACATTCCATAAACTGTCTGCCGCTTAATTCAAACAGGTTAATATAAATTTTGTGTTTGTAGTTTTCGTCAGCGAATTTTTGTATCAGGTAGGTTTTTCCAACCTGACGGGCTCCGCCGACTTCCAGGGTACTATGCCCTCCTTCATTTTTCCAATCCAGAAGGCGGTCATAGACAAAACGCTTCAGATACATAAGCACAAATCCTTTCTTTAAAATCTATCTTTCATTATAGCAAAATATTTGCAGTTCATACAGTGCAAAATGGGTAAATGATTATTTTAACGTTCAAATTGAAGCTTTGCACGTATGTCCATAAGAATTTCACCTAAATGATTTTCGCCATGACCATTTACAGAACCCCAAAAATAATCTCCCCAGTTGTTTCCTTCAACAAGGTGACAATTCCCAGTAGCAAGTAATGCTTTACATAGGGTAGGATTCTGCATGAATTTGCACATACAAATTTCATACATGTACATAAGCTTTACACGTTCCCAGTCTGAACGGAGCTGTACTTCTCTTCCCAGTTTTTTGGCATCTTTTGGATTCCTTAATTTGGTAAATTGAAGCTGTTCTTTAGGTGAAAGGGTCTTTTGTGCCTGGAAAGCAGCCTCATTATTTGCATACCAGTAGCCCCGGTAATATATCCGGGAAGGATAGAAGTTACTAAGAAAAGCGTATGCTCCATGAAAGTGGTCAATTGTTTGCTGGTAATGATTCGAATAGGTATTAATAAACATGTAATCCCTTCTTTCTTATACAAAAAAGGAACCGCTTATGGCAAGCAGTTCCTTCTTAAACATATTTTTTCGTTTGTCATTTGCTTATTTGTGCTTCTTCTTGTTCTTCGTAATAGCGGTCTGCAATATAGCCAGCAGATTCCGCCCAAAGAGTATTTTCTGTATTTTGCAGGGCTTTGTAAGTTTTTGAGTGATAAAATTTGCCCATGGCATCCGGAAAGGAAAGATGGCTCTTTTCCATAATAATATCGACAACATCCCGGATCTGAATATACAGATTCATTGAAATATCTTTCCCGTTAAAAAAATATTTACCTTCCATGTTTTACACATCCTTTCGAGATTCCAATATCAGATGTTCAAGAGCAAGTGGGGTGTGAAAGGAAACCTGATTATTAACCTTATTATACCGAAGCCTTGTAACCGCTTCATCCACGCTCAAGATATCGGACAAATAAAGTTGTACAGTTTCCATGGTATTATCATCCGCAACAGGTCCAATTACAACATCATAGTGATGCTGGATATCGCCGACAGTACGGTTGAGTTTGACAAACTCCAACCATTCCTTGTCCAAGGTGGCAAAATGTTTGATTTTTAGTTCCTCGGATTGTTGGAAGATATACCGATACACATATTTGCCGCCAGTATGAGTACGCAAGTACAGGCGGTTCGCCCATTCATTTGCCTGCTGTTCGAGAACTGTGCAATAAAATCCACGACCAAAATCACGACGGTTATGTGATTTGTTCAAATCGATTTTATCAAATGCAATATTGGAGCCATGGAAAAGAACAAGCGTGGGCGTATCTTCTTCTATAATATCTTCTACGTATTGAAAAGTATCATGAATATCTAATTGGTGCAACGTTTCGTGTTGTACCAGTATTTTTTCAAATACTTGATGTTTGTAGAAAATATTAAAGGCATCGTCTTCCGATAGTTGGTGCTTTTTAGCATAATATTCCAGTGCTTCAATTGATAGCATCTCTATATCTGATTGAATACTCATATACGTTATCCCTCCATTTGCTTTCATTATATCAAAAAAGAAGGTGCTTTCCAACGGTAAAATAATTATAAATAATAAGTCGCAAAAGATGTTTGAAATGGGGCATTCACCACATTTCACTATCCCCATACTTCGCCCATGATTTCCACAAGAAAATCATCTAACGGAAAATTGGGAGGAAGTAATTCACCAAACGTTTCTTGAATTTCTTGGATAACTTCTGTATAAGAAGAATACGCCTGTGAAAATAATTGGGAAGAATTTTTAAGTTCGACGATATAAAATTCTTCTCCTGGATTTAAGTCCAGCTTTTCCTGATCCTTGATCCGCCATACTGTCATAGACTCGGCATTGCCATAACGGTAGCCATCATGTTTCTCACAAAGATATTCCTGAAAGGCAAAGAGTGATTCTGCATCAGAAAACTCTTTGTATAAATCAGGAAAAACTTCTTTTGTATATCGAAGAATAAGATTAGCAGCCTCTTCTGTAATAAGAAACCCATAGATATGAAAAACAGATGTAATGATACTCATAGATTTCTCCTTACGCAATCATCTCAAGAAACTCATCTTCAGACAATATTTTAATACCGAGAGCCTGAGCTTTTGTTAATTTACTTCCGGCTTTTTCCCCACAAATCAGATAATCTGTTTTTTTTGTGACAGAACTGCCGGCTTTTGCTCCAAGTTCAATGATCTTGGAGTTGATTTCATCCCTTGTAAAATGAGCAAGTTTTCCTGTTGCAACTATAGTACATCCTGTAAATACATTTTCTTTCATCATAGTGTTCATTTCCTTTCTTTCTTCAAATATAAGTTCTTTTTGGAGTTCGTGCCAGAGAATTAGATTGTTTTCATCAGAGAACCAGTCATGGATATTCTGATTCAGAGTATCACCAAAGTCATCTAACTGGGTGAAATCATACTCACCAGAGGCAGCGTCAAAAAATTCCTGCAGACTGCCGTGGAATACTGTATCCAAAATCCTGCTCTTGGTTCGTCCGACCATAGGAATATCCATGGAAACCAGGAATCGGACAAAGGTAGTATTCCGGCTGGAAGTAATGGAATTCCATAATCTTTCAAAGGATTTTTTACCGAAACCTTCCAACTGTAAGATTTCTTCCTGATGTTCATTTAGATGGTAAATATCCGGAAATGTCTGGAGATAACCCAAAGTCAGGAATTTTTCCAAGGTAGTTTCGGAGAGTCCCTCGATGTTCATTGCTTTTTTTCCAACGAAATGTGTAAAGCGTTTTCGGATCTGGCTATCACAGTTGGGATTGTCACAATGCACTGTTTCAATGAGACGTCCATCATTTCCTTTTCTTTGATAGATACGAGTCTGAGAACCACAGCATGGACATACTGGGGGAACTGCATCTACGTAATGACCACGTTCCAGATTTTCTTCAATATGAGGAATGATCATATTACGTTTTGATACAGAAATTCTACAACCTGGCACCAATTCTAATTCTTTGATAAAGGTCAGATTGTGAAGGGTTGCTCTGGAAACAGAGCATCCGTCAATTTCCACAGAGTCAAAAACTCCCACAGGTGCAATTTCTCCGAAACGGGTGGGTGTCCATTCTATATTGCGAAGAGTGGTTTCGTAAGTTTCATCTTCAAACTTAAAAGCCAGTCCATCTTTATAATGATGTCCGGTACGCCCGCATTTTTGGGAATAGTCCAGACTGTCGAAAATCATTACAATTCCGTCAATAGGCAGATGTTTGTTATCTGCTAGTGCAGTCAGTTTTTCAATATACTGATTTATAAGAGCCGTGTTCAAGGGCTGGTCAGTAGCAATATAAGGACAAGGCTGAAAGCCATAGTCAAATAGACTGGAAACCTTCATAGCTCTGCTGTCTGGAAATGGAAAGGAAGAATCGTCTAGACCTTCTAGGACATTAAATGGCATAAAGTGCAGGCAGCGCCCCGCACAATTTGCCGGATCAAGACTTCGTACAGAGCCGGCGGCCAGGTTACGTCCGTTTTTATAAGGTTCTCCTTTTCCATCCCGCAATGTTTCTTTTAAACGTTCAAAGTCATTGGTAGGAATAAAGGATTCGCCTACAATTACCAGTCTTTCCTGATAAGGGATTGAAAGAGGAACATCCACGTATGCAGGTATGTTGTGGGTGATAATTTCTCCGATCTCCCCATCGCCACGCGTGGAAGCCTCTACAAGTGTTCCATTTTCGTAGACTAATTTAGTCGTTAATCCGTCCAACTTCAGCATAAACAGAACTGGCTGCTTACCGGCAAAACTTATCAAGTCCTGTACCTGCTTTGTCTTATCTAAAGAGAGCAAAGGGACCGGATGCTTTACTTTGGGAAGTTCACTGATGGGAGTATAGCCTACGGTTTGTGTCGGTGAATTGGATAAGACAAAGCCTGTCTGCTTTTCTAATTCCACTAATTCATCGAAGATTCGGTCATATTCCGCATCACTGATATTCGGACTGTTCTCATTATAATAAGCGTTACGCTGTAAATTCAGATAGTCCACCAGTTGTTTGATTTTTTCCACGTTTGATAATTCATTAGAGTGGTTCATTTTATTCTTGTCTCCTTTTCTATGGTATAGTTGTAATTCTTATTTGTTCCGGTTTTTCTTCCTCCTTTCTTTGCGTTCAGGCATAAAAAAAGAGAATGACACGGATGTTCATTCTCTAATGTGTGCAGTTTCCTGCAAAATAAAAAAGCCAGAAGTCCCTGCTGGTAGCGTAGTATACTTCTGACACTTTTACAAACCTAAACTGCGTGCGTATATCCTTTCCGGATGACACAAATAATAATTACATAGTAAGTGTAACACTATATGTAGTATGTGTCAATATAAAAACACTATATATCGTTTGACCTGAGAGAAAAATTACTATATATAGAGGAAGCATGGATATGGAAAATATTATCTCTTGATTTCAGAACGTATGTTCTATATAATGAGGTGTAAAGGAGGGGAACGTGGGTTTGGAAAGAGTGATTTTTCATATAGATGTAAATTCTGCCTTTTTGTCCTGGGAAGCGGTATATCGGCTACATCATTTGGGATGGAAAGGCGATTTAAGAGAACAGGTGTCGGCGGTAGGTGGGGATATGGCGATGCGTCATGGAATCATTTTGGCAAAATCCATTCCAGCAAAGAAATATCGGATACAGACAGGTGAATCAATCTTGGAAGCAAAACAGAAATGTCCAAATCTTATCTTAGTGCCTCCGAATTATGGATTGTATGAGAGGTGTTCCAAAGCTTTTATGGGAATTTTGCAAGAGTATTCTCCCGCAGTGGAACAATACTCGATAGATGAGGCGTTTGTAGATATGACTGGAACGGAAGTGCTTTGGGGGACGCCAGTGGAAGCAGCAGAGAAGATGCGGAGACAGATTAAGGAACGGCTTGGATTCACAGTGAATATCGGTATTTCAAAGAATAAACTGTTAGCTAAGATGGCAAGTGATTTTCAGAAGCCCGACAGAGTGCACACACTATGGAAGTCTGAGTTACAGAAAAAGATGTGGCCATTGCCGGTAAGCGACTTGTTTTTTGTAGGACGGGCAACAACAAAGACACTTTTCAAGTTGGGAATTCGGACCATAGGAGATTTGGCAAAGAGTGATCCGAGTTACTTAAAACAACATTTGAAGAAACATGGGGAAGTTGTCTGGGGGTTTGCAAATGGGATTGATGTGTCTGTAGTCCAGTCGGCTCCGCCTGCTAATAAGGGATATGGCAATTCTACAACGATTCCTTTTGATGTGACAGATGCATCTACAGCAAAATTGGTGCTGTTGGCTTTGGCAGAGACAGTAGGAAGCAGACTTCGTGGAGCAGGAGTCAGGGCAGAAGTGATTGCAGTAGGGATCAAGAATTATGATCTCAGTTATGCCAGTCACCAGATGACGCTTCAGAATGCAACCAATATTACGAAAGAGATTCATCAGTGTGCCTGCCAGTTATTTGACCAGCTCTGGGATGGGACACCCATCCGGCATCTGGGAATCCATACCAGCCGCATCAAGGATCAGGTGAATATGAGGCAATTGGATCTATTTGATACGAATGATTATGAGAAGCTGGAAAAAATGGATGAAACGATAGATCAGATCAGAAAACGGTATGGGAATGACTCGGTAATACGTGCGGCTTTTTTTGGTGGGTGTATTGATCACATGAGTGGTGGCATTTCACGAGAAAAACGTTCTGTGGACTATGAGAAATTAAAGACAGAATAGCGGGAAGGGGGAAGAAACGGTGGCATTTGGAATCGGAATAAATACAGAGCATACAGAGCAGGAGCCTTTATCCGGAACCTATCATGAGGTGGCAGTCCAGTGCTGGTTCACAGCTACCGGAAAATCTTTGCCATTGATGTTGAAGGTAAAAGGGGAGGATGAAGAGATTATCCAGATCAATCATATCCAGGTTCTGACTGTAGAAAAACAGTGGTATGCGGGGATTGTGAACTGGAAGTATAGATGTCAGGCGGTACTTTTGGGAAAACAAATCAATTTTGTGCTTCTATTTTGTCCGGAGGATTGTGCATGGAAACTGGTTGTATAAGATACCAGGGATGAAGTAAAATAGGAAAAAGGAGGACAGAAAATGTGCGGAAGATATTATGTGGATGATGAAACTTCACGGGAAATTGAGAAGATTGTAAAGAAACTGGATCAGCGTTTAAAGATAGAGCATGGGCAGGACATCCATCCGTCTGAATCTGCAGTTGTACTTACAAAGGAGTGTAGGGAAGTGGCTGCAAGGCAGATGCAGTGGGGCTTTCCGAGGTTCCAGGGAAAGGGATTGCTTATCAATGCAAGGGTAGAGGCTATACTGGACAAGAAGACCTTTCGGGACAGTGTGCTGCATCGAAGATGTGTGATTCCTGCCCATCACTTTTACGAATGGAGTAAAAACAAAGAAAAATATACTTTTCAAAGTCCAAAGCAGGATGCCACATTATTTATGGCAGGGTGTTATCAAATCTATAATGGTCAAAATTGTTTTGTAATTCTGACTACGCAGGCAAATGTTTCTGTAGCACCGGTGCATGAACGGATGCCATTGCTTTTGGAACGACAAGAACTGGAAGATTGGATTATGGAGGATGCAGCGGTAGAATTTATTCTTGCTAAGAAACCCATACTGTTGAATCGGACAGCAGAATATGAACAACTGAAATTATTTTCATAAGAAGGGAAACCCATAAAAGTTTCCCTTCTTGACATAAAATTTTTTGAATTTAGAATCCATTGTTTATTTGTTCTGTTGCTGCAGGCATAGGAGGACTGGATTTTACATAGATTAATAGTTTCCCATGCAGATCCAAATCCTGTTTACTCCATTGCCCATTCTCATAAACCTTTTGGGTAATTGTATTGTAGATAATTGGCGTATCCTCTATACGTTCCATATCAACGACAAGGCAATCCTGAAGGGCAATATATGGATATAGAGCATCTTCAATATATGTCCTTAATTTTAATGCCTGCCTGTGCAGTAGTTCCACATCATACAGTTTTGATAAGGTATAGCTCATTTCTTTGAGCATCCCGGATGTTGTAATTGCCTGTTGGATAACAGAAATCTGCTCTTCCAGAGATACATCTGGATTTATCATAAGCTTTGATAATGTAATTTCTTTTACAAAAGCTGTCGCTGTATCACCAATTTGCTTTTTTAGGGTTTCATAAGGAACCCGATACTGTGTCTGTAAAATTTCAAGTGGAACGTATTCCCGGTTTTTCTTTAAAGTTGAAAGCAATTCACAAAGCCTGCTTCCCAATTCATATATGTTATTCAAGCACACATCACTTCCGATACGGTCTCTGGTGTATGAATCAAATGGTAAATGGTATTTTCTGTTTCGAAAACGATACTGTCATTTGATACTTCCAAAATCGTTAGGATAGGAGATGTCAGAATAGAGAAACCATTGACCCCAGAAATAATAGCACGTTCCCCAACCCGTAGCGGAGAATGAAACCATCCTGAGAGTGTCGTTATTTGTTTATCTTTCACATGGTGCTTTCGATTTGTCATAGTGTTCACACTCCTTTTGTAGCGTCATAGAAAATCTGTTTTTCATGGCTCATTTTTATGTAACCGAGTAACTCAAACGAAAATATCCTTTCGATACAGGTATATATTCGTCTGGGTGTTCATATAGGGTGGCACGGATACGTTCCTGATAATGCGGATTCTTTTTTGCTTTTGGGTGTTCCTTTAATAAAGCGTACAGGTCTTTTAAAGCCCCTCTTCCTCCAATACTCTCCATTGTCATCCGGATTAGATGATGCCAAGTCAGTGCAAGAATATCTGTATTTTGTACAGAAAACACACCTTCTTGCCGGATGCTGAAGGGGATAATGAAAGAATCCGTTTTTTTCAGTAACAGAGCATATTCTGTCACAATGGGAATGAAAGGCTTTTTGTACGTCCGATTGTCGGAAACACAATTAAACTGGCCCTTTACCAGAAAGGATTCAAAGTCACCCATCCGCATTAAATCATTCTGCATACTATAGAACTTACCATGGAGCCGCATATCGCCTACCAGTATGGCAAGCCTGCCACCTTTCCGAAGTGCCAGGAAAAATTTCCGGATACAGTGATTTAGTTTTTCTAAAAAATCCGAATAGTTTTCACAGCGGGATAGGTCGTCCGGGTGAGGGTTTCCCCAGATATTTCCGGAATACTGGATCATATTATGGTAAGGTGGATGGAAAAAGATGAGATCAGCGGAATTCTCCACTTCATCTTTTAGGGCATTCCAGTTACCTTTTCCATAAGCAGGTGCCGGATTTAGATCATAGAGCAGGGAACGTACCTGATAACGGTCAGCCGCCGCCTTTGAAGTCCCAGAGCCACTCATAGGATCTAAGAGGGTAAAGGTGCTGGTATCTTTTCCGTAATACCGCTTATCGTCCAGGCAATAGCGTAGAAGTGCTGCAACCACTTCGGGGGAGCAGTTACCACGCCACTGGCTGTTACCGCCTTCTCCCCGTTCTGGGTATGCCATGAAAGAAGTCAGTTCCTTTCCTACACGTTTTCGCAATCCTTCCGTTCCAAGCATGTCAGCGACAGTACGCCATTGGGGACCAAATTCAGCTTCTAATAATTGTGCTGCCCGATGCAGCATTAAGTCATTCATTTTATATCACCGTCCTTTCATAATTTTGTTGGATGTAGCGGGAAATCGCCGCCGCAGTCATTTTGGCACAGCCTAAATCCATTTCGCTGAAAGGCTGTTGATTTTTTGCACATAGTAAAAGTCCCAGCGTTTCACCAAATTCGTCTTTTTTAGAAATAGGGAAAAAGGCTGATAAAGGATATTTTCCTGTCATAGTAGGGTATATGCGTTCCTTTTCAGAGAATAATTTCATCTTTCCCTGTTGAAGAAGCCTTTGAATACTTTCTGTTACAGGCATATTAAGTGCTGTATGATAATTCTTGGAAGCAATGATTTTGGAATGATTACATAACAGGATCCGGCAAGGGACATTACTATGTAAAATATCCAGAAAACTGTCTAACCGGATATCCATAGGGATATGGGAGTTGCATTTACGAAGACAGATGTTGCGTGTGTCAGCTTCCAACATCAATACATCGCCTGTATGAAGCTGTAGGGCTTTTCTTACTTTGGCAGGAATAATGATCCGCCCTTGTTGGTCAATATTTAGTGTTGTAGCATAATCCATAGAGATCTCCTTTCCTTTATAAAAAGAAGCAGTCTTTTCGACTGCTTCTTTGTTGAAATTCTTTAAGCGACATACATACCATTCAGATATTGCTCTTGTGGCTGTCCCTGCATATAGGAAGTCATTTCATCTGGCTGTGGCTGTATATTTTGTGCCATTCTTGTTTCCTGTTGCTTTTTAAGCTGTTGTTTGCCGTTTTGAATCAGGAAGGATGCAACGTAGTTTTCCCAATTTACGATATAGGAATCAGCACGTTTTAACAGCATATAAAAATCCATATCTGTCAATTGTATAAAAGCACTTTTTTCAGAGATAAAACTTTGAGCCTGCATATAAGTGCCGCCGTTATGATTCTTTTTCTTGATACCTTTTCCGTTATTAATTTGAATTCTCCATGGGCTGGTCAGTATTTCCTGCTGGTTGTTATATACGTGGCGGGAAATAAAAAACTGTTGTGCAGTAGAATAGCCATTGCCATCCGGTACACCAAATATTTTGCTTTGCGACCATTCAAATTCAGGAAAACCAGCGGTAACTCTGGACAGCAGAAATTGAATTTGTTCGGGTGCCAGATGAAAACGGGTGATAATATTTTTATCACCGGTACCACTAGAGTAATCCTGTATGGAGATTCCAATAAGGGAGTGAACTTTATGACCATTTTCTTCAAATTCTCCTTTTGCATGAAGCTGTGCATAGCTGTTATAACTTGTGTAGCGGAGGCGGTCATACAGTGCAATTAATTTTTTACTGGTCTGTACTTTGCATATCTGATCTGTAATTGAGTTTTGATAATTTTCACTCATGTATGTTTTCCTTCTTTCTATTTCAAATATTGTTTTACAAGCTGTGTCATATTTTTGGGCAAATCTTCTAATTTGGTAATATCTAAAAAACCATCCTGATAGATTCTGCGGATGTTTTCTTTGTCATCACCAATTGCTGCAGCAAAGATCACAATGCCACGTTTACGATATTCATTCTTGATACCACGAAGATCTGCTTCTGCTTCCGTACCACTGTACCCACAATCTGCGGGCTGTCCGTCAGAGATTATGATGAGGAGTTTTTGTGATTCCGGACGCTTTGCCAGGTGTTCCGCAACATAACGAAGTGCAGCTCCATCCCGGTTGCCATTACGGGCAGACATATCCATCAGCCGGTAACGGTCAGAGGCATCCAGAGAATCAAATTCAGCATAGGAATACAAAGCAACACCCTTAGAATCTGTAGAATGCCCATAAATGGTAATAGGAATTCCCAGGCTCATACAGAAATCATACAGCACGATTGCAGTTTTCCGGGCATGGGTAATACGATCTCCCCAGCCCATAGAACCACTTTCATCAACCAAAAGTCCCACGGAAAGTTTTTGTTCTTCATCCGGAAGCCTGGTTCTAGTAAAGATACCGCCGTCCTTTCGGTGTAAAGCCCGCATATCCAGCCTTTTACCAAATAACAGGTTTTTTTGTTTCCCGCCTTCTGCCTCTTCTTTTAATAAAGGAAGAATGGAACTTTGCAGCCTTTTGGAGGTCCGCAAAAGAGGGGAAGCAACTGTTTGATAAGATTTGATAAAAAAGTCGGAAACTGGATTGATGCGGTGGATTGTTACATGGATGCCTGCATGGGCATTTCCGTAATGTATTTCATCCGCCGATTTTTGCAAGTCTTCTGTTAATTCCTGTTCATAATCATTTTGGGCTTTTTCCGTAGCAACATCATTTAGGATGCGTGCAAGATCATTCGCTGCATTTTCATAACCGGAACCGGCATACTGTGATGCGTATGTGATTCCTGGATTATTTCCATCTAATACTGCTGTAGTTTTAGCAAGTTCAATTCTTCCTCCTTCTTCCTGCAGTACCTTTTCTGCCTGGTTGATTGCATCTTGCCTGTAATTTGGATCAAGACCAGATAAGTCACAGGTTATAGGAGTTTTTGATTTTACTGTAGGACCTGGAATGTTTTTAGGGATTCCTCCGTTTTTACCAGTTGGAAGAGGAGATCCGCTACCTGATTCTTTCCGCAGCAGATCCTCCAGAGCATCGCCAACTTGGGTACTATCCTGCTTTTTTAAAGACTCTCTGGTTAACTCTACCATAGGCTGAATATAGTTCCAGCAAAGTACTAAAAGATAGTTGGAAGCACGTAAGCGTTCTTTCCCCTGTGTGGCAATTAAAGCATCGTCAATATAATCCATGCAGTCTGAAAGGGTGTCTGTGTATTCTCCAGAATAATTCGTGCGGTTATTTATATTACCAGTCCGGCAATAAGACAAAATTAAATTGCTCATAATGGAAAACGGCTGATAGCCACAGTCAATTTGTTCCTGTATAGAAGGAATCAATTCAGACATCCGCAGATTATTGATCTGTATTCCCTGCTTAAAAGTTCCGGGATATTCTTCACACATCCGGGCTTCAATGTAGATGTCCTCCAGTATATTATTAAACTGTGCAGCACAGCGGGATAGCGTCAGACACGTTGCGTTATCTTTTTCTTCCATGGCATCTAAGATGTCCTGCAGATTTGCCTTGTATCCAGAAGGCAGATTGTCTGGTGCTTCTGGATAGAAGGAACCATTTTCCATATTGGTCAGATAAAGCTGTAGTGATGCAAAATCAGAGTAACGCAGATGTCCGATTTCATGTCCAGTTAGACCAGTCAGGCTTTGTGACCGCAGAAATCGGGAAGGAAAGCTTTGGGTTATCGAGTTTGCGGCGTTACAGTGAATTCTATAATTATCTGTATAAGCGATGTCTGCATTTTCAGAACTGTCCCATTCCATAAGCACCTGAAGTCCATAGCGAGAACGGCCAGTAGCCGCTTTCGCCAGAGATGTTTGGTATTTTTGGAAAGCCGATGAAAGAAAGAGTTCTTCATCAGTGATTTTTGACTCCGTATCCCGGATCATTCTTTTTAAAGCTTTTTGAGTGTTATTCAATTTTTTCACCTTTCTTTCTTTTTCATATTTTGGGTTAGGAGATCTTCCATTGTACAGCCGTAATACTGGGCTAACCGAAAGACGGCGTAAGCAGATGGAAGCGTATGCCCATTTTCATAGTTCATAATTGTTTTTTCCGGTAGATGCAGAAGTCTTGCTACGGCTTTCTGAGAGAGTTTCGTCTGCTTGGATTTTCTTAAATAAACGAGATTTTCTGCCAGAGTTTTGCGTAGTTCGGCTTCGGTATAAAAGGTGTTCCTCAATAGTGTGTTATGATGCAAGAACTGTATCCAAGCAAGAACCTTCAATTTCGATACGGCTTTCAGAATCGGCAGTGACGGAAGATAAAATGGTATAATGAGCAGCTTCCTGTATATCGCCACATACCATAAAAGACTGAACCCAGGCAATTAATTCCCGGACTCCACAGCAGCCATCTGTTATCAGGTTATCCTGACAATACTGTGCGATGGAACGTACAATCTGTGTCATGGTACGTACTGATTTTTTATCGGAACATCCGGTAATAGCAAGAACACGCTCTACCATGGTCTCTTCATCCGGTTCATCCATATCTATGACCATATTCATCCTTGAAATGACAGACTGGTTCATGGGACGACAGCCGGCATAGTCATGATTAGTTGTGACTACAATGGTAGTATCCGGATGCCGATGGATGACTTCCCCGTTTGGCAGAAATACGCTGTTACAACGGTCCAATAGGGAATTAAGTCCTACCAGTACACCAGGATTGGCAATCACCGTAGGCTCCTGTATTTCTACCAGATAGCCGTTTCGGATGGCTTCAACCAGTGGTGTATCCACATAGCGGAACTGTTGGCTGCTGGAGGTAGCAGCTTGTTTCTGCTTCATTTCCTCAGATATATGATGGATCAATTCTTCATAAACTGTATTTTCTGATACCTTTTCATCATAAGTACCCGTTAATTTTTCATAGGCAGTAGCCGGATCGAGGGTAATGTCTTGAAAAGAGGGCAGTTCCCCTACCAAAGAAAGCTGTTTTTCATCTACATCAGGTAAAATCTGTCCAAGAAGGTCAAAAATTTCTGTATTTGCCGAGCAGGTGATGCATCGGTAAGGCAGGTGAAGTCCTGCAGCAATGGCTTTGGCACCTTCGGTCTTTCCCGTTCCAGCAGGCCCACGGAGCATAAAATTCCTCATAGGCTGCTTGCTGTCAGTTGTTAATTTGGCATGTTCGCATATTCTTTGGATTTCTTTTGGGATTACATACCAATCTTCGAGAATAGGAACGGTTGATTCTTCTTGGGGAGTTAATGTCCGAGAATTGGACAGGATGTATTTATCGACAAAATCTTCTTTGGGAATTGAAACGGCGGAAGCAGTATAGTGATGTCCACCTTTTAATACCTGAAAGGTACCCTGGATAATTTCCGTTGGTGCATAAACACCTTTTTGGATATTCAGTGGTGTAAGTCTTTGGAGCACGCCATTTGCAGGAGTGTCAACTTTGATGTTCCCGATAGGAAGGGAATCACCATAACGGATCCTGCGGTACACGTTATCACAAAGAACCGCAGCCGTTTCTGCAGCTTTGGGCAGGTCAGGAAAACCGTCATCACGGTGTTGCTTTAATTCCTGATATTTTTCATTGAATTCGTCATCTGAAAGGAAAGTAGGCATTAAAGCAAAATAAAGAGCACTTCCGGAATCTTCATCTTTTTTAAACTGATATGGCTCTGGTTTACTGTCCAGATCCAAAGGTTTTTCATACTTTCCGGCTATAAATTTCCCAGTCATACGGTTGTAGACCACTACATGCAGCAACCCGGTACGGCTTGGATATTCTGCGATTGTAAAATTGTTTGCCTGGCTTCCAATGGCTCCGAGTTCTTCCTCTGCTTTTCCAGCAGGTGGATTTTCCAAATTCATATAAGAAAAAACTGCCTGCAAAGTAGCAGAATGGAGAGTAGCCCGTTTTTTAGGCTGATTACAGTATTTGGAAGCGATGTCTTTCATCACTGCACTTTTCCCGGAATAGCTGTCAAATGGAGATGGTAGCGTTCTTTCAAAAGTCCAGTTAGGGACAAAGTTTGTATTTGGCATAGTATTTCCTCCTTTATTCTTTTATCCAGGATAATTCTAGTGCCTGGTCCTTTTCTTTTGCGGTCAATTCATCTTTTTGGAAGATGGAAATGAGAATATCCCAATAGTTTCGTGGCGGGAAATAATCAAAACAATCCTTGATTTCCGCTGTATCACCATTTTGGATGTAAATTTGCCCGTTTTCATTAATATAGAGTTTATGGTGTCCTTTCGCATGGAGCTGTCCGATAAGGTTCTCCAGTTTTTTCTTGCCAATTAAGGAATACCAGGATTCCGGATCAGCAAAAGGAACATCGTCCTCATCGGTAACTGTGACAGTCTTTTTGAGGCTGGCAATGGTCAGCATTTGAAGTTCCAGATATCCGTATTGGTTCATACGTGCTTCCGCAAAGTTGTAGTCCTCCGTATGAAAGGTTCTCAGACGTATGGGATTTCCGCAAAGAAGCTGCTTCATGGATGGCGGCTTCTGGAATTCCCATGTTGCATTTGGAAATGCAGCCTGTAGTTTGTCGGTAATCTGATAGCTGATTTGTCTCCAAAGCAATTCTTCTGTTTCGGAAACTGGCTCAGATGATTTCAAAGAAGACCAAGGGCTTGTTTTGCCCTGGTTCTTGAGTAGGTTTAGAGTCAGTTTATAGATTTTAGGAAGAAGTGTGGAAAGAAATAGCAGCAGGATGCCAAGGATTCCGATACTTGCGACTGCATTACGATTTCCATTTCCTGGTATGAATATAGTTGCAATTAACAAAATTATTGTGAGCATACTTAGAACTTTAAGAAATTTCTTTTGTGTATTCACTTCATTTCCTCCATGTTTGTTTCAATAGAAAAAGGAATTGCAGCAGACCAGTAGATACTGGAAAGTCGCAATTCCTTCATTTTAGGGATCTTTGATAATTTACGGGAATGGAAGCTGCTGTGGTGGTGTATTTTCCGGAATATTGGTAAATCCATCACCAGATACATTGCCAGCCGTAAATCCCTGTGGTGCATAAGCCGATCCCCCTGCCGGAGCATAAGACATCTGTTGTGCGGCCTGTGGTATCATATTGTTATTGACTGGCATTGCGCCAGTAGGCACGGTACCGGAAGGATTCATTCCCGGGTTTCCATTATAAGTAGCACCGTTTGCTGGTACTGGTGGAACATTCGGATTTCCGACCATTGGATTCCCCGGTACAGGTGTTGCTGCATTGGTATCATTACGATTCGCAGGTAAGAACTGCCAGTCCTTTACCATAATTTGCGGCGTGATAGCTGCTTGACCTGCATTATTGCCTTTCTGGTGAATATACGGATGGAGTTCTAAATCTCCGTAGACCATGAGACACGTTGATTTTTTGACACCGGCTTTTATCAGTCGATCTGCAAGAAACTTGTTGCAGTAACACTGATAGAAGATGGGTTCTTCCTTTCCGTTTTGACCTCTCTGGTTGGTAGCAAGCCCCAGACTGATGTATTCAGTTCCGGAGTTCTTTGCTTGTTGCATAACCGGATCGGCAGTTACCCTTCCTGTTACAATGATAATAGATGACATAAAAATTCTCCTTTCTGCCCTTTGGGCGATAAAATAGTGATAAATAAAAAAAAGTGCCATTATAGCACCGTATAAAACGGCATTATAATGACACGATTTTCCAACTTAAACTGCATGTGTACTGGAGATAGTATCCAGACACCCTATAAAGGGATAACACAAAACTTAAATACAATATCATAGTAACACAAGATATAGCGAAGGTCAATAATGAAAATACAGTATGTTGTGTTGTGCTGAAAGAAAATACATGAGGGGGACTCCACGAAAATTTGTGTATCTCCCCTGCTTCTTTTATGCGTCTTTTTTATTAGGACAGTTTTTGGTGTCTGTTTTCGGCTTCATAGACCAGAATAGGACATTCATGAGAATTACAATCAGTAATACGGCAGCTAAAGCCACCCAGAATCCCATGTTCAGACCAAGCCATTCCGTAGTTCCAAAAAGTGTCATCCAAAGTTCTTTCCAGTTCATTGTTGCACCTCCTTAAAGCAATTCGCCAAAATGACGGACATAAGCCTTTTTCAAGCTTGTTGCCAAAACCATATACAATAAGATACACGGAAGCAGATATGCCAAGTATGCTGCTGGCAGTGCCACAAACCCAAGAAGTTTTCCAAATATTGTAAATGGTATGACGGTTAGAATCGTAATCCCTGTCATTGTAAGGAATGTCACAGGAGCAGATGCCCGGCTCTGGATAAATGGGAGCTTCGGTGTACGGATCATGTGGATCACTAATGTCTGGCTCCACATAGATTCTACAAACCAGCCAGCCTGGAACATTCCGATATACTGTGTCTGCATCGCCGTCAGCTCTGTTCCGCTAAAATGAGCCGGCAGGTCATTGAACAGGATACCCTTGGATACAAAGAATGGGCAGAATACAAAGTACATGAAAATGTATGTGGTAAAATCAAAGATGGAGCTGGTTGGTCCGATCCAGATCATAAAACTGCCTACACTGGAGGCATCCCATTTTCGTGGTTTGGCAATAAACTCTTCATCTACATTGTCCCATGGGATTGCCGTACAGGACAGGTCGTAGATCAGGTTCAGGAAAATCAAATGTACACTTTCCATTGGCAGGAATGGCAGAAGAGCAGAAGCAGCCAGCACAGAAAACATATTTCCAAAATTGGAGGAAGCCGTCATTTTGATGTATTTGATCATGTTGGCATAGGTTTTCCGACCTTCAATGATGCCCTGCTCCAAAACCATCAGATCTTTTTCTAAAAGAATGATGTCTGCCGATTCTTTAGCCACGTCTACCGCTGTATCTACGGAGATGCCGATGTCCGCAGATTTCATGGCAGCAGCATCATTGATTCCATCACCCATAAATCCAACGGTATGACCATTCTCACGAAGAACAGAAACAATACGGGCTTTCTGCTCCGGTGTCAGTTTCGCAAATACATCGGTGGTTTCTGCCGCCCTGGCAAGTTCCGCATCATTCATGTGTTCCAGATCAGAACCCAAGAGCATATTGCGAACCTTCAGCCCGACCTGTTTACAGATGGTTCGGGTTACTTTTTCATTGTCACCTGTGAGGATTTTGGTAAGGACCCCATGGTTTTTCAATGCCTGGATAGCATCGGCAGTAGACTCTTTTGGTGGATCTAAAAATGCCAGATAACCAATCAGCACCATATCGCATTCATCTTTAACACCAAAAGCTCCTACTGGAGAGGGGTTGCTCTTTTGGGCGATAGCCAAAACACGAAAGCCTTTTTCATTTAATCCATCTACAGTTTTCAAAATCCGGCTGCGCACTTCATCACGCAGAGGTTGTACATGCCCGTCACATTCTGCAAAGCTACAGATCGAAAGCATTTCTTCCACAGCACCTTTTGTTACCATCTGTGTCTTTCCGTTTTTATCCTGTACCACAGTGGATAAACGGCGGCGTTTAAAGTCAAAGGGAATCTCATCCACCTTGACGTAGGTTTCGGACAGGTCAATCAGACGTTTATCTGCCGCCTCCATCTCCTCTGTTTTATGGATAATAGCCAGATCCATGAGATTTTTATATCCTGTCTAAAAATAACTGTTCAGATAGGCATGGCGAAGGACTCTGGTATCATCTTCTCCATTTACATTGAGATGATATTCCAATACCACCTTATCCTGTGTCAGTGTCCCCGTCTTGTCTGTGCAGAGGATATCCATAGCACCAAAATTCTGAATGGAATTGAGGTTTTTTACAATCGTTTGTTTTTTACTCATGGAAACAGCGCCTTTTGCAAGACAGGTGGTTACAATCATCGGAAGCATTTCCGGTGTGAGTCCCACTGCAATGGAAATCCCAAATAGGAAAGCCTCCAGCCAATCCCCCTTTGTAATGCCATTCACAAAGAATACCAGCGGAACCATCACCAGCATAAAACGGATCAGTACCCATGACACAGCATTGACACCTTTTGTAAAACTGGTTTCCACAGCTTCTCCGGCAACAGCAGCGGCCATAGAGCCAAACAGCGTATGATCACCGACACAGATAACGACAGCCGTTGCACTTCCGGAGATTACATTACTGCCCATAAATGCAATATTGGTATAATCCGTCACACTGTCCTTATGTGGGCTTACATGAGGGAGCTTTTCAACCGGTTCACTTTCTCCGGTAAGGCTTGCCTGGCTGACAAATAGATCTTTTGCATCCAGGATACGGACATCTGCCGGAATCATGTCCCCAGCAGACAAATGGACAATATCACCTACCACCAGGTCATCCATGGGTATCTCTGTTTTTTCCTGTCCTATGCGGGTGACGGTACAGGTGGTTGTGATCATTGCAAGCAGCTTTTCCGCCGCATTTCCGCTGCGGGATTCCTGCACAAAGCGAAGGGTACCGGAAATAAATACCATAGTTAAAATGATAACGACTGTCAAAAAATCAAAGTCCTCTGGTACGCTTCCAAAGAGTGAAAAATACGGGAAAATCATATCCGTAATCGTGGAAACAAAAGCAAGGCAAAATAAAATAGCAGTAAAAGGGTTGATAAATGCACCCGCCACACGTTTTGCCAGGGATTTCTTTTTTTCGTGGGTGACTTTGTTCGTACCGTATTTGGAACGGTTTACGGATACGGTATCTGCTTCTAACCCCCTAAGTGTGGTATGAAAGATTTTTAAAACCTCTTTTACCGGGTTGGTTGCTGCAGATTGGATGCGACGGTTCTGTTCGTCACGGATGACTGCCTTTTCTACGGTCTGGCGAACAGCCATACGATTTTCTTTTTTGTTCATTGGTCTTACCTCCTTGAATTTTTGTAGGGGCAAGGAAGATTCTATGAGGGACACGGAATCTGTGGACACTCATACAATATTCTCTGCCTTCGTGGACTGCCTTCAGAGTCCATGTCTTTCACCTCACAATCTTTAAAAGCTATCTATGTAAAACCGCAATGGGAATTACGGTCTGCGGTATCGGTTGCTTTTTTCGATATACCAGACATCTAAGCCGGCAAGTATCATCCATGCAATCATCGCATATACAAACCAGTGGCTTGAAAATAAGGGCAAAAATCCTTTTACCAGAAAGATGACACCGTTTAAGGTAATGATTCCTCCGATATTGCGGCAAAGAGGGATAATTCGGAGTTTATCCTTCTCTTTTTGCGGCATATTTTTCCATAGGGAAAGATGAAGGTAGCCTTTTCCAAAGGCAAACCAAAGACCGGCAAGGGTAAATAGGATTCCAAAAAAAATGCAGGTAAAGTCCATTGTCTGATCCTCCTTTTAGTGATAGAAGCGGTTGCTTCGTTTTGTTAGTTTCAAAAGTTTGGTGATAAGTACAATCATGGTGGTAGCAAGAATAACCCAGACCACAGCACTTACCTGATACCAAAACTGAAAGATAATCATTCTATATCCAGAGAAATGCCAGCCCAGATAGCTGCATAGGATTGTAAATATGGGGTAGGGAGCAAAAAGGATTGCTCCTTTCAAATCTTTTCGTTTTCGCTTCAATTGCAACACCTCCCAATTGGTATGAATCATTACCGTATTTGTGGATACGTTTCTTTGACCACGAAAAGTATATAAAAAACAGCAGGGGAATCCTATGGCTAAAGTCTTGCGATTTTCTTGCGATTTGGCAAGAAAATAGACGGGCTGGAACCTAAAATGGTCTCAGTCCGCCTTTTTCATAACTCATCATTAAACTTGTAACCAATCCCCCAGATTGTTAAAATGTATGTGGGAGAATCCGGGGCAGGTTCAATCTTTTTTCGCAGTTTCCGGATAAAAGCCATGATGTTACTGTTATCCAGAAGATAATCCTCCTCCCATACTGCACGGTAAATCTGTTCTTTTGTAAATACTTCTCCACGATTCTTAGCCAGAAAATACAAAATATCGAATTCCTTTGGTGTCAGGCTGATTTCAGAACCTTTCATCAGGACTTTCCGGCTCCTTGGATGAATTTCCAGATCACCGATCAGAAGTTCATCCGAGTGTACACCAATGGCCACCTCTTTATCTTCTAAGGCTCCTAATAACAGCGAGGATACTTCTCCGCTTATCATGTCCTGAATACCGGAAAGAAGCTCTTTTGTATAAGCACTTTCCGGCGGTTCCCTTAATAATTTTTCCAAGAGCCAGATTTCAAGGGCATGATCCATGGGAATATAACTGATATTCTTTTTCATCATGAACGCCTCCTTTAAATCAACTCTTGATATTTGTTCTTATAAAAATATTTGGTTACGGAACTTAGCAGCATATAGAAAAATGCCACAAGCAGCAAAAAGGCAAAATACCAAAGCGGTAATTTTGTCAGTCCAAACAGTGATGCCCCGCTGGTAAACGTAAGGGCTGTAAAAGCAAGAATCCCCACCAAAGTGATAGAGATGACCGGTGCAGATGCCCTGCTTTGGAGAAACGGGATTTTGGCAGTACGAAGGAAATGCAGGATCAAAACCTGTGTCCACATGGACTCCAAAAACCAGCCTGTCTGGAATAAAGCAGCGTACTGAAGTTTTAGGGAAGGATCGGTAAGCTGCAGGTAAGTTGCCCCTCCGCACAGTGCAGGACATAGGAAATAATACAAAAACAGGAAAGTCACAATATCAAACAGGGAACTGATTGGTCCGAAAGAGAGCATAAACTGTTTCAGTGTCTTGCCGGACCAGTCTCTTGGGGACAGTATTTCTTCCTCATCTACATTGTCCCAGGGAAGTACGATACACAGCGTATCATATAACAGATTCAGAAGCAGGATCTGGATGGAGGTCATAGGAAGAAACGGTAAAAATGCACTGGCACAAATGATGGAAAAAATATTTCCAAAGTTGGAACTTGCAGTGATTTTAATATACTTCAGCATATTGGTAAAAGTCTTTCGCCCTTCCAGGACACCCTGCTCCAATACATTTAAGTCTTTTTGCAGCAGTACAACATCAGCAGCATCTTTGGCAGCGTCCACTGCTGTATCTACAGAAATTCCCACATTTGCCTCATTTAGTGCAGGGATGTCGTTGACTCCATCTCCAAGAAATCCAACGGTATGACCATTCTCTTTGAGTGCAGAAACCAGACGCACTTTCTGACCGGGAGTAAGCTCTGCAAAAACATGGGTTTCTTCTACCACCTTTTTCAGTTCACAGTCTGTCATTTCATCCAGTTGGGTGCCGGTCAGAATATGTTCCGCAGAGATTCCAACCCGGCGGCAGACGGAGAGTGCAATGGCTGCCTGGTCTCCGGTCAGGATCTTCGGGATTACTTTTAATCTCTTCAGTGCTGTTACGGATTCGCTTGCCGTCTGTTTTGGGGCATCAAAGAAAGACAGATAACCAACCAAAGTCATATCCTTTTCATCGTCAGGTGTGATTTCCTTTCGTGTTCCCACATTTTTCCGAGCCACAGCAATAACCTTCATCCCATCCTGCAGCATTTCCCCTACCACAGAAAATACGCTTTGTCTGGCATCTTTCTCCATAGGAAGTCGTGTTCCACGATATTCTACATGACTGCATCGGGAAAGGATGTGTGCAATATCCCCTTTCATAATCAGATGGCTGTTTCCGGTACTGTCCTGCACAAGGGTACTGACAAACTTACGAGTATAGTCAAAGGGAATTTCATCTTTCTTCTGATATTCTGTTAGAAGCTTGGCATAATGGATTTCCCTGCCTGGCATGGATTTACAGGCAAGAATGGCATTGTCAATGGGATTACGGACGCCGGAATGATAGGAACTGTTCAAATAAGCCAGATCCAGGACCTCTGTATTTTCATTGCCCAGAATATCCATATAATATTCCAGCAGGATACTTTCATTGGTCAGTGTTCCTGTTTTATCCATACAAAGCACATCCATGCTTCCAAAGCTCTGCATGGCGTTCAGATCTTTGATGATGGTCTGTTTTTTACCCATAGCAAGGCTTCCTTTTGCAAGGCAGGCAGTGATGACCATGGGGAGCATTTCCGGCATCAGCCCTACCGCTACAGACAGTGCGAATGCAAAGGATTCCAGCCACTTTCCACCTGTGATTCCCAATATAAGAAATACAATGGGAACCAAAACTGCCATAAACCGGATCATGACCCAGGCAATGGAATTGGCTCCTTTTTGAAAAGAATTTTTATCTTCGGAATCCGGTTTGGTAAATCCTCCGTACAGCGTATCCGTTCCTACAGCTAACACAATGCCTTCCCCTTTTCCGCTGATAACTGTGGTTGCCATAAACGCAAGATTTTCCAATTGTGTTATGGGTTCCTGTTCTTTGTAACAAAGTGTACGGCAGCTTTTTTCCAAAATGGCGCTTTCTCCAGTGATAGCGGCCTGGGAAATGAATAGATCGGTTACTTTTGTCAGCCGGATGTCCGCTGGAACACGATCACCAGCAGAAAACAGAACCAGATCGCCTACCACTAATTCTTCACCAGGGATTTCCCGTAGTTCCCCATTCCGTCTTACGGTAACCTTTTCGTGAATCAAACGGTCAAGCTGTGCGGCTGTGCTTTTCGCCCGCAGCTCCTGAATTAAACGGATGACACCGCTGATTACAATCATGGAAAAAATGATAAGGGCAGTAGTAGCATTCCGTGTAAAATTAGAAGCCATAAAAACATCCGTAACAAGAGAAACAATACCTAAAATAAATAGAATCACATGAAATGGATTAATAAACGCTCGCCGCAATCGCTGGATGGTGGTATCTGTTTTACGTTCCTGAAAACTGTTTTTACCATATCTTTCCCGCATTGTATCCACTTGTTCTTTGGATAGTCCAAGGGCAGATGTACCAAGATCCCGGCAGATTTCTGGCGGCTTACAGTAAGCGTATTTTTTGATACGGCTGTCAAATAGTGTTGCTTTCGACAAAAATAGGTTCCTCCTTTCTCAGTATGAGTAAGAACATTTTAACATAGAGTTGTGAAAATAACAGATTTATATTCTTGCTTTTTTCTTGCGATTCGTTGGAGAGATTTATTCTAAACGCTACGACCTTTTCAGAATCGGTAAAATGTGGTAGAATGAGGAAAAATTATTAGGAGGATGCATTATGGCAAGACGAAAAAAACTGGAAAACACATCTTTGGAAGAGCAACTGGAGTATGTGGAACAGGAGATTCGTACAAAAGAGTCCGATTTAAAGGAACTGCGTCATAAAGCAAAAGAGCTTCAAAAAAAGATAGAAGAGAAGCAGAAGGATGAAATATTTAGTGCATTGCTTGCTTCCGGAAAAACTGTTGAAGAAGTAATGATGTATTTAAAATCCGGTAATGAAAAAAAGGCTGAATAAGGTAAAGGAGAAATGCCGTTATGGGTGGTGAACCTGTAGCGGTATTTTTAATATGCTATGGGAAATTGTTAGATGTAATAAATTTGATTGAATTCTTACCGAAATGAGAGTGTGATTGCTAAAAGCTTTTTAGAGAAAATTATTTGTTAGTAGTAAATCTAAAGTTGTTTGGATATAAAATTAATGAATTTTAGATATAGTCCAACTAGGGAAGAAAAAAGTTAATTTAGGCAATAATGATAGCGGAAAATATTTTGAATGATTTATATTATGAGTGTCGAAGATATCTTAGATGAATTTATTAAGGAGGTAATACAATGAAAGAGCAGGAAATTAGAACAGAACTTTTGGAAGAAGAAGTTAATGTTTATCTTGGCGGATGTGGCGATGTAAGAATAGGATGTCTAATTGATTGCATTGGTGGTGGAGCGTTGTTAACTACCGATGTGTAAGGAAGGAGAAGATTATGGATATTAAAAATGTAACAAGTGAGTCAAAAGAAGAACTGTCTGTAGAAGAAGTTAATGTATATGGTTGGTATGAGAAATGTGATTTACAGAAAGTACATTGTATGACAGATTGTTTCGGAAATGGTTCGTTCCTCTCAACCAATAGCTAATAAGGTAAATAGATAGTTGTTTGAAAAGTGAGAATCACCAAACCAGTATGATTTATAACCGGTTTGGTGGTTCCTATGTGAACAAAATAAGAGAAATATAAAATAAATGGAAGATTTAAGTAATACCTGATAGCTACATTAATACGAGGAGGACAACATATGTTTTTTCTTTTGGGTAAAAGTGCTAATAGTGCTATAAGGAAGCTAACAGCCAGAAGCATCCAAGTAGATAAACGGAGGAATAGATTTGTTATAACAACAATTCTCCTTGCTGTAGCACTAATGGTTTTTTTGTCATTATATAATCTTGGTGTCAGTAGAGAAACGAAATTATATTTGCAAGGTCGTTATCAGGCATCATTTATTAAAAGTACAGATAATATTTTTGCAACACTAAAAAACAATGAACAAATTGAAATGATTGGTAAAGAGGCATCTCTTGGAACAGAGCGTGTAGGTGACTATACGCTTGATATATATTATAAAGATAGTAATGCACTTAAATTAAAAGGGACATCGAACTTATTAGGAAGGATGCCAGAGAAAAAAAATGAAGTTGTAGTGGAACAGGCATATTTAGAGAACATTAATATGCCTATTAAACTTAATCAGAAAATCTTATTGAATATACCGATTGGAGAAAAGCAAGAATTTACTATTTGTGGAATTATACCTAATAGCAATACTTCCAGAATATATAAAATTTTGATATCGGAAGCATTGTATAATCAGTATGATAAAAATGGTAGTTATGATATATTGATTTCCTTAAAAAATGCTACTAATATTGATAGTGAGACCTTAAAAATGATGATAGAAAAAATTGCGAAGCAGAGCAATGTACCTAGTCAGTATGTTATGTATAGCTCTACTTACTTTGGATTATCAGAAGAGAAATCTACAGTAGAAGTAATAGTAATTGTACTGGCAAGTATTTTTATTATATTTGCATGTTCTCTAGTCATCTATAGTATATTTTACATTTCATCTATTGAAAAGACACAAGAGTATGGTAGACTAAAAGTAATTGGTGCAACTCAAAAACAAATTAGATGTATCGTACAAAAAGAAGGTTTGCGATTGTCAATAGTGGCAATTCCTGTAGGAATTGTGGTTGGGTGTATTTTGGGATATTTTACAGTTCCTAATGGATGGAGTTGGATTACAACATATAAGTGTATTGTAATAATTGCCATGGTTACAGAAATTGCTTTATTAATTGCTATTCATGCTCCTGCGAAAAAAGCTTCAAAGATATCTCCGATTGAGGCATTAAGAATAAACGAAATTGATACAATACCAAAGGTAAATACGAAAAGAGCACGCCGGAAGATAACACCATATTCCCTTGCAAAAATGAACTTTAATAGAAACAAAAGAAAAGCCTTATTAACATTAATATCTTTGGGAATCTCTGGAGTACTGCTTATGTGTGTTGCTACATATACGAATTCAATTGATGTAAAAAGTATGGCGAAACAGCAATTTCCAAAAGGTGATATTATGATTTCTCTGGATCCATTAACTGTACAAGCGAAGGATAGGGCGAAAGATTTTAACGATCTGCAAGTTGGAAATCCGCTAAATGAAAATATGGAAAAGAGTATTCTTGGGATAGAGGGTGTGAAAAAAATTGAATATGTACAAGGTTGTATTTCTAATATGAAATTTCCAGTTGCATCTAACGATGGCAATAACCATTTCTTTTCCAATATAGGAATACCAAAAGATCAATATACTAATTTCTCACGAGGACTGATAGAGGGAACGGCTGATCATCAAAAGCTAATCAAAGGAAAAGGCGTTATTGTTGACAATTCGGAAAAGTTGTTAACTAATTATTATCAATATACTCCCAAAATCGGTGATATAATAGAAGTTCAGACGGATACAGGGATCTGGAAAGAGTTTACAGTAATGGGTATTTGTGAGGCACCTACCCTTGGGGTAGCAACCCCTATTTTCTTTTTTCCAGAAGAGCTATTGTGTGAAATAAAAGGAAATGTAGCAAATTTTAATATGAACTGTTTTATAGATGTAGAAGATAAGCTGTCAGATGTAGAAAAACAAATTTTTGATTTAATGCAGAGTAATGGAGAAATAGAAATTTCGAGTATCAGCGATGTGATGATGCAGTTGAAAAGTGAAGTGAATAAAATTAAAATTCCGTTATATTGTCTAGTTTTATTTGTGGCCGTTTTTGGTGTTATTAATATGATTAATACTTTAATGACAAATATCATATCAAGGCAACAGGAATTTGCGATTTTACAAGCAATAGGATTAACAAACAAACAATTTGTCAAAATACTTCAAACAGAATGTTTATATTATATCGTAGAAACGGCGATAATAACGTTGACATTCGGGACTTTTGCAGGCTATATTTTATGCACAGTATTTAATCAAGTGGGAACATTGGGAACATTGCATTTTAGTTTTCCTATTTTGCAAGTGTCATTTTACTTCATAGCACTTGTATTTATGGCAGGAGCATATTCTTTTTTTGTGATTCGATATGTGAAGAAAGGAACCTTAGTAGAGCGTATTAAAACAATTGAATAAGATTATTATAATCTGTAAACAAAATATTTCAGATAAAGAAAAAAGGAAAACAGAATAAATCCAAAACAGAAGCGGGTATGTGAAAATAGCATAGCTGCTTCTGTTTTGGTAAGCAATTTTAGCAACTTTTAGGAGAACAATTTTCAACTAGAGGGAGAGTTCTTCATACGCAAGTAAATCCGGAGTAACCTTTTCTTCACCCGAAAGGTTTGCTACATTCCGGAAATATAGGCGATAATAATGTCCAGATAAAAGGCGGATATTTTTATCGAATGTAAAGTGATATTCTTTCTGGTCAGTGGAACGGAAAATAATTTTCTGTTTCTTGGTAAGTGGGCTGACTTCACGTTTTGTACAGGTTCCAGTTAATTCGGTATAGTCATGCATCTTGATGGTATGTAGCAGACTCACAATTCGTATGGCAGTTCCAACACCGATGCAAAGACTCATAAGGAGAAATATCTGGTCGTCTGTTATAAATCCGTAAATACATCCAAATAGGACACAGAAAAAGCCGATTGCCCCATGGACAATCAGCTTATTAAGAAATGGTTTTGGCATAATTTGCTCCTTCCTATAATTTTTCAAATGCAATCTGTTTATTGAGGTACAAATTACTGATGGCTTCCAGTACAGGATAACCGGCATGGGTGAATTGGATATCCTGTGCCAGGGTACGGAATGTTGCATCCGAGGTTTCATAGAGCTGCGTCAAAAGTTGCTCTGTATTTTGTGGATGGATGCCCTGTTCTACACAGGTTACAAGCTCTGCCGTAGAAATCTGTACTTTTTTTGCTATTTGGAGTACCGTGTCCTCTATAGCAGTCCGTGCCGGCTTTTTTAGATAATGGATCAGTTCCTTTGTGTGCAGTTTTTTCTTCATGCAGAGATAGATGCAGGTAAAAAGCCGTACTGAAAAACTGTCCTGCAATGGGCTGATATAAAGTTCTCCTAAGAGGCGGTACAGGGCATCCACACCAGTTAAACCATCCCCTTTTACAACCAGTCCTCGAAGCAGCAGCCGATTCAGGTAAGGTTCAATGGGGATATTTTCCGAACGGTGATGTTTTTTCAAGCGTTCGGAAAAAGCAGACTGCAATTCATGGATCTGTCGGATTTGAAATGCGAGGCTGCTCCACAGAAAGAATTCTTCTTCTGTCAGTCCGTATTCCTGCCGGTTATTGATAACAGTCGGTGTTTTATGTTCCTTTATGGAATCCTGGAATCGTAGGATTCCGACTGCAGTATAAAGTGTCAGCATAATCGTTCTCCCTTCAAGATAAAAGAGTATATAATTTGGTATCCTGCTGTAAGTATTTCCGGGCTTTGCTTTGCCATGCCCGGACATGATTCATTGGGACACCATAATGTTTGGAAATTTCTTGGTTGGTATATCCTTTTTGCTGCAGGAGCAGGGCATGTATTCCTTTTCTTAGTGTATTGCAGCTTCTCGCTTCTAAGGACTGCAGGTGCTTATAAATGGGTTCCTGGTTCATACATTGTTCCTGCCATAGTTCGGTTTTTTGGTCTACAAGCAGGGGTTCCATGTCAAATTCGGAAGATGCATACATGGAACAGGTGTATTTTCGTTCTTTTTGCAGTTTTCTCCAATAACTGTAAATGGCATTTCGTATGGCAACTTTGGCGTAAACTGCAAAGGGACGGGTGTTGTCATAGTTCATGGCGGCTTTGCATAAAGCTAAGTTTCCGGCTTGCAGAAGGTCTTGCTGCTCATCGTATGAGACATAAGCACAACGGGAAGTCAATTTTTTTACCATTTCAGGTACCAAATATAAGTACTCCTCTGTCAATCGGCGTTCATCATCTGTCATCGGGATGATCATACATATCCCCCCTTTCAACCAATGGCCCTGAGAGGGATATGGTTATTCTCCAGAATCTTCATGGATTCCAGAATTAGTTGATCACACATATAAGTGCTAAATTCTCCGATGTGTGCTTCCTTGGCAGTCAGACAGAATTTATCAGCAATCCAGCGGTAAGCCTCCGATTTCGTAAAGATGTGGTTTAGCCATATCTGGTCAAATACCCGGTGTGCTTGGATCCTTTTTTGCCGAAGCTCTTTGTTTGCCAGTTTTCCTTTGGCATTGGTAGTGCCAGGATGAACTCCTACATAAGAATTACACTGTGGGAAGTGACTGCACACATAGAGTTTTCCATCTTTCGCTTTATTTCCATATACATAGGACGCATCCCTTAAAATTGCGATGCTGCCGCAGTATGGGCAGCGGATTTGTTTCTGTTTCATAAAGATTCACCTCGCTTACGTGTTTTATACGTATATTGTAAGAAAGCAGGTGATGAATTCCCATAGGATGGGCATAGAAACTACTCCCAGATTCGGACTAAATGGCACAAAATGGCAGAAAATCTAAGAATAGAACAGTGCCTTGATAAGCGGAAAGAAACCGCTGTCTGCAAAACGTGAGTAATTTACTGGTGTAAAGATGAACCCTGCACAGAAAATCCGGATGACATAAACAGAAATCAGAGCTATACATAGCCGATACAGATTTCTGGTGCGTTTGTTCCAGGGCTTTCTCGGACGAAACTTCAGGTACAGGATTAAAAGTGCAGGAATAAAAATAAAGTTCGTAAATATTGTATCGATTCCTTGAATCATAGCAGTGAAATTCAACATAAAATCGCCTCCTTTCTTATCCTGTACGCAGAAAGTGCCAAAAGTGCAACCTTTTACCAGTGATAATGAGATGCTTCCTGGTGCCGCAGTAAAGCAAAACAAGGACATGGCTTATCGGTCAATGCTTCTTTTGCAAAGTAGAGTCCATATAAAGACTGAAATTGTTCCAGTGTTATGGCGGATAGACATTCCGTTGGTTCCGGTATGCGGGAGAAGAGCATACGGGCATCTGCCATGGGCAGGACACATGGACTGCCGTTTTCATCTGGATGATATAAGAAGTGTGGGCCATTACAATAACCTGGGGTTTTACAGGAAACACAGCGAACATAAATACAGGAATGCCAATTTCCATCACAAATATCTAAAAAATGCCGGATGTGTTTGGCATCGGCATTACAACGAGATTGTTCCATATTCATCACCTTTATAGCAGGCAGCCGTAATAAGCTGCCTGTGAGCATATCTATTGATAGTTACTTATCTTTTTTCCGCTTACGGATATATAAGATACCAAATCCTGCAGCAAAGAGGGGTGCGGCACCTGCCAGTAAAAGATAAGGAAGAACGGTTGTTTCATCTCCGGTCTTGACTGGTTTGGAAGGTTCAGGTGTGTCTTTTGGAGCTTCCGTAAGTTTTATCGTCTGTCCTTTATCGTCCAGATCCTCATGGGAAGCAATTTCAAGTGCTGTTTCTCCTTCAAGGGAAAAAAGTTTTTCAAAAACGACTACATCATGTCCAGCCAATGTGCTTCCATCAAAAGTGAAGATGACTTCGACAGAACCATTGGAATCCTTTGGTGTAAATTCTGTTTCTGCCGTGACAGGTTTTCCATCAATCATAACTTCCTTTTGGGTTGTTTTGTCCATCAGTGTGCCGACCAGTTTGTATGGAGTATCCGGAATCAGATTTTGGTAGGATACGGTGTCAATGATGGTTACTTCTTTCGTAGCAACGGCTTCCTGATCCCCATCCGCTTTGTCCTTCGCAGTAGTTCCAATTCCCGGGAAGTAGATAGACTGTTCATGGTCTTCTATATCGGCGTGAACAGCAATCTCTTTTTCCTGATACGTTAAAGACTCAAAGACAACAATTGTTTTGCCGGACAGGATGCTGCCATCAAATGTAAAGGTAAGTTCAATACTGCCAGAGGCATCTTCAGGAGTAAAGGTCGTAGTGGCAGTAATCGGTTTACCATCTGCCTGAAGAGGTTCTTTTGTCTCTTTGTCCATCAAGGTACCGGTAAGTGCATACTCTTTTCCTGGAATTAGGTTACTATATTTAACCGTATCAACAATAGTAATCTCTTTATCGGTTTTGGCAAAATGATCTCCGTCTGCTTTGTCTTTTGCAGTGGTAGCAATTTCCGGGAAGTAGATGGTCTGCCCATTATCTTCAAGATCAGCGTGTGTTGCAAATTCTTTGCCGTCATAAGTAGCAGATTCAAAAACAACTACGGTTTTTCCGGCAAGGGAAGTCCCATCAAAAGAAAAAATCACATCTACCGTTCCAGAGGATTCTTTAGGAGTAAATGTGGTTTCGGCAGTAACCTCTTTCTTATCTATTTCGACAGGTTTTCCGGTTTCTTTATCCATAAGGGTTCCAGTCATAACATATTCTTCGCCGGGCAGAAGATTTTTGTAAGCTACCGTATCTACAAGGGTAACTTCTTTATCTGCCTGGGAAAGATTCATATCTGTTTCCTTATCTTTTGCAGTGGTCCCGATTTCTGGGAAATAGATAGTCTGATCCTGATCTGTAATGTCCGCATGAACAGCCAGTTTTAAATCCTCCTGGTACAGTTCTTCAAATACTACGATTGTTTTGCCCTTCAGAGAAGAGGCATTGAACGTAAAGGTCACTTTTGCAGAACCAGAAGATTTTTTTGGTTTGAAGGTGGTTTCTGCTGTGACAGGTTTTCCATCTATTTCAATTGGCTTTCCGGATTCCTGATCCATCAGTGTGCCGATGAGCTTATAAGACTGTCCCTTCTTTAAGCCTTCGTATTCTACGGTATCAACCAGAGTGATTTTTTCTTCTGGTTTGGCAAAGTGGGAGTTGCTGTCTTTGTCAAGGGCAGTAGTTCCAATGGTAATCTGATCATCCGTTAAAGTTCCCATATCCACGACTACGTGATTTTTGTATACAGAGACCTCAATTTTTAAGAGGTTCATACCTTCATTGGAATCGCAGCGTTGTTCTTCCAAAATGTAGGTGTCATAAATCAGGGCTCCTTTGGCATCATCAGGTTTAGAAGAGCCAAACCAGATTCCGTCTTCAGAAGTTTCCCCACGATTGGTATTTGTAGTGTGCTTATTCCATTCTGAGGAAGTACTGGCATAGCCATTTTTGTCTGTTACAATGGTATGACTTTCTCCTGTAGTTTTGGAGGTAATGGAAAATGGGACATTTGCCAGCCGGTTTAAATCTCCGTCAGATACCTTTACGAATTCTAAATCGCCACGGATTACCTGATTGGAAATCGCTGTTTCTTTTGCAGTTAAATCCAAAATTTTCCCATTTTCTGTGATATGAAACTCCTGAGAGAGTTTTCCCTCGTTCAAATAACCTTCCGGTGCTTTTGTCTCATCAACCCGGTAATGTCCATAAGGGAGAGTATCTTTTTTTGTGGAAGCAAGCCCTTTTTCATCTGTCTTCAAAGTGAGAACTACTTGATCTTTTTCGTAAAGGGTTCCATCCACAAGAACAGGATTTGGACCAAGATTGGTGATTGTAAATTCTGCATCCTTTAAAGAAGCATTTCCCTGTGGTTTGGCTTCTCCCGTTTCCAGATCCCGTTTTTGGATTTTGACACCGCCACGGATAATCTGGTTAGAAACAGAAGTCTCTTCTGTTGTTAAATCTACGATTTCTCCATTTTGGGTGATGTCAAATTCGAGAGCCTTTGCACCATCGGTTAGGTATCCGGAAGGCGCTTTGGTTTCTTCTATCCGGTAATGTCCAAGGGGCAGGGCATCAGCGGCACTTGCAGCAATACCATGTGCATCCGATTTGATTGTAAGCACTGCCTGACCATTTTCATAGAGCTTTCCACCTACCCATACCGGCTGTTTGTTCAAAGTGGTAATGGTAAATTCGGCATCTGCAAGAGATGCGGTTCCTTGTGCCTGTGTTCCCTGAGTTTCCAGATCCCGCTTCTGAATTTTGACGCCGCCTCGGAAGACCTGTTCTTCGACAGAAGAAGCGTTATAAATGGAGATGGTTTCTTCCGTACCGGTACTGGTGATTTGCTGTACGAAAACAGATTCGTTTGGAAGATAGCCGGCAGGGGCTTTGGTTTCCTGTACGGTTACTGTACCCAGTGGGAAGCAGGCAGTCTTTCCATCACTGGCATAGAAAAATTCATCCCCGGATACCAAATAATCTTTTGTAAAATGGATTTCTCCAGAGGCATCTGTTTTAAATATCCAGGTGCGAACCGGTTTCTTTCCATTTGCTCCGGGATCGGTAGCTGACTGCTCTGTATAGAATTTTATTGTAAATTCGGCATTGGCGAGAGAGCCGGTTCCCTGTGCAGAATTTTGCTGGGTGTCAGCATCCAGCTTTTTAAGGAGCAGTTTTACGGGATTATTTTGAGGAATGTCCTTTACTTTTACGGTAGATGTTCCTTCTGCTTTTACCGTAACATTATGGGCGGAAGTATCTATAGCAAACCCTTCTGGGGCACTGATTTCTTTGACGGTGTAACTTCCTTCTGCCAGTTCTTTGGATTTTGCATATCCTTTTTTATCGGTAACAAGAGTTTCTACCAGTTCTTCCCCTTTGTAGATTCCGTATTGGGCTCCTTCTAAAGAGTAATTGCCATTTTTATCGGAAATATCGGTATTGGCAGAAGATTTCTGCAGTTCGATAAAGCCGTTTGGAACCTGATACCAGCTTCCTACAAAAGTTTGGGAAGCATCGCCAGGAACGATAAAAGCACGGAAGGATTCTGGTGGGGCAGGAAGCCCTTCAATGGCGTTGGCAACTTCCAATGCTTTGTCAATATAATTTTGGGGTGCACCATGAAAAGCACCAGTGTCCCCATTATTTCCTGCATGGATATAGGCAACGACCAGATGACCAATGACATAAGAATTGTCATCGGACCATCCTTGGAAATATTGATCTTTTATTACCTTTTCATAACCATATCCACCGTTTAAGTAGTAAAGAGCTTTTCTGAGTGGGGAATTTTTTCCCAAAAGGTTATAAGGATATTTTCCGGAAGCTGGTGTTTTCTTTAATGGTTCTACGCAATAAGCCGTGTTATTTCCATCAAAGCTCATGCGGGAAGTATAATAGTCCCCGTATGGAATTTTGGCTCCTGCCGTATAATCAATGGTTCCATCAGCAGCATAAGCGGTATGAGCATTGAAAAAGAGTGTGCTAAGAAACATCGTGACACAAAGAAAAAGGGCGGTTAGCCGGATATGAGGTTGTTTTGCTGGTTTTAACATAAATCTCCTCCTTTGTTAAAAAGAAAAGCAGCCACATTCGGGCTGCAGGTAACATTAACCGACTTTTTTATCCTGGCGTTTCAAGATTTCCAGGAGTTCCTGTCGGTCTGTGGTAATTAATTCTTTTTCCAGGTTGGAAGCTTTAAATTCCACAGTGATATTATTATTGTTTGTTGAAATCAGTCCGTTTCCACGTTGGAAATGGGTGATATTCATAACTTCGGTTTCGGAAAGACGAAGAATGGTTTTTACACGTTGTGCCTCTTCATCTTCCATGTTAAGAATAATTTTGGTTTTACAGTTATTGATAATGCCTTTTCCATATTTTCCGTCATCAAGAGCAAAAAAGTCATTGAGGTCCTGGGTTGCAAAAATACCGGCACCAGAGTATGCCCGGATGATCTTGGCAATCTCCAAAACGAATTCAGCGGCCAGGCGGTTACTGGAGGCACCGATGAGCTGCCATACTTCATCTACGAAAATGGCTTTTTCTTCGGTACGATTTTCTTTGGCTTTATCCCATACATAGTCCAGAGCAACAAACATCCCTACCGTTAAGAGATCACTGGAACCAGTCAGCTCTGAAATGTCCAAAACGGTATATTTATTGGTCAGATCTACATTGGTCTGCTGGTTAAAAGAGGAAGCAGAGCCATGGACAAGACGGTTCAGGATGTGAGCCAGTCGTTTGGTATCTTCGGTTTCCATCAAAACATCATATACATCGCCAAGAATTGGCATCGCTTTATAATGATCCGGGTGTTTGGGATCAATGAGGGATTCATTCTTATGGGTGATTCCCTTTCTTGCATAGGTTTTAATCAGTGCTTCGTCCAAAAGCTGTTTTTCCTCATGGCTCATATCTGGAATGAGCAGAGAAAAGAAAACGTGCAGACGTTGAATCTTACTGGCTAAGGCAGATGCGTCTAAAGTTGGACCGTCCAGCAGCTCATTGACAGAGTTATCTACTTTTCGGATTTCCATGACATTGATGCAGTTTTGGCTGGCAGGAGAAATCTGGATAAAGGTTCCTCCTACATTTCTGGCAGCCCGATAAAACTCATGACCTTTTAACGGTGCGATGATAAATACCTGGATTCCTTTACGCCGCATACGAAGTGCCATAGTCTGCATGGTAAAGGTTTTTCCGGATCCAGAAGTGCCAAGAATCGCAATATTGGAGTTTTTATATTGTTTGGAGTCAAAAATATCAGCAATCACTAAAGAGTTGTTATGCTTATTTACTCCAAATAGGATGCCGTTGTCATCGCAAATGCTGTAGCTGACGAAAGGATAGCAACTGGCAGCTCCGGTGGTTAAGACATTTCGTTTTGAGAGTTCATAGAGCTTCTTATCCAGGTTTACAAGAGGAAGGGAAGATAAAAATCCCTGTTCTTGCAGGAAGTAACAAGACCGCAGATCCATATCCTGTGAGATGAGAAGTTTTTTCATCTCCTGAATCCGCCATTGCAATTCTTCCAGATCACCTGCCGTAATCGTAATCAAAAGATTCATGTAATAGAAATCTTCATTATTAGCAAGTCCCTGTTTGAGGAAATAGCCGGAACGGATGGCAGAATCCAGATCATCAAAATCCGCATTGGTATCAGAGGCATCTTTGATCTTTGAACGGTTGATACGGATTTGCTGTCCAAGACGTTGCTGGATCTTATCTTTGGGCTGTTTATGCAGAAAAAAGTCAATGTCAATTCCTTCGCCAGCATTGATAAGCAGGGACAGCCAACCTGGCATTACTTTTGCTTTGTAACCATCGCACGGCACCAGCAGGTAAGAATGGTAGATGCCATTTACCAGCACATAGTTGCTGTGCTTAAAGTCCAAAGACTCTGGTGCAATGAATTCATTGATATGGATGTTATCCACTTCCTGCTCACGGCCAGATTCCATATAGCGGGTAAGTACCTGGTTAATCCGTTTTGGCAAAGGTGTTTCGGTACATTTGGTACGGTTCAGTAAAGTGTAGAGTACATCGGTTGTAAACTCATCTTCATTGTCATGAACCAGCACATCGTTGCCGCATTGATATAGAAAGGTTTTTGCGGTCTGTGCAGCAGTTTCCAAAGCTGCCAGGATTTCCTTTTCCTCCACCTTCCGATTCACATTGAAAGGTTCGTATTCAAAGATTAGGAAAAAACGTCTGGAAACCGCTTCTCTGGAACTTAACTGCCGGACAAATTGGATATAGTCTTTTTGTAACTGCCGGCAGTTAGGATCTGATTCCCGTTCCATTTCCAAACGGGACTGTTCCAGATGTTTGTTGATATCCGCTTTTTTGGAGATCATCTTAATCTGCAGTTTCACAGGACTGATTTTTAGGTAGGAGATGAAGCTGAAAATGATCCCCTGTTGTTCCCTAGCACTGCGTAAAAGGAAATTGATCGGTTCAATCTCCAGAATTTTTACATAACGATGGTCTGTCGTGTAGATAACACCATTGGCAATTTTATCAATAGGAAGATAATCTTCCAAGGTGATTTCTTTTCGTTTTTTCTTTTTGCTTTTCCCGGAAGCAGCAGATGACTGGTTGGAGGCTTTATTCGCAGTTCTTTCTTTTTTTCGTTCCTCCGAAAGTTGCTGCTTTATCTGTTGTTTTTCAAGTTTTGCCTGCCTTTTCGCACTTTTACGTGCAGCGGTTTGTTCTTTTTTTAATTGTCGGGACTCATATTTAAGAATCCGGATGTCTTCACGAGCCTGTTTGCGTATTCCACGTTTTGTAGAAGTATCAAACTGTTGGCGTTCTTTTTTTTTAACAGCAGGGGATTCTTTTGCCTTCTCTTCAGAAGACATCTGAGAGCAGTTCTCTTCAGAAGAAGATTCTGCAGGTTGTTTTGGATGCCGTTTGCGTTTCTTGGTTTTGGGTTCTTTGTTGCGGGGCTTTTTTATCCGGTACTTTTTTTTCGGCTCCGGATGTACATCCATACGGTAAATAACCCGGCGGTTTTTCAGAAAACGCAGAGCGTTCATTAAAAACGCAGTAATGCTCTCCCCACCGATTCCAATTAAAGAAATCATAGCAGCAGGAAGAGCAGTCATACAGAGAATAATAATTCTGACAGTCAGTGTCAGAGGCAGATTGATAACAGGAATGGTGATCAGGATTGCCAGGACACCGCCTTCGATGGCATTACGGATTTTAAACATTCCGCCCATAAAGGTCCCTTTTTCTATAAAATTGCGAGGGATGAAGACAGGATGTTGTTCTTCAGTATTGTTCATGGCTGCACCTCCTTTGGTTCTTCCATGGAAGGGGTTTCAGGAACTTCTGTGACAGGGGCAGCTTTTTTCGAATTCACGGAGGTATTGTCATAACCTCCTTCTTGCAACTGTTCAATTTCCTCTGTTGTGATGGAAGGAAGTTTGTCATCTGTCGGACGTTCATAGATGATTTCTTTTCCAGAATCAGGGGTACGTTCCTCACCGAAAAAGAATCTTCCAGTAGAGGAAGTGTAGTACACAGGAAGAACGGACTTATCCGGAAGCTGGAACAAAAAATTAATATCAGAAGCATTGGGATAGGTAGTATCATCAGCAAGGAAACGGATGGAAGTTAGAGACATCTGTTTTACGTTTTTAAGATAGGAGGTCAGTTCTTCCTGAAAAAGTTTCACCTGTTCCTTGGAGAAAAAGTCTTCCAAAGCTTCAAAATCCTGAAAGATTATGGATTCGTTATTTTCTGCTTGTTCTGTCTCGGCATTTTCACTGTCATCGTGCTGCGTATTTTCGGTTTCGGATTCTTTGTTTCCTTTTTGAGATTTCCAGATGGAGGGAAAGACAAATCCGATGATAATTAAAAAGGCCATCATAAAGATAGCCAGAATTGCTTTTTTTCTGTTCATAAGAGTCTCCTTTATTTTTTAGCGAAGATCCAATAGGCATTTGCGGTTGCATGCACTTCCGTCATCATATCGAATTCCCAGTTGATGTAGTTTTTGGAGGAACTGTCATTGGGATCATTGACTAATACTTTACCTCCAGCCGTTACACCACGAAGGACAATAAAATGTCCGCCGCTGGTAAAAAGCCCAGCTCTTTGGGAACTGATGACCGGACGACCTTCAGATAAAGCCTGAAGCACCTGGTTGGGATCACTGGTCTGTGTGACAGCCCCACACCCAAAATGATCGGACGCTGCCTGAAAATAAGACCAGTAAGTGCCGACTCCTGGTTTGTAATAGGAATTTCCGCACCAGGATATTGCATCAATAGGTGTAATGGTAGTGCCTGTAAGATAACTGGCGATCATGGCAAAACTGGTAGGTCCACAACCGCTGGATGCAATCGAACCACCGCCATAGGGGATATTTCCATAGTCTGTCTGGAGATAGTGTGGAATCTGCATGCCGTTTGCGGGATAGCTTCCGCCACTGGCAGTAATTTGGTAATACCGAAGGACATGATCCACATATTCTTTATCACCATACCGGTCATAAGGCCAACTTGGTCTTGCACACATCATGTCAGAATAGGCGATGGCGTTTTCTTTGGTATATCCACCGTCCCGTTCCATTGCCCAGTCAATGTAACCGGATCCGTAATTGTAGCCTTGGAGTGCGAGTTTGATCCGGTCTAAATCGGTAGGACCGGTACATCCTGCCTTCTCCAGTGCATACTTTAATTCTTGAATTCCACATTCAATGGAGTATTCCGGATCTGTAATCCCATTTGGCACATGGGGATAGCGGGTATTAAATCCACCTTCCGCTGCTTGCATAACATCCAGCCCTCGTCCGCCAGATTCCTGCATCATGACTGCCAGAATTAAATCCACATAATCATTCATACCATATTTCGCAGCGGCTCTTTCTACAGCAGGGCGGTAGGACAATACCTCATCACTAAGATTGATAGCAGCTACGATGCCGGAAGAAGCAGTTCCAAAGAAAGCAGTCAGATTTTCTGCATAGTTTTTGGCAAGTTCTTTCTGCTTGTCTGTAAGATGGAATACATGGTCTGCAAAATAGGAATCCCCAGCATAAACAACGGTATAGGTGTGTTTCGTAAAAGTAACCGTCTGTGTTTGTGCCTGTCCCTGTTCTGTGCCGGCTTCTCCTTCTGCACCGCCATCAACGGTAACTTCCATGGTAACTGTTTCGGTTGCTACATCATAAGAAAAAAGTCCTTCTTTGTTTTCACGGATGAGTTTCTTTAATTGGTTTAGGTTGATGTTTTTATAGTCATCCTGGCTGGCACAAAATTGTGAAATCAGCAGATTGGCATTGATGGAGATGCTGTATGTATAGGGATCATTGATGGATGCAGTATCACCTTGTGGAAGACGGGAAATTGCTGCATGGATCTCTGCCAGAATGTCTTCATGGCTTTCTTCTAACACTTCAACGATGGCTTCACGGGAAGCACGGATGTTTTCACTGATCATAGAGTTGCTGTTTAGCACATCGCTTTGGTCGGTCAGACTTCCAAAGATCAGACTAGGGAGCATCACAATAAATAAAACCGGAAGCAGCAGTATGGCGAGAATAACAAGAAGAATTTTAGCGAACTGATTCCGGCTGGCTATGACTGCTCCAATCGCTGCTGAAAAAGGCCCGCCAAGGGCTGCACCATATCCTGCTTTGGAGAAAGTGGCTGCTGTTTTTAAGGACTTTAGGTGAGAAATGGTACTGGAGCCTACATCCATTGCTTCGTCAAGTCCAGAGCGTTCTGTATCCATCACTAAATCCGCTCCTTTCTTGGAGGAGTAGGAGGAAGCTTTTGGACAATGGATTCGTTGTAGGCTATCTTTCCATCGCCAGCATCATAAGGAATTTTGGATACCGTATTTTCAGCATACTGTTTGTACCAGGTAGCTCCGTCTACAGATTGAACAGTTTCATAGGTTCCCTGGGTAGGAGCCGTATATTGATCGGCATGGTACATAGCAAATTCCCGGCTGTCCCCATTGGAACCGGACTCAACTCCTGTTATCCTGCCGCCGCCAATCTCAACATTGGTATAGGAATGATCCGTTTTATCTTCATTTTGAATTCCCATGTAGGATTGAAATGCAGAAACAGCCCCATCACCTTTGATCGAGCCAACTTGACCATAGTTTCCTTGAGCAATATTGCTGATAACGTTATTGGCAAAATCTCCGCCCTTTTCAAGGGAAGACTGATAGAGTGCATTTCCGATACTTGGCCCTTCGGTATATCCGGTGGCTGCATTTACCGCAGAACGCTCTGTCTGCCTTCCAACGGCTCCGGCTAATCCTCCGGAAAGGAAAGAACTTTGTACTGCAGCACTTCCGGGAGAGGAAGAATGGGAACTACTATGGCTTCCACCTCCATGCCCTCGAAAGGAACTTGCAAGACCTCTTCCGGCGATTAAAAGTTCAGCCATCATATTTCCACCAGTATTTCCAACATTGACTCCCAGACTTGCCATAAAGCTGTCAATCTTTTGAGAAACCTTCAAAAAAGCAATGGCACACAGAAACCAGATAAAGACATTACCGGTGACCGTTTCTTTTCCCTGTGCATCTACAGCTTGCTGTACCTCTGCTTCTGTAAGTTCAGCGGCAAAGACCGGCATGGAAGTTACAAGAATCAGACAAGAAATCAATAGCAGGCTGCAGAGCAGTGTTTTCTTATGTTTCATAATCTCCTCCTTCCTAGAGTGATAAAGGGTTTGCAAGGAATGTTCCGACCATGGAAGTAAACAGTCGCAAACACCAGGCGTTCATTAAAAGTAAAAAGAACTGTCCGCCGAGCATACGGCACCAGCTCTTAAAAACATTTCCGGTAGCCTGGGAAGCTCCTGTGGAAAATGCAACAGGTGCGGTGTAGACCAGAACTCCAAGCAGTATATAACGTTCCGCAGCTTCAAAAAGCAGCTTGATGTAATTCCAGGCAAGGATCAGTACCAGTATGAGGGCAACAATGGCGACAGCACCGTTGGCACATACTCCCAAGATGACTGTGATTACAGAATTAAACTTGGCAAATTCCAGTGGTGGAAGATCTTCAGTCAGAATCCAGCTATACGGGGTTCCTGCAATATTCAATAGAAGATCCACGATGTCCTTGGCATAGAATGTCAGGAAAAGGAACATAAAGGTCCGTAGTGATAATTTGATTGGATCTTCAGCGTCAATCCCTGTCCCCATAAAATAATTCTTAAAAAGCTGCCAAACCCAGTTTAAAAGGATGAGTCCGATAGCCAGTGCCAGAAAAATCTGGTACATTGTTTCCGCTGCTGGAAAATACCGGAGAAAAGTATCCATGGAACATCCCAGTGCACCCAGAACAGAAGTAGTAATCAAATCCAGAATGTTCATGACCTGTTCGGCAATCCATTCTACAATTCCGTCAAGTATTCCCATGACAGAGCCACCTCCTTATCTGCATTATCCATTCCACTGACCGCCGGCAAAGAACGGAGTGATGTAAGCCATGATAAATCCCAGACCATTGAGAATCGCCCATGTAATGATGATTCGTTTGAGCCATGCCCTGGATTCATCCACGGTTTTTCCGGATTTGGAAAAATTCATCAAAAGCAAAGCAACCGATGCAGTTACAACAGCCGCAATGGTGGAAATCAGGATAATCTGGTTATATACGTCTTTCATGATTTCTGAAGCTTTGTCCCAGATGGTAGCAGCCATAACTGGTTGTACATTACAGGCAATCAGAGTGAAGACAAGGAAGGCAGTATAGAGATATTTTCCATAGTTCCGATGATGTTTCATGCCCGGTGGGGCTTCTTTGTGTACATGGTTTTTCAAGTAAATGAACCTCCTTCATAAAAAGAGGGCAAAGTGAGATCTTTCACTTTGCCCTGGCTTATAGTTTTCCTGCCTCATAAAAGCTTCAGTCCGGTCAATACGGAGGAACGCTTATTCCATATTTAGTTGTGATACTCCTTTCCATGCACTAAAAAACGCAGCTTGCACCAGAAAAGAGGCATTCTCTGGAAAGCTGCGTTTTCGCTACATATAATTTTGACAGTATCATTCTAACATGGGTAGATTTCCCTGTAAATCGCAGAAGTGTGCCAAGTTGGGACATAAAAATGAATGGTATGTGCCAACGAGGACAAAAAAAACGCAATTTAAGCAAAAAATATGGTTTTGTAGATTAGGAAAGTGTATTTATTAATGGTAACCTAAAATGTTAGGTGAAATTGTTGGCGATAAGTGATTTTGGTTACATAAAACTTAGTACGAAATATTTTTGCTTTGTACGGGGAATTAGTCCGTATAACAAAAATGGAAGAGTATAAGTTGACAGTTGCCTAACAATTTTGAATGAAAGGAGGATGCAAATATGTTTGAAGTAGTGAACAGAACAGTTACTGAAGAAGAGGCAAAAAATATTGATAGCAATATTTGTCTTCTGTGCAATAAAGGTGACAACAACTGTACTATTTGCAATGGTGGATCATTAGATTTCATTAGTTAATTGCCAATTAAGAAGCAGAGTGGTCATTCAAGACTAGAGAACCGGGGATTTCCCCGGTTCTTGTTAGATAATACAAGGGAGGCGATAATATGTATAGTCTTAAGCAAATAACTAAAAACTATGTGAATGGAAAACAGATAACAGAGGTACTTAAAGGCATAGATTTAGATATTGCTGAAGGTGATTTTTTAGCGATTATGGGTAGTAGTGGAGCTGGTAAAACTACTTTAATAAATATATTGACAATGATTGAAGATTATGATGAGGGAGAAATATCCTTTTTCGCCAAATCATTTAGGAAGTATAAGGATAAGGAAAGAGATCAATACAGAAAAAAAGATATAAGTATAATTTTTCAAGATTATAATTTGATTCAAGAAATGACAGTTGAGGAAAATGCTTATTTAGGCGTATTACTAGCAGAATCAAATGCGAAGGAACTATCTTTTGAAGAAGTAGTACAACAATTAAATATAAAAACTCTGTTAAATAAATATCCAGATGAATTATCTGGAGGTGAACGACAGAGAGTTGCAATTGCTAGAAGTATATTGAATAATTCAAAATGTATTTTTGCGGATGAACCAACAGGGGCTCTCAATAAAAAAAATGCCGATATTTTATTAGAGATTTTTAGAAAACTGAATACGGATTTAGAAAAGACAATAGTTATGGTAACCCATGATCCATATGTGGCTTCATATTCAAATAAATTCGTCTATTTAAAAGATGGAAGGATAGAGAAACAGTTGATAAAGAATGATTCACAAAAGAAATATTATAAAGAAATAATCAGTTGTTTGGAGGAATATGATGGATAATACTATTAAAATGTGTAAATTACTAACCAAATTATCCTCAAAAGACTTTAAAAAGAACATTCAGTTAAATCTATATTATGTTGTTATGATTGTTATGTATTCTGCAATAATGTATGGAATAAATATCATATATTCTAAGGATTATGTAATTCAACATATAGAGTATTTTAATGTGGATAATATTCTTTTGATGACACGTATTATGGCAGGATGCTTTTTTTTATTAGCATTAGGAATAATTTTGTATCTTGATAATTACTTATTCAATTACCAGAAGAACAAATATTATTTGTTACGAACAATGGGGTTATCAAGAAGAATAATATCTTATAAAATTTTGGTTGAACGACTTATAGGAAGTATTATAGGACTTTTGATTGGTATTATTATAGGCACTATATTTAACTATTTTTTGACAAAATATATTTTGGAAGTTATGGAGACTACTATAACAATATCTTTCAAGTTATATAAAGATGCATTAGCACTTACTATTTTGGGAAATGCCATATTATTATTAGTTACATTTATAAAAAATGTGAAAAGATTCAAAAGTATTGAGTTAAAAGAATTATTAACAGTAGAAAAGAAAATAAAAATTGGAAAGATTCCTTCAGTTAAAGCAAATATAATTTCCATAATAGTTATTGGCATAATGGGAATAGGAGTTTTAAGATATTATGATTATGTTCAACATTTACAAGAGATTCCTGATAATGTAAAAAATCTTTTGATTTTTTTGGTTATTATTTTAGCGATACTGGCGATAAGAAGTTTTATTTATGCTGGAATAAATTTGCAGACAAGAAAGAGGTTGAAAAAGCAGTATCATAGTATTGAAGACATTATATTGCTCACAGAGTTAACTACATATTCCAAAAGATTAAAGTTTATGATGTTTTCATCTAGTATTATATTGCTTTTTTGTATAGTAGTACCAGTAATGGCTAACATACTATTCACGTGGTCTCATTCATTCAATCAATATAAAGGCTCGTATGATATAGAAGTAAATAGTATTTATAATTATATCAAAGAACCCGATAAGATTGGAGAAATTGAAATTGATTTTTTGAATGAGTATTTAGAGAGTCAAGATGTACATGCTAATAAATTCATTAAGGTTAAAAATTATCTTGCAAATCCAGATTTATTTAAAAATCGTCGAAGGGGAATGTTTCCACCTTATATTATATCCCTAGATGATTATAATTGTGTTAGATCTGCATCAGGATTGGAAAAGGTTAGTTTAAATAAAGATGAGTTTTTAGTTCATAAGTATAAGACCGAACAGAATGTTTTTTCTGATAAAAAAATTGTGTTGTCCAATGGTGTTACTCTGAAAAATTCCCAGAAAGAATTTACAGATTCTGTTGCGGGAGAAAGTTTATTTAATACAGATAATCCGTATGTTATAGTAGTGAATGCATACGCTGTAGAAGGGTTATTAAAAGTATCAGAAACAGTATTAATTGATACACAAGATAGGATAACATATAGCCAAGCAGAAAAAATAGAAAAAGATATTTTGACAGAGTTAAATAATAGTGAAATATATGAGTCAAATAGAAAGTATAATAAAGAAGATGATTTTTTCAAAATATTTGAGGTTACGATGCAAACAATTTCAAATAACCAGTTTGTGACGTTTACGATATTGGTGAATTTATTATCCATCTATTTATTCATAATAGGTATGGTACTTAATTTAAGCATTTTGAGTTTGAATTATTTATTTATTATGAGAAGTCATGTTGATAATATTAAGGTATACCGTAGGCTGGGGGTTAATGAAAAGGAAAGTAGTGATATTAGAAAAAAGGAGAGTAGGTATATCTATACTACTCCATTGGTCTGTGCGGGAGTTTTTCTGAGTATTATTTTAGGAGTATATATTTCATTGAATTATGCAGAAATACATGCTTATGTATCAATAAAAGGTGTTATTTTAAATGCCAGTCGTTATCTGTTATTGGTTATAGGAATGACTGTATTATATGCCTTTATTACAATGAGAATAATAAAAAAAGGAGAGAAGGATACATATGTACAATAGAATTATTCAGTTTAATGATTTCAAGATATTTCGTAATGAAAAAGAGGTGGTTATTTTAGACATAGAAAACGGAAAACTTGTAAAAGTGGATGAAAGAACTCTAAAAGTAATTCAAAACAATAACTTATCGAAAGAAGAATTATTTCAGAAAAGTAAAAAATATTTTAACGAAGAAGAATTTAATTCGCTTGTAAATGCAATGGAAAATGCAGGCTTTCTTAAATATGTGGATTCTAAAAATGAATCGTCGATAGAAACTTATACCAAAGAAAATATTGTTGGAATAACCTTAATGTTGGTTCAAGGATGTAATTTGGCATGTTCCTATTGTTTTGGTGACGAAGGTAGTTATTGTGATTCAGGTAAAATGAGTAAAGAAACTGCTTTTAAGGCAATAGACTATTTATTTGAGCACTCAGATGCCGATAAAGTTTTAATAACATTTTTTGGAGGGGAACCTTTGTTGGCAGTAGATTTAATGAAAGAAATTATTTCGTATTGTAAAACCAAAGATAAAAATGTTGGTTATTCGATGACAACAAACGGAACTTTATTAAATGATGAGGTAAATAAACTAATAGTAGAAAATAAAATTTCGACTATTATCAGCATTGATGGTGATAAAGAAAAAAATGATAAAAACAGATATCATAAAGATGGAACAGGTAGTTATGACCAAACTGTAAAAAATACAAAAGAATTACGAAAAGAGTACGGTTTAACGTCTAGAGCAACTCTTACACCAGGTAATCTTGATATGGTTAATACATTTAATCATTTGAATGGGTTAGGCTTTAAAAATATACCGATGACACCTGCCAATAATTTGACATCAGATGCGGAATTTGTGGAATACATTAATAGCGAAATAGAATTGATAGAATATGCCAAAGAACTTATTCATAGCAATAATTGTTCTAAAGTGCGAAAGATGACTTTTATATACTCTGCATTGTTAAGTTTACACAGGGGTGTATATAGACAATTCGGTTGTGGGGCAGGGATAAGAGACGTTGCAATAGATATACATGGTGATATATATCCTTGTCATAGATTTGTAAGTTATAAGGAAACTTGTTTAGGTAATGTGTATGATACATATCAGGAAAATGAAGAGAAGAGAGAAAAGTATTTAGAAAAAGCACAAATTAATAATCTAAATACTCGTGAAGGCTGCTCTAAATGCTGGGTTAGAAAATATTGTGCAGGTGGTTGTGTGGCTGGAAATTATGAAGAAAATGGTGGTTTATTGTCGCAGCCACCAAGGGAGTGTTTCCACCAACAGGTATTTTATGAAAAATTAATATACTTGTATATGGAACTTAGTGAAAAAGAAAAAAAGGAGTTGTTTGGTGAAAAGTATTAAAAATATTTTAAGCAACTGTCATATTACGATTACTTTTTTTTTGATGCAACATGGAATTTGTTTCTTGTTTTTGCTAATAAGCACAGCAACATCTGTTTATTCACCAAGTTATATTGGAAAACTAATAGATAGCGTTCAAAATATGCAATATAATAATGTGATTTTTTATAGTAAAGCATTGATTTTACTGACTATTATCGCATTAATAATAGAATATTGGAAAGCAAATAGATATAATTATTTTGAAGCAAAAATGAATATTGCTTCAAGACAGGCAATAATGCAAAGAATTACAAATACCAATGCTGATTTTTGGGAAAAATATTCAATAGGAAATTTAGAGACACTATTAGATAAAGATATTCCACAATTTAATAGCTTTTTGGTATCGGATGTTTCTAATGCTGCAGGAAATTTGCTTTCCTTTTTAGGAATAGCTTGGTATATTTTGAGAGTCAACATAAAACTAGGAGTAGTTATTATTGGGTTAGTCATATTTTTTGTCGTTGTTCAAAAAATATATACTTTACCTTTAAATTATAAGCTACAACGAATGAAGGAAGTGGAGACACAAACCAATACATATTCTAATGATATTTTGAACAATATTGAAAGTTACTATTTAATTGATAATGTAAAAAGTGCATTTAGTTTGTATGCAAAATCAAATAAATTATTGTTTGAACAGTTTTTTAAAATAAAAAACCATTATCAAATTTCATTGATCATATCACAGAGTTTTAACTTGATTTCTATTATTGTAATCCTATCAGTATGGATATTAGATTCCAGTATCAATTTAAGCCCTGGTCAATTAATTAATGTGATTTTGTACACCCAAAAACTGTATGTTCCATTATTTAAGATAGGAGAAGTTTTTTTACAATACAAATCATTTTGTGTAGTGTCAAACAGATTGAATTTGTTAGTTAAGATACCTTTACGTAATTATGGTAGTAAGGAAGTAACAAGTATTCAAAAAATAGAAATAACGGACTTAACTAAAAAAATTGATACCAAAGTAATATTTGACAAATTCAATATGTCTATACATAAGGGCAAAATTCTAGGTATAACAGGCGAAAACGGATCTGGAAAAACTACCCTAATAAAATTATTGAGAAGATTTGATGTGGTATACAATGGTACGATTACAATAAATGATGTAGATATTAATGAATTATCACAGGAATCATTGTTAAAGGGAATATCGGTAATGCCTCAAAAGGCAACAGTGTCTGTTGATGATATAGAAGAAATAGCTTGTTATGTGAATAATAATGAACTTTTAAATTTTTTAAACCTAGATGAAGTGCCGAAAAAGCAAGTATATAATTATACTTTAAAATCTGGTGGCGAACTGCAGAAAATATGTTTCTTAAAAGTATTTTTAGAGAATAAAGATGTTTTAATTTTAGATGAACCTACAGCATCTATGGATATGAAAAGTGAAGAAATAGTTGGTGATTTGCTTGCAAAAATAAAGCGGGATAAAATTATAATAATCATTACACATAGAAAATATCTTTTATCTATGTGTGATGAAATAATAACTTTAAATGCATAATTGTATGTTGGTTCAAATGTAACTCTGATGAAGGCATTAAAGACTGGGGGATTTCTCTTATCCCCCAGTGCATTATGAATGCTATATGTATTGCTTAATAATCCGAGTGATGATTCCCACTGCAACATTCCGTTCTTCATCAATATGTGTCACAACAAAGGACACCTTATCTTTCTTTCCAACGGTGCGGCTGTCGTAGCAACTGTGAGCAATGGCGTTGACGCCCAGTTCTAACCGGACGAAAACAGTCCCTTTGTGGATGTCTTCCACCGTTCCGGCATATTTTCCCTGTACCCGACAATTTTTCAGATTTTCTTTGCTGGTGTTGCCTTCCACGCTTTTTACATCTGCATGGATGGAGAGCGTTTCTGGGGAATCTCCCTGGATAGTTAAGATCCGAACCAGAATATGTTCCCCTACCTGGAATCGTTCCCTGGCATCACCCAGCCAGTCAAAAGACAGATCTCTTGCAAGGATGGAAGTTTCTACACCAAAGATTTCTGCCCGGACTACTTTTTCAGCAACGGCAATGACTCTGGCCTGCACAATACGGTCTTCGTGGATTTTAGTCTGTCCGGAAGAGTCCTGATCAAAATAGAAAATCTGACGTTTTTTCAGCATAGCATCTTTCCGGCTGGCAACGATGCTTCTGGATTTGGTATCCAGACCTTTGATAATGAAATCAATTTCGCAGCCAAGCATATTATTCAGAACCTTATTCTGGCGGAGGGAAATGTCACCGTAGTCATGGGCTTCATCTTGGACCAAATTGATCATCATTTCCGAGATAGGGATGACTGCCCGATAATCTTTATAGTAGATAATTGCTATTAAGCTGCCGGCTTCGGTCTTTTCAATACCACCCAGAATACCAGTGAGAATTTTCCGGGTACGATAGGCATTTTGGATGTCATGCCAGATTAAATCCGCTTTTGATTGAGCAGTTTCTAATACAGTATCGGAGTCAAGGGTTAAAATAGGGGTGTTCAGGTTCATTGTTTCGTTTGCCATAAATGTTATCTCCTTTCAAAATGTGTTATGACATGATGGAATCTTTATCTAAAGGAACCATGCCAGATTCGGGGGAATCTTCTATAAAATTTTCCTGAAGGAAATCCTCCATAAAATCATCGGGAGTAGGTTCCTGATAAACGGGTTCGGATGTAAAATGTGGTTTCTGTTTTGCTATTGATGCAGAAGATGGACGGCGTTTCCTTTTGGATGATCCGGATGAGGGCTGTGGTCGATAATCTGTTTCTTCCGAGGAACCATTTTTGCGCCATTCAGGTATGTGTTCCGATGCTTTTCTTGGTGTCAGCTTTTGGGCGTCTGGATGCAGGGTATAATCGTACTTTTCTACTTTTAGGACTTTTTGTCCACGTAGGATAACCAATGCAGTATCAAGCGGGAGCCGCAAGATTTCATCTGGGGTTAAGAGTTTTCGTTTGCCGATAGACTTTGTCTGTCGGTATTCCGGTGTATAGTCGGATACCCGCCAGCTATTGAGCTGCTTGGCTTCGCTGCTTACCCCTACGGTTACATCGCCGCTGCGGTTACTGATAAAGGTAGCAGTAACTTCATCTGTGCAGCCCAAAAAGAGCTGGGTGTCACAGTTGCCGATAATTTCCTGCCATTGGTTATAAGGATAGCGGTTCTGCATCTGGGGTAAATTCTGAAAGATGCAGGAAATGCTGAGATTCCGGCTTCGGATTACACTGATCTTCTTATTCAATTCCAGGATAGCTCCGGTGTTAGCAAGCTCATCAGCCAGTATATGTACAGCAACAGGAAGTTTTCCTTCTTCTCCATATTTATCTGCATAACGGACCAGTTTGATGAAGATGAAGGTCATAAACAGGGAAGATAAAAAATCGAAGGTGCTGTCTTGGTCTGAGGTAATGCAAAAGTAAGCACATTTCTGTTTCCCCGGAAGTGTCAGATCAATCTCATCATAAGAGGTAATCTGCCGAATGAGTTTATTCTGAAATACCTGAAGTCTGGCACCCAATCCGATAATAACTCCGCTTCGCACGGTATCACTGGCTTGTTTGTAGATGCAGTAAGGAACTTTTGCTGGATGGGACACTGGGAGCAGATCAAAAAGACTGTTCAGCTCCTTTTCAGAACTCATGGTCAGCAGCTTATAAACCTGTCCGATATTTCTGGCTTCCGGTGGAAATCCCTGATCCACATAGAGAACCAGGGCTTTTAGCAGGTTCATCTCCGCATTATCCCAGAAATGATCTCCTTTTCCGGAACCTGTATTCTGGATGATGACATCTGCAAATACCTGAGCCATCGTTTCTTGTCCATTGATTTCACCCAGACAATTCCAACTATCCGAGTTTTCCGGATTGACCAGATTAAATGCTTTTACTACATAGCCCTCGTTTTCCAGATAAGCAGACATGCTTTCATAGAGTTCGCTTTTGGGATCGGTAATGATTAAACTTTCCCCGGAAGCGTTGTTGCCTTCCTGCCCTCTGGCGACACACTGGAAAATCATATTCCTGGCAAATGCCCTGGATTTCATGGAACCGCTGGCACCATACACGGCGATATTTTTATTCATTCGTGTTTGATATGGAAGACATACGGCTTTGCCATTCAATTTTCCTAAAATGGTTCCTTTATTTTTCTTTACATCTCCGGTCAGTTCCAAAACTTTCATCATTTCATCTGGAGTCATGAATCCGGATGTACCGTAGGTTCCTTTTGTAGAGTAATTTAAGTTCCGGTCATGGTCACTAATCTCCCCGTTTCTGTCATATCCCATACGCATAAGTAAAAAAGTAAGAAGCCCAAAGAGAACCAGGCAAAGAAAAATCCCATACAAATTGTATGGGAAATCGGTAAGGGCAGTATGAAAGCATACCAATGGGTGTAAAGAAGCTGCTTGCGGATAGGTTCCGTTGCCGGCAAAGTTTCCGGCAGAAGTCCATTCCTGATAGTTTTTAATAAATTGTGCTGCGTATCCTCCGGCATACAGAGTGCAGACGCTTATGGGAAGCAAAAACAGGAACTTCCACCATTTACGGTTCATTGAAAAACCTCCTTTTAAACTTTTGAAAATCAATGCTGGAGAAGTGTATATCTGCAGTTAGGTATTTTTTCAGGCAGGGAAGCTGAAAGTCAAAGCAAATCAGGTTCCCGGATAGCCCATATACATTTAATCCAGTATTGAAGCGGTTGATACGCTGCATGTCAAAATCATACGCAAGCAAAATAGGGTTTTCCTGGCTGTCTATTCCATCATGTTCAATTGGCAGATCCTCACGCTGGGGAAAACAGTCGGACAGTAGTAACTGATTAAGCTGCATCATACGCTGGGGTTGTACCAATAAACGGAGCAGGTATTCTCCGTAGCTGTTATTGGGCAGGAAATAGAAGTGTTCATACGCAGTATCCAGCATGAACAGTGTTTTTTTGTATCCCCCGGTACTGGTAAGGAGACGGAAAGCCATATCCATATCACTGCCGGTCATGATGGCATAAACGGTAGGCGGGCCATGGTAAGGAAGTCCTTGAAGATAGTGCTGCAAAAAAGCATTGAGTCGGACTTCCGTTTTGTATTCCCATTTTAGAAGTGTATTTCCGGTATTATAAACAGCATAGACACAGTGAGGAGCCATCAGGATTCCCATACTACGGGAATTTTTGATTTTAGTAGTGGATGCTCCAAGATTTTTTATTTCCCTAGAAGAGTAAAACAGAGGAAGGCTTCGCATAGGAAACGTAGCCGCTTCGCCGGATTCAGAAAAAAGCAGGGGCTTTTCATCTGGAAAGAATGGGATTCCAGCATGGGAAAGCGTCAAATAGGTTTCTGCTTTTTGATGAAGTCGCAGCCGTCTTGGTAATTCGCTACGTATGAGGTTGGTTTCTGCATTTCCGGTTAAATAGTTTTGAAAACGACAGGAATTTTGCGAAAGCAGCAGTTCTTTTGCCCGTTTGGTAAGGCGATAACCTCGTAGGCCATCTTTATAGTGTGTTCTTATAAGCTTACTCTGCTTTAAATCTGTAACCACCTTCTCTGCATAGGAATCACTCTCAATCAATCTGTTAAGCTGTCCGGAAGGGAATTCCCCACATAGTCCAACCATTTCCAAAAGCTGATATTTTATAGAATCGGTTTTTATCAAATAAGCATCACCTCAGTTCGATTTTTACCTATGACAGCCTATACTTGGGTAAAGTAAGGGCGGTATTAAGCATAAAAAATGCAAAGAATATGGCTTCTTTGCAGAAAAATTACCTATATCGGAAAAAGAAAGAAAAATATCAGGAAATTTCCGATATGGTTTTGATAGACGATTTTCTATTTTTCAGCCAGCCAGGAAAGATTTCCGGTTCCATTACAAAGATAACGGTGTGATCGTAATTCCCCAGTTCTGTAGTGTGATAGGAGTCGCAAAATAGTCCCGTATCATCAACCAGAACATAGGAAGCGATAGTATCTAAAATCTGTTTGAACTCCAAATTATCGTAATCACGTATCCGTTGTAAAGAAAGGCTCTGGTCATAAATTTGACTGAAACAGACCACACATCTTTTATATAACGGAATAGAATGTTCTGTCACATAAGTCTGCAAGGCAAGGTTTAATGGCTCATGTAGAAAAGCGGTGTTGGTTCGCAATTTACGTTTGGGCAGTAGTCCTGGCATGGTAATGGAAAGAACACGATTTGAAAAAGAGATTTTGATTCCCTGCACAGCCGCAGCCTGTTTCAGATAGTCTTTCTTTCCAGTATCAGTTGTGGTATATACCAGATTTCTGAGCTGGCAGGCAATCCTTTCAGAACGTAGGGCAGCACTGATACTCAGCTCTTCGTATTTGTCGGCATACGCTTGAATATCTGTTGTTTTCAATGCAAAAATAGTGTTGTGAAGTTTTTGGACTTCATCATCAATGCTCTGTAAACGGTCAAAAACAGTTTTGGTGTTCATACATACCTCATTTCTTTGCATAATAGCTGACAGATCCGGTAGAGGAGTCTACAAGGCAAAAGGCAATCACACCTGTGATATGGATTTTTGAAGCCTGTTCTTCCGATTCTAATACAACCAGCCGTTTCGCATCGCTTTTTGTCTGGCTTTCCATGACATGATTGATAAGATATTCCTGCTCCTGGGGGACATAGAGGACTTCATACCACTCATCTTTAGAGAAAAAGTTCAATTTCACAGGAAATTCACCGTCAGTATGGTACACAATGGCGTTTTTGAAGTCCAAAAGCACCCAAAAAGATGCAATCATTCCATAATCAGGATTGTTTGCAGATTCCTGGCTGTCGCAGAGAAGCCCGTTCTCCTTATCATAGATAATGCGTTTTTGTTTTACCAGACTGGTGATCAGAGACTTGATAGACTCTCTGTTTTTGGAAAAGAGCCGTAAGATCTGTTCATATTGCAGCGAATGGTAAGTTGTAATGAACCGGAGCAGTTGGGCACCTTCCCCTTGATAGATTTCATTTCTTGTTTTCATGGTAATCTCCCTTCATTATATAATAGGAAGTTTTACTTACACTGTACGCACAGAATACGTCTTATTTTAGGGGAAGTACGCTGTACGTACTGTGTAAGTATTGGCTACTGTCAGCGAAAGGTTTACGGGTACAAAAAAAGCACCAATTAAGGTGCCGGTAAAAAATAGGAATACTATAAGCAATATCAATTGTAACATGGGTAAGATAACCCTTCAATCGCAGAAGTGTGCCAAGTTGAAGTAAAATATAAGAAGTAAATGTGCCAAATAGAAAAAAAAAAGTGCATTTTAAACAAAAAATATGGGAAGTATATAGGAACTATGGTAATGTGGGAAAAACAAAAATTTATAATGAAATGATATATGAAATTTTGATAAAGAGGTATTTATGGAACTATTACGGTTTGTGTATAAAAATTTTTGTGAAAATAAAAGGCTTTTAATTTTTATAATTATGGGGAATTTCCTGACTTTTGTATTAGCATTAGTTGTTCCGTATTTGAACGGTTTTTACTTTAATATAGTGATATATACACCAAGTAAAGAAAAAATAATTAAATTTGGTTGTTTAATAGTGGGGCTAGGGGTGATAACTACAATGTTGACATATTGTTTTAATATTTATAAAACTAAAGTTCAGTCCCAACTTGTATTTAAAACAATGAATGAAATTATAAGGTGTGTACAATATTCCGACTATAGCGAAAGTAGTAAATTTAATCCATCTTATTTACATCAAAAGATCAATATTGATGCAAATAAAATATGGTCTTTTGTTTTTGATAATATTATAAGTAGTGTATTTCAGAGTTTAACTATAATTGGGGTAATAATAGCAATTGGAAAAATAAATAAAAAAATATTTTTACTTATAATGTTCATAGTTCCAGCTTACATACTTAGTTATTATTATTTAAAAAAACCGTTGTATGAGCAAAGTACTAGATATAAAGAAGAACAGTCTGCATATTACAAGCATATTAATGAACAATTTGAATTTATAAAAAAAATAAAGTTATGGGCTGATTATAAAAATAAGGAAAACAAAAGAAGAAGAGAGTTTGGGAAATATTTAGAAGAATTCATGAAGTATACTAAGCTTTCATATTTTTACAATTCTTTAGAGAGTATCATTACGCTTGTTTTTAAATCAACAGCATTAATAGTTGGTGGTATTGAGATGATTTCTGGAAACTTAACATTAGGAGAGTTTTTGATAATTTCATCATATTTTGGAATGCTGATACAGAGTATTAAATTTTTCTTTTCCTTTGGGCAAGTATACCAAGATGCAAAAAATTCTTTTGATTGGATTACAAAAATAAAAAATTTGGAGAAGGAGCAGTACGGAACAAAAATAGTTAATCAAAAGATTAATAGAGTTAAAATTAGTAGATTAGAATTCAGTTATGATAATAAAAAAATTTTAACAAATTATAATGAAGAATTTATGGAAGGAATTAATCTGATCATGGGAGCGAATGGTAGCGGAAAATCAACCCTTTTATATCTTTTGTGTGGTTTATTACACACTAAAAAGAAGGGAAACATTGAGTTTAATAATATTCCTATTTCAGAAGTAGAAATTGAATCCTTGAGAAAAAATAAAATATCTATATATATACAAAATCAAAATGAAATGGATATAACGGTAAAAGAGATGTTAGCAGAACGTTTTGATATAGGTGCTCTTGAAATATTGATAAAACAGTATCATTTAGAAAATATATATTTGACGAATCAATTTAATATTTTGCATTATTTAGATAGAGCATTTCATGAATTATCGGGTGGGGAAATGCAAAGAATTCAACTGTTACCAGTATTATTAAAAAATACAGATATTATGATTTTGGATGAACCAACATCTGATTTAGATATGAAAACAAAGGAAATATTATCAGAGATTCTTTGGGAGTTAGGAAGGGAAAGGATAATTTTTATAGTAACTCATGAAAGAAATCTTTTTGAAAGATTTTCTGATATAAAAACTATTTATCTAAAATAAAAGAAAGGAGAACTCAGTAGTTAATATCAAAGGAGGTAAGTATATGTTTTACGATAATATAAGTTTAACTAATAAGGAAAAACTATTAAAGAGTATTCCTAAATTTGAGGAAGAAAGAATATTTTATTTCCGACATGAAAAAGGTAATAAAAAAAGTTTTGCTATTGTAAACGGAAAGACTCAAGAAATGGTTATGAATGGAGAAGCATGGGAAATACTTAAGCTATGCAATGGAGAAAGGACAGTAGAACAAATCAAAGAAGATTTTGCAACAAGATATTCATATATGAATCCTACGGCTGATTTTCTTAAAGATGTTGTGGTTACATTGTTTGCATTTGATAAATTATGGGCTTTGTCATGGGGAAAAGGAGGATCACCATTTATGGTAAACGGAACTATAAAATTAAATGAAAAATATGATTTGATTTGGGCAACTGAAGATGACATTAGGGAAATATTTGCTGCATATAAAATGTATGCAGATAATACAGAATATACATATCATAATTGCCCAGCAAATAGGAATAAAGGATTGAGTGATTACCAAAAAGAAACTGTACTAAGGAGCAAGATGTTTTATTATAAAGAGGATTTTTTTGTGTTAAAAGATAGAGAAGGAAATGTAATGGGAATAACATCTATATCCAATAATCACCCAGAAACGGATATATTAGAAATTACAACATTATTAGTTCCAGAAGAAATATTGGAACAAGTACTTATAGGGTGTGAACAACTATTGAAGAGTTTGTATCCATTTAATATTTCTAAGTTGAGAATTAAAACGATAGGTTCAGATTTAGAAATGTTGGAAAAGCAGTTGTTTAATTGTGGGTTTAAAAAGGTTTCACAGTTAATGGATGAGTATGGAAAAGGAAATGACTTAATTATTTATGATTGGACAGTATGAGCATTAGAGAGGTATATATATGAATAGAAATATAGACTTTACAGTAGGACCATATCAGTTAGCTTTAGATATAACAAACAAATGTAATTTAAGATGTTTGCATTGTTACAATGCAAGTGGTGAAAACAGAGTAATGGAACATGAATTATCTGATGATGAGGTGATTAAATTTGTTAAAGATATTTTGCCTATGAAATTGTTGAATTTTTGTTTTTGTGGCGGAGAAACATTATTGAGAAAAGAACTTATCTGCAAATGTATAAAAATGTTAAGTAATTGCGGAGTCAGGACAGCAATAGTAACCAATGGCATTTTGGCATCAGAAAGTGTTATACGAGATTTATATCATTCGGGATTGAATAGCATACAGTTTAGCGTAGATGGTGCTAAAGCGGAGAGCCATGATAAATTAAGAAATAAGACAGGCGTTTATGACAGCGTGTTTAGAGCCATAGATATTGTTAGAAAGTATGATATGGAAATGTCGATTGCATTTACACCAACATCATTTAACATAGAGGAGTTGGAAGAATTACATACAAAATTAGAGTCAATGTCTTTTAATAATAAAATTGAGTTACGTGTACAGCCACTTATGCCATTAGGACGTGGGAATAAAAATTTAGAGAATATTTGTCCTACAGATATTCAATATAGAAAATTGGTAAACACAATTAATACGATTAATGCACGTAACCCAAGTATTAAAATTGTATGGGGAGATCCTGTTGATCATTTAATACGTTTTCCGGAACATACAGAACTACCGATGTATTATATAAGTATTCGTGCAAATGGAGATATTGTTACAAGCCCTTACCTGCCATTAGTTGTTGGAAACATCAGAAATCATAGTATTGAAGAGTACTGGAATGGTGGTTTATATGAATTATGGAAGAAAAAGATTCCTTGTTATATGGCAGCATTTATTAAATCAGTTGGAGACATGGGGAGAATCACAGAAAAATTTCCTGCTACGTTCATGGATGATATTTACATTGATATGTTAGAAAAGGATTTGGATGATTTGAGTCTTTTACCCAATAATTGAGATATATGATAGAGTGTTTTATCATACGTGAGTATTTTGATAAAACAAATATTTATGAAAGGAGGAAACCGTATGGGCGAGGATATGAATGGATATCAGCCACCGGTAGTGGAAGGTTTGGATGGTGATGACAGTAGTGGAGTTTCAACTTATGGTACAGAATGGGTATGGGAAACATATTATGTTACCTATGTTAACGGAGCTGTAGCTGGAGATACGGTTATCATTACAATTAATATTTAAGCCTAAACTATGGTAGCATTGAGGATTTTAGTATTTTTAAATACTAAAATCCTCTCTTAAATTATTTAAAGGAGCATTCTAATAGTGGAAGATATTATTTTAAAATGTGAAAGAATCGAAAAAAAGTATAGTAAAACAAAAGCTTTAGATAATATAAATTTATCAATATATACAGGCCATATTTATGCACTGATTGGAGAGAATGGTGCTGGAAAAACAACTCTCATGAGAATTATATCGGGACTTATTGGATCTGATAATGGAAAAATGGAGTTAAAAAGCAAAAATATAGGTGCTTTGATAGAAAAACCAGCGTTTTATCCGGGGCTTACGGCAAAAGAAAATATAAAAATTATAAGTTTGATGAGAAGCACTTTGATAGAAAAAGAAATTGTGGAGCTTGCAATGAAATTTGGAATTTGGGAAAATCATAAAAAAGTAAAAAATTATTCACTAGGCATGAAGCAAAAATTAGGTATTATCCTTGCTTTAATTGGGAAACCACAATTATTGGTATTAGATGAGCCATTAAATGGGTTAGATCCTAAAAGTACTATTCAGATACGAAAACTTTTAAGTGATTTAAGAGAAAAAGGTATTACAATTTTAATTTCAAGCCACATATTAGATGAATTATTTAGGGTAGCCACAGATTATATTTTTATATCCCAAGGGACTATTAAGAAGAATTTTACGTATGAGGAAATTGTTCATAAATATCCGGATAAGATGCCAGAAGAAATATATTTAGATATATTGGAGGAATGAGTATATGTTAGATGCTATCAGAAGCGAGCAATATAAAACACGCCACACAAAAATTTTTACTATACTCTGTGTGGGAGCATTAGTATTAGGAGTAATTACAGTTTATATGAATCATTCTATGTATATGGCGGGAAAGATAAAGGAGTTGTCAGGGGAAAATGCACTAAAAAGTGGTATGAGTAATATTAGTGTTGCAATAATCTTGTGTTCTATATTTTTGGATGTTAATTTAGGTAGCGAGTTTCAAAACAGAACATTACAATTAAGTGCATCTTTTGGCAATAATAGAAAAATAATTTTTGTCAGTAAAGGGATAGTTAATATTTTTTATAGTGTTATTTTATCTTTTTTATATCCAATGGTATTAACATGTGTAACAACCATGCTTTATGGATGGACGAATGATACTTTTTCATTTGGAATGATATTTTTAAAACTATTGGTTACTATTCTATTGGAAATTACTATATTTCTTATGTGTTTTGGAGTGGAATTTATAATGGAGGGATCCAAAGCTGGACTGTTATTTAATGTATTGGTAATAGGGATTGGTTTTCCTATATTACAATCATTAGGAGAAAAAATAAATCTTATTAAGAGAATTTTAGAAGTTACACCTATAGGTTATTTAGATGTTTGGGTAAAACAAGATATTGATATTAACTTTATTGCTAAAATATTGATAATTGTAGTAGTGTGGAGTATTTCTACATTGAGTTTATCGTATATAATATTTAAAAGACGTGATTTGAAGTGAAAGGGGTAATTATATGAAAAGGAAGGATAAGTTTACAGTAGTATCTATTATTGTAACGATAGTTTGTATACTTGTTAGTATAATATTTTTCTTTTTGGTTCCTAATAAAATATCAATTCAGTGGAGTGCAGCAGAACCCAGTAATATAGTTAGTAAGACATATATTTTTATTATGCCAATCATCTCTGTGCTTACCCTCAGCATAGGAAAAAAAATATTTAGGTTTGTTGTATATAAATATTTCCAAAGAGAAAATGAGAAATTTATTTCGTATTTGAACATGTATTTTAATATAGTTTTTTTGACATGTGAATTGTATGTTATTGCGTATGTTTATGGAGTCCGTTTAACTATTAGTTCGATAATACTTGCAGAAATAGTTATTGGGGCTGCTGTAGGAATAAAGATATTAAAAAGGAGATAATTTATGAAAGTTTTAATAGTTGCGTTACCACAAAAGATAAGTAAAAATCAATTTGAACCTTTGGAATTAGCACCGATGGCAATTTATCTTTTGGCTTCTATATTAATGAAAAATAAACATGAAGTAAGCATAATTGATCCTTGCGAATTTATCCAGTATGAACACAAGGGGGATATAGAGGAATTATGCGCTCAGTATATAATGAAAAAAATTTCTAGTAAAGATATACAGTTGATTGCGTTTTCAGTCAATTCTTTTAATTGGTCTAATACAAAGGTTATTATCCAACGAATAGCGGATAATTTTCCAGACGTTAAAATAGCATTGGGTGGGTTGCACCCATCAATATTTGATAAACATGTTTTAGAATCATCAGATGCCCATATAGTTATGCGTGGTGAGGGTGAAAAGATTATTGTGAATTTATGCAATGCTCTTGAGTATAATATGACATTAGAGGGTGTTAAAGGTATTACTTATAAACTGAATGGTAATGTGTTACGAAATGAAGATGAAATAGAACTAACAGTCGAAGAAATGGAAAATACACCGTATCCAGCATATGAATTATTACCTTCATCCAATCCATATACACAGTTGCCGGTAGAAACTTCTAGAGGGTGTCGTTTTAGTTGCGCTTTTTGTTCCATACCCCATAGGAGAAACTGGAGAGGTTTATCTGTTGAGCATGTAATTAAACGTGTTAAGCATGCACTGCAGTTTAAAGATAACATAAATAGAGGGACTAGATTACTATTCGTAGATGATTGTTTTACGGCAAATGGAGAAAGAGCTATTAATGTTTTTAAAAAGTTGCATCGTTTGTATGGTTATACCGAAAAGGTATTTATCGAAGCAAGAGTTACTGATATATTAAAGAATCAAATATTACAGAATATACCACTGCAAATGGTTTCATCTATGCAAATAGGTGTAGAATGTGGGTATAATGAAGGATTGAAAAAAATAAGAAAGGGGTTAACGGTAGAGCAACTTTTTAGTGCTTTAGAAATTTTAAAACAGTATCAATTTGATAAGCATTGTTTTCTTTCCTTTATTATAGGATTTCCATGGGAAACAATGGAAATGATCAATAAAACACTAGATACGATTGAATTAATATGTACAAAATATAAAATAGTGTGTAATTTGAATTGGTTATTATTGTTGCCTTCAGATTTATGGTGGGAAAAGGAAGATTTTAATATACATATTGAAGAAGATATGTTTGATAATTTATTATGGTATGCCAACAGTGATTATTTCTTTACAACACATCCGCTAATTAGCATGGAGGATATTATACAGGTTGAGAAGCGAATAGGGGCAATGCAAAGACAAGGAGGAACTGTAGCATATAGAAGAAGGATAGGAAATGAGGAAGATTATATAGAACCATCAGCATGCAGCGAATAAGGTGAAATTTTTTATATTAAGCTTTTATTTATTCAAGAACATAGAATTCTTAAGAATAGAAATATTCAAGGAACTCTATGTTCTTACAATGGAGGGGGAAACGTTTTAACATGTTTAATTACTAAAAATGATAAGATGAAGAGTTAATCATCTTAAAGCACATTTAGAGAGAAATAAGTTTCCAAGTATTCTCGATGTTATAGTTTTGTAATTATTTAGTAGAACTCACTCAAGAAGTTATTAGTCTGTCTTTTTCTCGAACTTTTTGAGTTCTTCAATTTCTTTTTCTAATTTCTCAATTTTTTCTTTTAGCTCATTAGAAACACACTCATTCTTGTTTTTCTGAGGATCAATGCTTGAGAGAAAATCGGGAATAATACAAGCATCAAAAATGAAAAGAAAGGCAGTATATAATTGGATGATTAATTTAAGAGTGGGTTGATTGAAATCTGCAAGAGCCAGACAGGATGCAAACCATAAGCTGGCAAAAAAACTCATTTTCTTCAAATATTGTTTTCCGTGTTTATCAAGTATTAAAATCATTACTATGAATGCAAAACTTATAGCAAACCCTATTATTTGTAAAAAAAGTATAAACTCATTATCTGTCAAGTATTCTGACGAAATCAGAAGTACAAACATAAGAATGGTTATCCCCATCATGAATGGCCATTTTTTCAATGCATTGTACATTGCTTTTAATTGTTCTGCCACACTTTTAAATTCCTTAGGCATATCTAATTCTTTCACTCCGTTAGTCATTTGAAATAATAGGTAAAATTAGAGAAATCTCCCCTATTTTGTAAAGAAATTATTGGTTTTCAACTATCATATTATAGCAAATAAATATAAATAGAACAAGATGTGGTATTTGGAAACTTATAACTACTGTAAAAGGTACAATTGGGAAAATCAATTTTTATAGGCACTCATTTTAATATAGAGAATGAGTGCCTATATGGAAAATGTCGATTTTATTTTGGGAAAAACTTATTTAAAGTTTCCAGTGTCCCCTTTGCAGAAAATCCCCATAGTATGCTGCTAAGAGCGTTAATAGCAGCCTGCCTCCTTCGGTAGTACGTCCGGTAGGAGATACTGGGAACGTGCTTTTCCAACTCTTCCAGGATTTCCTCTGTGTTTTTCAGTTCATGGGGAGACAGAAAGGCGTAATATAATATCCAGTAATATTCTTCCCCATGTTTATGATTTTTCCGGAGCAGATCCACAGAAGAGAGAAGCAGCTTTATCATTTTGTTACTGCGGGCAATGCTTTTTGCCCATTCTTCAATCTGGCTGTCTCCCAGATCTGCTCCTGCAGCATAGATGGAATCTAGAAATTCGTCTACACTGGTGTTGTATTCCAGTTGGAATTGAATTTCCACCTGCCGGACAGCAACCATCAGGCTATAAGTAGAATCCCGGTAACAACGGAGCAGTTTATAGGTATCATGGTACAGCGGATTATTTTCTACTTCAGCAGAAACAGGGTGGTGATTTTTCTTTGCCATTATACAACCCCTCCTTTCAACAGAACTTCTGGGATTTCAGCGAAGGCAGGTAAGGTATGCTGCAGAGGCGGAGTATGCCCTGGGACGTTGGTGACGGCGGGATTTTCCGGTTTTAGTTTTAACTCAAACTGATAGGCGGCTTTCCCCCAGGGGCAGATAATACGTAGTGAATATAGATATATACTATCCTTGCAGGCTGATAAAGGAGATAATATATACTTTGTTTTGGGGCATCTACAACAAGAAATGCCTTGTATTTCCAGTATTTCAGCGACTTTGCGAACAATGGCTTTGATGTGTGATTCTGGAACGCAGGAGCCTTCCTGTGAAACGATGATTTGTTCGTCAGTAATAGATTCTGAAACGCATTCAGAATTGTTTTTAACAGGCAAGGTGTCTTTGGGTATATGTATTGGCAGTTGCATTTTCATGGCAATTTCCTCCTTATCAATCATGACATCACTGATATTAAACATAACGGACAGATAATTACGTAGATATACCATGCTGCCATGTTTCCCGGAATAGGAAATCAGTGTGATCATGTCGGTATCTTCAAGTTTTTTAAGCAGACGGGACACAGAAGATTTCGACTGTTTCCAACGTCTGGCAAGTTCCTGATAACTGAACAAGGGATTTCCAGTCTGATTGCGAAAATATACTACCGGACCGGCATCAGAGCCTTGCACAGATGGATCATTATAGACTGCATGAATCCAAAGATCCAAAAGAGCATCCATTTCCGAACATTTTCCTAGTCCGATTAGTTTATGAACATCTGCGATTGGAAAAAAGAAAAACCCGATGTCTTTTTTGCATGGGTAATTATAGGAAAGGGCAGTATTATCTTTTGGCCAGTCTTTGATCTTGTATTGGATAATCTTATTTTTTTCGTGTAGTGAGTAGGTTAGAAGGTTTTGCTCTACCAGGGTATCCAGTATGGATATGACCTGGTGCTGGAATTTTTGGCGGAAGTGAATCTGTAGTTCTTTAAGAGAACAGATCCATTCTCCAGGAACAACTTTGTAAGTAAGGTGTTCGATGTTCCGATAAGAGGAACTGTAATTTGCATAAGAACATAAAATGAGAAAATAAAAAAGACAGGAACCTCCGTTGGTACGGATGCTTCTGTCTTTCATAAGGGTTTGTATAAATTCCCGGTAAATCCGGCAGCGTGGAAAATCCACAATTTGTTTTAATTCTAATTGATAATTCACGATAAACCTCCATATAATATTGTAGTTGTAGTAAAATAATTGTAGACGAAAGATACTAAAATGTTTATAATATGCCCATAGGGGTGCTAAGTGGCATAGATTTGGCACAGTAAAATACCTGATATGGCATGAAAGCAACATGAAAATTAGGGTGGATATAAGGTGGACAGTTTGGAAAACCTTAGAGTTTTAGAGGGTTCCGAGGTTTTTTTCCGGGGTCTGCAACACCCTGATTCACCGGTTCAAATCCGGTCTGCGCCTCTGAAGAACCTGAAACTGATTTGTTTCAGGTTCTTTTTTTGAGCACCTACGCCAACAATCTCAGAGATAGAAAAAACTCATGTGAGTTCGTTAGAAGAGATTCACATGAGTTTTTCTTTAAAACAGTCCTTATTTATTTTCCCAGTTCTTTTTATAAATCAGATACAGCGGAAGTCCGACAAAGATCATACCACCGAGCATATTTCCAAGTGTAACCGGAATAAAGTTTGCAAGGCTGTGAAGTGGTGTCAGTGTTGCAATCTGTTCAGCTGTAATTCCGTAAGCTTCTTCTGCTTTCGCAACATAAGCCGGATTAAGTGAAGCAAGGATACCAGCCGGGATATAGAACATATTGGCAACGCAGTGTTCGAATCCGCCGACTACGAAGGCACAGATTGGGAAGAAAATTGCCCATACCTTACCGGCAATATCTCTTGCGGAAGTAGCCATCAGTACTGCAAGACATACCAGGATGTTACATAAGATTCCGGAAGTGATTCCCTGCAGTGGTGAAATTGCGATCTTTCCAACAGCAACTTTGATTGTATAAGCACCGAGAAGTCCGCCTGAGTAGTTCAGGTTTCCACTGTATACAATGAGCAGATCCACGCAAAGAGCACCGATCAGGTTACTGAAAAATACGATGAAAAGATCTCGGAATAATCCGCCCCATGTGACACGCTTGTCAAATACATCCATGATGATCAGACAGTTTCCGGTGAAAAGTTCGCCGCCGAGAAATACGATGAGCATCAGTCCGACAGGGAAGATACATCCGGCAAGAGCTCTTGCTACGCCAACATTTTCTACTGCGTGTGCTGCCGTGCTGCTTGTAGCACCGCCGAAAGCGATAAACGCGCCGGCCATGATGCCGAGCAGAATCATTTTTCCAAGTGGAAGACGGGTTTTGTTCTCGCAGGCCTTGATACTCAGATCAATGACTTCTGCGGGAGTGTTAAAATGATTGTCCATGATATAACTCCTTATTCTTTTGTAATTCGGCAGCTCTCTTGCTTTGAATGGTAACACAGTAAGAGAACTGCCGTTGTTATATTGCTATTCGTCAAGAATTTAACGAGAATATTTTATACTAGAAAATATTGGATTTCAAGAGAGGAAAGGCATGTTTATATATAGATACAAAATTCGAGATTTTTATTGCTTTAGGACAGTTATTTGTACGGTTTATAAGCATCCGTAAGCAATAGTAATTATGCAAAATATGTTTATAAAGTTATTCACCTGGAAAATTTTAGAAAAATATTGTTTTGTGTAGAAAAAAGATATCCTCATTTTATCAACAAAAAAGATGAGTTACGAACAAAAAACACATTGAAATTTCAAGTGCATCAAATTATTCTATATCTACTTCTGACCGGGAGTAAAAAACAGAAGGAGAAACACTATCGGATATCTTTTTCCAGGGGAGCGTAGTGCATGTTATTCGGCTGATATGTTATTAAGACAGTATAAAAGAGTAAGAAGAGAATTAGGAAAAAAGTTTCATTATCGAGACATAAAAAAAGTATATACGATAGTTCTATTTGAAAAAAGTAATAGTGTTTTCAAGAGTTTTTCAAAGGACATTTATATTCATCGGTTTCAGCAACAAAGTGATTCAGGAATAGAACTGAACCTTTTACAGGAGTCCACGTTTATTTGCCTTGACATTTTTGATGACATCATTCGCAATGAAGGAAGAAAAATAGACGGTAGATTAGAAGAATGGCTCGTATTTCTTAAAGAGGATGATCCCGATATGATTATAAAATTGTTGGAACAAAATTCTGAATTTAGAGACATTTATGAAGAAATCTATAACATCTGCCGGAACAGCGAAAGGATGATGGGGATGTTTTCAAAAGAACTGGAAATATTGGATCGTAATACAGTAAAACTAATGATTGACGAGTTGGATGAGGCTCTTGGAGAGGAAAGGGAAAAAGTAAAAGCAATAAAGCAGGAAAGGGAAACACTGAAAGCGGAGAAAGAATCACTGGAGGCAGAAAAGGAACTGATCCGGTTGAGGGCAGAACTGGAAAAACTGAGAAAATAGATGAAATACATAGTGATATCAGTTGTTTCTTATTTACTCTGCGCTCCTGGAGTGTTATAATAGCTGTTAAGACTGCCGGGAGGCATCTGTTTGAAGATTTTGATAATAGAAAAAGATAGAAGAATTATTTGAAGGAGTAAATGGTATGGAACTGACAACAATTCGTGAGTTATTTAAGAACAGAGAGGCATATCTGGACAAAGAGGTAACAGTTGGGGGCTGGATTCGAAGCATTCGAGATTCTAAGACATTCGGATTTATCGTATTGAATGATGGATCTTATTTTGATACATTACAGATTGTATATCATGATAAGATGGAGAACTTCGCTGAGGTTTCCAAGCTGAATGTAGGAGCAGCAATCATTGTTAAGGGTACATTGGTAGCAACACCACAGGCTAAGCAGCCATTTGAGATCCAGGCAGAAGAGGTTGTGATCGAAGGAGCATCTGCGCCGGATTATCCACTGCAGAAGAAGCGTCACAGCTTTGAGTATCTTAGAACAATTTCTCATCTCCGTCCGAGAACAAATACATTCCAGGCTGTATTCAGAGTTCGTTCTCTGGCAGCATATGCGATTCACCAGTTCTTCCAGGACAGAGGATTTGTATATGTACACACTCCGCTGATCACAGGAAGTGACTGTGAGGGTGCAGGAGAGATGTTCCGTGTTACAACACTGGATATGGACAATGTTCCGAAGAATGAGGATGGAACTGTAGATTATACACAGGATTTCTTTGGGAAAGAGACAAGCCTTACAGTAAGCGGTCAGCTTAATGGTGAGACTTATGCACAGGCATTCCGCAATATTTATACATTTGGACCGACATTCCGTGCAGAGAATTCTAACACAACAAGACATGCAGCAGAGTTCTGGATGATCGAGCCGGAGATCGCATTTGCAGATCTTGAAGATGATATGGAACTGGCTGAGGCTATGTTGAAGTATGTGATCAACTATGTACTTGAGAATGCACCGGAAGAGATGAACTTCTTCAACTCTTTCGTTGATAAAGGACTTCTTGACAGACTTCATAATGTAGTGAACTCTGACTTTGCGCGTGTAACATATACAGAGGCAGTAGAGATCCTTGAGAAGAACAATGATAAGTTTGATTATAAAGTATCCTGGGGATGCGACCTTCAGACAGAGCATGAGCGCTATCTGACAGAGCAGGTATACAAACGTCCTGTATTCGTTACAGATTATCCGAAGGAAATCAAAGCTTTCTATATGAAGATGAACGAAGATGGTAAGACAGTAGCAGCTGTAGACTGTCTTGTACCGGGAATCGGAGAAATCATCGGAGGAAGCCAGAGAGAGGATGATTATGACAAGCTTCTTGGAAGAATGAAAGAACTTGGACTTAAGGAAGAAGATTATGGATTCTACCTTGATCTGAGAAAATATGGTTCTACAAGACATGCAGGATTCGGACTTGGATTCGAGAGATGCGTAATGTATCTGACAGGAATGTCCAATATCCGTGACGTCATTCCATTCCCAAGAACAGTAAACAACTGCGAACTGTAATAATATAAAGAAGTTTTAGAGTGTTATTCACACATGAACAGTAAAGTGTGTGGATAACACTCTTTTTTTCTATATCGAATGTGGAAAACCAGTCCGGTTTATCGTTTGAAGTGAAAGACTGCAAAGAATAAGAAAGTTATAGATAACTAACCTGGTTTTAACATTATTTAAAAGGGATTTTAATAAAATTTTCGCTATTTAACATAGATTTAACATAACTTCACAGAGTTTTTTATAAAGCCATGATAATCTCGGATATGTAAAGAAGAAAAAAGCACTGCGTTTGAAAAACAGATGCGAGACAGTGATTTGTAATTGAAAACAGACATGAGAGAGGATCTGGAGGAAGAAAAATGAAGGAAAACATACAGATTGTTTTCGGGCTGCTTGGTGGCCTGGCGGTTTTTATCTATGGAATGAATATGATGAGTGAATGTCTTCAGAAAGCGGCAGGAGAAAAAATGAAGAAAATCCTGTCACTTTTAACGAGAAATCCTGTAATGGGAGCACTTGCGGGAATGCTTGTTACAGCCGTACTGCAAAGTTCAAGTGCAACGACGGTTATGGCGATTGGTTTTGTAAGTGCAGGACTGATGACACTGCCACAGGCAATTTCTATTATTTTTGGTGCCAATATCGGTACAACAATGACAGCGCAGCTGATTGCATTTAAGTTAAGTGACTACATTTATGCAATCATTTTTATTGGATTTATCGTATATTTTATCTCTAAATCAGAACGTGTGAAGAATATTGGTATGACGATTTTTGCGTTCGGTTTACTGTTCCTTGGAATTGAGACGATGGGAACAGTTATGAAACCATTAGCATCAAGCCCTGTTTTCACAGAACTGATCGGCAAAGTGGCAGACATTCCAATCCTTGGAGTTGCTGTTGGTGCATTAATGACTCTTGTAGTACAGAGTTCAAGTGCTACAATCGCAGTGCTCCAGAATTTTGCGGCTCAGCCGGGAGCTGATGGAGTGACAAGTATCATCGGTCTGGCAGGTGCAATTCCGATTCTTTTCGGTGATAACATCGGAACGACGATCACAGCACTTCTGGCAAGTATTGGTCAGCCGAAGGATGCGAAGAGAACAGCACTTGCACACTGTATCTTTAATATTTCAGGATGCTTCCTGTTTATCTGGTTCGTAAAACCACTGGCAGCATTTATCCAGTATATTTCCCCTAAGGGACCGGAGATTGAAGTGATCTCCAGACAGATTGCCAATACACATACATTTTTCAACCTTGTGATGACGCTGATCTGGGTACCGCTTGTTGGAGTTATGGTGAAAATCGTAATGCGTCTGATCCCGGACGGAGAAGTGAAAGAAGTCAATGCAGTGCAGCCAAAATTTCTTGATAACAAACTGATCAGTCAGCCTACAGTTGCATTACAGCTTGCAGTAAGAGAATTGATGAATTGCGGAGAGCAGGTAGGCGTGATACTGAAAAAGGCAGCAGAAAAGATTGATAGTGGAGATGGTGCTTCTGTTGAAGAATTTGTAAAAAGCAGAGAAGTGACAGCTGAACTTACAGGAAAAATCACAGATTATCTTGCAGAAATGGCAGCGGCTGGAGTTATGACAGAGCAGCAGGCAGCAAGAGCCGCAGAGCTTCAGTATGTATTGATCGATATTGACAGAATCAGTGAACTTACGAAAAATGTCGCTGTTTCCATGCAGACAGAAAAGCTTGTGAAAAAGGACAAGAAGAGTGCAAAAGAAGAAAGAGTACAGTTCTCGCAAGAAGCATCAAAGGATATACAAAAGAGCATGGAACTTGTCAGTGAAATGTACAATATGGTCATGAAAATGGTTAATAACGAAGAGGCAAATGAGGCTGAAAATCTTGTCAAGATGAAAGAAAAGATCCGCAAGATGGACGGAGATATCAGAAAAGGACATATTAAACGTGTACACAAAGGAAAATGTAAGGCAGGACTTACGGCTGCATTCAATGAGATTCTACATAATGTGGAAAGAATCGGAAACAGCTGTGTGAATCTGGCAGATGCGGCAGAGGACGGAGTGAGATTCAGCACATTTTTAAAAGAGACGGAGTAACGAATTTTATTATGAGCAGGCAAACTTTCAATAGAAGAGAGTTTGCCTGTTTTCTATCTACGCGAACAACGAGCCAAAGTCCGTGCTTGCACGAGACCTTGGCGACTGTCGCGATAACTTGAGAAACTCGCAAAGCGTGTTTCTCATAGTTTATTAAATAAGAGTTGGTGCCTATTCATGGAAATCCTTTTGATTTTATGCTGATAAAAGAAGAAAAACTGTGCTAAAATAGTTGAGACAACAAGAAAGAACAGTTATAATATTAATCTGTTAATAGAGAGAAAAAAGAAACTTTTACTAATATAGGAAGGAAGTAGTAAATGAAGATAGAATTACCAAAGAAGGTATTGTTTATCATTAATAATCTGCAACTTGCAGGATATGATGCATTTGCAGTAGGTGGTTGCGTGAGAGATTCTATTTTGGCGAGAAAACCGCAGGACTGGGATATCACAACGTCGGCAAAACCAGAAGCAATCAAGGAAATATTTCGCCGGACGGTTGATACAGGAATAGAACACGGAACAGTTACAGTAATGATTGGCAAAGACAGTTATGAGGTGACGACTTATAGAATTGACGGTGCATATGAGGATAGCCGTCATCCGAAGGAAGTCCGCTTTACCAATTGTCTGGAAGAAGATCTTCGCAGAAGAGATTTTACGATCAATGCGATGGCATATAATGATGATGTCCGGCTGGTAGATGTGTTTGGTGGAATGCAGGATTTGAATCATCATCTGATCCGTTGCGTTGGAGATCCGAGGGAAAGATTTTCAGAAGATGCACTTCGTATCCTTCGTGCGGTACGCTTCTCAGCACAGCTGGATTTCCCGATTGAACCTGATACTGCCAAAGCAGTGAAGGAGCTTGCACCAAACCTTAAGAATATTAGTGCAGAACGTATTCAGACAGAGCTTGTGAAACTTCTGACGTCTCCACATCCGGAGCGCATTCAGGATGCTTGTGAACTTGGAATTACAAAGGTGGTTCTTCCAGAATGGGACGCCATGGTAGGAGTAAAACAGAATACAATACATCATAAGTACGATGTGGCAGAGCATACACTTCATACATTGAAGCATGTGAAGAGAGATAAATACCTTCGTCTTACAATGTTGTTCCATGATATGGGAAAACCGGCAATGAAGACAACAGATGAGAAAGGAAACGATCATTTCAAAGGACATGCTTTGGAAAGCGAGAAAATTGCCCGTACAGTTTTGAAGCGGTTAAAATTTGACAATGAGACGATTCGCATTGTAACGAAGCTGGTCTGCTATCATGATTACCGGATGGAAGTAACACCGGCGAATGTACGTCGTGCAATGAATCGGATCGGTGTCGAATTATTCCCATACTATCTCGCAGTGCGTCTTGCAGATGCAAAATCACAAAGCACTTACATGAGAAGGGAAAAGATTGAAAATATCGTAGAGATAAGAAATCTTTACAAACAGATCCTGATGGAGAATCAGTGCGTGACTCTTCGACAGCTTGCGGTGAGCGGAAGAGAATTGATGGAACTGGGGATGAAGCCGGGACGCGAACTCGGTGCAATGCTTAGTGAACTGCTGGAATATGTGCTGGATGATCCGGAACGGAACACGAAAGAGAATCTCTGTAAGTACGTGAAAGAAAAAATGGAAAAAGAAAAGTAGAAAATACCGGAAGAAAAAGAGAATACTCAGGTTGTCCCTTTCATAGATTAGAAAGAAATCGTTGTCGGTTGCTGTTAAAACCGACAGTAAAAAGTCTGGTAACTGGAAAAGAATAATAATCCAGGTCAATGGGACAGGGGGCAGCCATGAGAGAATATGAGATGGAAGTACTGGAAAAGTACGAACTTGAAGTGAATAGCACCCGGCGGATCAGAGGTGCATTTTATTGCGATACAAAAGAAGGGACGATGCTTCTGAAAGAGACAAAGATCTCGGAGAGGCGCGTCCCTTTATTGTATCTTATTTTAAACCGATTAGAAAAGCAGGGATATCTGGTGGATACACCTGTGTTCAGTAAAGAAGGGAATCTGGTGCAGAATTCCAGAGATGGAACAAGATATTTGATGAAAAAATGGTATCCGGGGGAAGAGTGCAATCTGAAGAGAGAGGAAGATATTTTCCGGGCAGCAAGAAAACTGGGAGAGCTTCATCTGGAATTTCAGTGGTATGAGCCGGACTTGCAGGAGAAAGAAATATTTCAGAAATTCCAGAAAGAAGAGGTGCAGGAAATCCCACAGAATACACAGCAGTCAGTTTGTGAAGAAAAGAAAATGGACTGGACAAAGTTGTCACCATTGTTAAGTAAAAATCCATTGGAAGAAATGAAACGTCGTAACAGGGAAATGAAAAAAGTGCGGTCATTTATCAGAAAACGGGTTGCAAAAAATGAATTCGAATCCTATTATCTGAAGCATTATGAAGAAATTGCATGGCAGGCAGAAAAGGTGACAGAGCAGATAGAGCGGTCTGGTTGCCAGAATCTATATGAAAGAAGTATACGGGAAAGGAAAATGCTTCATGGAGATTATAATTATCATAATGTCATGATCCTTCCGGAAAATGAGGTGATAACAAACTTTGAGCGGATGCGAATCGGAATACAAGTAGATGATTTATATTACCTTTTGAGAAAAGTAATGGAAAAATACCATTGGAAACAAAAAACAGGACAAAATATATTAGAAGCATATGAAAGCGTACGGCAATTAAAACCAGATGAAAGAGAGTATCTTTGCCTTCGACTGGCCTATCCGGAAAAGTTCTGGAAGACAGCAAGTGCTTATTCCAGATCAAATAAAGCATGGCTTCCGGAAAAGAGTGTAGAGAAGCTGCAGACAGCAGTAGAACAGACGAAGGAGAAAGAAGTATTTTTGAGAGAGATCTTCGAATAAAAAAGCTCCGCAAACCGCGGAAAATGTGGATTTATCTTGACAAACAACAGGGAAACCGTTATAACAGTACATAAGGGTTTGAGGCAAGTTATCGTGCAGACTTGCAACCTGAATAAATAAAACTAGGAATAGAATTGTATTTGAGTACAATAAAGGAGGACATAATCCATGAACAAAACAGAATTTATTGCAGCAGTAGCTGAAAAGGCAGAGATTTCCAAGAAAGATTCTGAGAAAGCATTAAAGGCATTTGTTGATGTTGTAACAGAGCAGCTGAAAGCCGGAGATAAAGTACAGCTTGTTGGATTTGGTACATTTGAAGTGAGCGAGAGAGCAGCAAGAGAAGGAAGAAACCCACAGACAGGAAAAACTATGACAATTGCAGCTTGCAAGGCTCCTAAATTCAAAGCTGGAAAAGCATTAAAGGACGCAATCAACTAGTTCAGGGGATTTTGTAGAAGAATATATGAGACTGGATAAGTTTTTAAAAGTCTCCCGTCTGATCAAACGAAGAACTGTTGCAAACGAAGCCTGTGATGCAGGACGTGTGCTGGTGAATGGAAAGACGGCGAAAGCATCTGTGAAGGTAAAGCCGGGAGATGTGATCGAGATTCAGTTTGGAACGAGAACCGTTAAGGTTGAGGTTCTTGAACTGCAGGAGACAACAAAAAAAGAAGAAGCAAAGGACTTATTCAAATACCTGTAAAGTCTGTCAGACGACAGGAATGTATAAGTCAATCAATGGTTATTGTTTTCAGTAATCTTAGAAAGGCAGGGAATATTTTACAAAGTGAGATATTCCCTGCCTTTCTGTATATTGTACGATAAAGCAGTTTTGGAGACACATCTATAAAACCTTTATCTGTCAGGAATAAGTAGAAAAGCTCTGACATATATATAGAAAAGTACAGGGAACCGTTATCTGGTTCCAGTAATATACTGTGGGGTATGCCAGAGAAGAGGGAGGTGCAGCAGATGGAGGAACAGCAAAAGACTGTAAAGGCTCATAAGCTGGTGGTCAATAACCGAAAGACAAGTATGGTGACAGGTGTTCTGGATGTGTTGTCTTTTGATCTGAATGAGATTCTTCTGGAAACAGAGCAGGGAATGCTGTTAGTAAAAGGAACAGACTTGCATGTGAACCGTCTCAGTGTGGAAAAGGGAGAAGTAGATTTGTCGGGAACAATAGACAGTGTTTCATATTCTAATATTTCACAGGCAAAGAAACAGGAAGAAAGCTTTTGGACAAAGATGTTCAAGTGAGGCAGAAAGAAGATGCTAAATATAAAAAAAGAACTGCTTGTCTTCTTCTGTGCCTGTCTTACAGGTGTGAATGTCCGGGCTGGGTATGAGATCCTGATTTTCTTAAGGAAAATGATAATACATAATAATCTGGTGAAAGGAATCGAGGATCTGTTCTACTGGATATTTATGAGTGCATATATTTTCTCACAGATATATGCAACTATGTATGGTAGTATCAGATGGTATTTTCTACTAGGTCTTGTATTTGGCGTTGCCGTTATTCAGAAACTGATTTCGTCTGGAGAAAAAATACACAAAAAAACAAGGAAAAACCTTGAAATTATTAGAAAAAACAGATAGAATATTGATAATTGGGAAGTTTATAGGGGGACTCCGTCAGTGAAGGCAGGATTGAGTTCCCGGTAACGTTAAGAGTGTATTATTTTAGGGTGAATTTTAGATGACAAAGAAAAGAAGAGTGACTGGACGGCGCAGCTATACAAAGCAGAGACGTCCGAGTCCGTACAAAAGAAGTGTTCTTATGATTTTGTCAGTATTGTGTCTTCTTTCCGGTGTGCTGGGAGTGAATGCAGTAAAGCTTCATGCAAAGAATACAGCGTATAAACAGCAGGAAGCAGAACTGAAGACACAGATCAAAAGTGAGCAGGCAAGAGCAGAAGAGATTAAAGAATACGAGCAGTATGTACAGACCGATGATTACATGAAAGAGATTGCAGAAGATAAGTTGAATCTTGTTGATCCGAATGAAATCGTATTTAAACCAATCAAGTGAATAGTAACCGAATCTGCAAAGTCAGTGAAAGACGAATACAGAATTTTACGAAAGATAACTCCGGGAGAGAAAGTACTCCTGGAGTTTTTCTTTTTTACGCGAACAACGAGCCAAAATCGGTGCTTGCACGAGAACTTGGCGACTGTCGCGATAACTTGAGAAACTCGCGGAGTGTGTTTCTCACAGTTTGAGTAACGAGGGGGGATGGAAATGGAAAATGGACAGGTATTACATAGTAGTCTATATGTGGAACAGATTGATAAGTTTGCAGTTTCATTAAAACAGTTAGCGAAAACATTTTTGAAATTAGAAGAAAAAAAGCAGACATTTTCAGAAGAAGAGATTGATGAAATGTTTGCCTGCGTAAGAGAAGAAGTGTGTGAAAAATGTGAGAAAAACAGTTGGTGCTGGGGTGAAAACTATATTCAGATGTATCAGATGGGATACGAGATTCTTGCAGCAGTAGATCAGTATGGAAATGAACTGGATGCAGAGACAAAAAGAAAACTGATGCAGCGCTGCATTATGGCTCCGCGGTTTTATCGGGGGATGCTTGACAGTTTTCACGAAGCAAGACAAAATATGATCTGGATCAATCGTATCGCAAGAAGCCGGGAAGGGTGTGCAACCCAGCTTGATCTATTTGCAGATATGCTGCAAAATGTGGCGAAAAACCTGGAAGACAGCATATTTACAGATGAAAGGTTGGGGAAACGGATCTTGTCTCAATTAAAAAGAAAAGGAATACGTGTACTTTCCATGCATTTTCTTGTGAATGGAGAGGGAAAATATGAATTGCATCTGACGATGCGCACCTGGAAAGCGGAAAAGATTCCGGTAAAAAGTCTGGCAGGGATTCTGAGTAATCTGACAGGAAGAAGATTGATTCCGGGAAAAGAAGGGGCGCAGTTGATCGGAGCGGATTATACAACAGTGGTCTTCCGAGAAGGACCATCCTATTACACAATGTCCGGAATAGCAAGAATCGGAAAAGGCTGCAGTAATATTTCAGGGGACAGTTTTACGATGATGGATCTTCCGGGTGGTAAAAGGGGAGTTGCATTGTCAGATGGCATGGGATGTGGGCAGGCTGCCTGTCGGGAAAGCACACTTGTGATAGAACTTCTCGAAGAACTTCTGGAAGCGGGATTTCCGGAAAAGACTGCGATCCAGATGATCAATACAACACTGGTCTGCGGAAGAGAAGAAATCCATTACTCTACGATCGACCTTACAGTGTTTGATCTGTATACAGGGGAATGTGAATTGATCAAAGCAGGCGCATCCTCAACTTTTATCCGAAGAAAGGATCAGATTGAGCATCTGACATCGACAAGCCTTCCAATCGGAGTGATGAATTCACTTGAAATAGATTCAGTGAAACGGCAGTTGACGGATGGAACGTATGTAATCATGCTGACAGATGGAGTGCTGGATGCACTTCCGGTAGGAGAGCAGGACTTCCTTCTTGAAACAATCATAAAAGGAACGGAAATACGAAATCCAAAGGAACTGGCCAGACACATTTTACAGCAGGTACTTAACTGGACAGGAAAAGAACCGGAGGATGATATGTCAGTTTTGGTTGCAGCTTTGTGGAAATGCAGAAAGTAGTCATTGACATAGAAGTAACCGTTAACGTATAGTTGAGGTATGATGGATAAAAGATTGGAAAAGATTGAAAACTATATCAGACAATATCATATGATAGAAAAAGGGGACAGGATTGTCATAGGTGTATCGGGTGGCGCAGACTCTGTATGTCTGCTGATGGCACTTTGTTCATTGCAGGAAAAGCTGGGATTTCAGGTGCTTGTCTGCCATGTGAATCATGAACTGCGCGGGGAGGAGGCTGCACAGGATGAGGCATATGTGGAAATGCTTTGTCATAAAATGCAGGTTCCTTTTTTTGCATTTCATGAAAATGTGGAATTAATTGCAAAAAAGCGGAAAGAATCATTGGAGGAAGCAGGCAGATATGTGCGAAGACAGGCATTTGAACAACTTTGTAAAGAACAGGGCGGGACAAAGATTGCAACAGCGCATCATAGTAATGACAATGCAGAAACAATGCTTCTTAACATGGCAAGAGGAACCGGGCTTCGCGGATTGTGTGGGATAAGACCAGTGTATGGAAAATGGATCCGCCCACTTCTGGAATTGTCCAGGGAAGAGATTGAACAGTGGTTGAAAGATTGTGATATCAGATATTGTGTTGATGAAACGAATCAGGAAGATGAATACACAAGGAACCGGATTCGTCATCATGTAATTCCGACATTAGAAGAACAGGTTAATACAAGGACGGTAGAACATTTTGTGAAGCTCAGTGAACAGGCAGAAGAAATCTATGAATATCTGGAAAAACAGACAGATCAGGCATGGAATATCTGTGCAAAACAGACAGACGGACTTCAAAGCAGGAAAGAAATATTTCTCAAGGCAGAGGAAATGAAACACTTTGATCCTGTGATAAAGAAATTACTGATCCAAAGATCAGTAAGTGAAGTGGCAGGGGCACAGAAAGATATTGAAAGCAGGCATATCCTGGCGGTACTGCAACTGTTTGAACGGCAGACAGGACGGCAGATCGATCTTCCGTATAGTGTTACAGCCAAAAGAATGTATGAGGGAGTTCTGCTTACAAAAGGTGATAAAAAAGTTACATCTGTACATCAGAAAGAGAAAAGAAAAGAAGAGAGTAATTTTGTTCTACAGCTTCAGATTCCGGGAGAAACACAGATCCCGGGAACAAATTTGAAAATCTGCTGTACAATCAGCGGTGAAAATGAGAAGAATTCAGCAAAAGAGATACCACAAAAAAGCTACACGAAATGCTTTGATTATGATATAATAAAAAGCAGTCTCTGTGTGAGATACAGACGACCCGGAGATTATTTTACAATTGATGGGGAAGGAAAGAAAAAGAAGCTGAAGAGTTACTTTATTGATGAGAAGATTCCGCAAGAAGAACGGGACAGACAGCTTCTGATCGCAGAGGAAAGCCACATCGTATGGATTCCGGGCAGAAGGATGAGTTCGTACTACCAGGTGGGAGACCAGACGAAAAAGATTCTTAAGATAAAGATTATGGAGGAATAGAACAATGGCTGAGAAGATTAAAGTGTTAATTTCAGAGGAAGAAGTAGATGCAAGAATTCGTGAACTCGGAGAAAAGATCAGTAAAGAGTATGAAGGAAAGCAGATCCATCTGATCTGTGTTCTGAAAGGTGGAGTATTCTTTATGTGTGAACTCGCAAAGAGAATTACAGTTCCGGTATCTATGGACTTTATGTGTGTTGGAAGCTATGGAGACGGAACAAAATCCAGTGGTGTTGTAAGACTTGCGAAAGATCTGGATGAGTCTATTGAGAATAAGGAAGTATTGATTGTGGAGGATATCATTGATTCCGGTAATACACTGTATTATCTGATGGACGTACTTCGTCAGAGAAAGCCGGCAAGTCTCCGTCTTTGCACATTGCTTGATAAACCAGACCGCCGTGTGAAAGATGTGCACGTAGACTGGACAGGATTTGAGATTCCGGATGAGTTCGTAGTTGGATACGGACTGGATTATGCACAGAAGTATAGAAATCTTCCATACATCGGAGTAGTAGAAGTCGCAGAATAGAAAGGAAGCAATAATAAATTGAATAATGACAGAAAAAGCAGAGGTCTGAGTGGGGCAACGATCATCAGTTTTGTTGTGATCCTTGTTGTGGTTCTGTGGATGGCGAACCAGCTTCAGATGCATCAGCAGGAGATGACATATACCTCCTTTGTCTCTGCAGTACAGGGAAAAAATGTTTCTGATGTTTACATCAATCAGAACAGTGCAGTTCCGACAGGAACCGTCTCTGTTACATTGAAAGATGATGGTAATACAAGGAAAGTGAATGTGTCAGATGTTGAGCAGGTAGAGAAGCTTCTGACAGAGAATCAGGTGGAGTACAGGCTTTCGGATGTACCGAAGGATTCTATGTTGACAACAGTTGTAGTTCCGATGCTGATCACACTTGGTGGAGTATTTCTGATCTTTTTCCTGATGAGCCGTCAGAACGGCGGGGGAAATTCTAAGGCGATGAACTTTGGAAAGAGCCGCGCAAAGATGAGTACGAAGAATGAGATCAAGGTTACATTTCGTGATGTTGCAGGATTGAGAGAAGAGAAGGAAGAACTGGAGGAGATCGTAGATTTTCTGAAAGATCCGAAGAAATACATCCAGGTTGGAGCACGTATCCCAAAAGGGGTTCTTTTAGAAGGACCTCCGGGAACCGGTAAGACACTTCTTGCAAAGGCTGTAGCCGGTGAGGCAGGAGTACCATTTTTCAGCATTTCGGGCTCAGATTTCGTTGAGATGTTTGTTGGTGTGGGTGCTTCCCGTGTCCGTGATCTGTTCCAGGATGCGAAGAAGAACGCACCATGTATCATATTTATTGATGAGATCGATGCAGTCGCAAGACGCCGCGGAAGCGGTCTTGGCGGTGGCCATGATGAGCGTGAGCAGACCCTGAACCAGCTCCTTGTAGAGATGGATGGATTTGGTGTAAATGAAGGCATTATCGTAATGGCAGCGACAAACCGTAAGGATATTCTGGATCCTGCAATCTTAAGACCGGGAAGATTTGACCGTGATGTCCTTGTCGGACGTCCGGATGTAGGGGGCAGAGAAGAGATCCTGAAAGTTCATGCGAGAAATAAGCCGCTTGGAGATGATGTGGATCTGAAGCAGATTGCCCAGACAACGGCAGGATTTTCAGGAGCAGATCTTGAGAATCTTCTCAACGAGGCTGCAATTCTGGCAGCGAAGGAGAACCGGGTGTACATTCAGCAGTCTGATATCCGTCATGCATTTGTGAAGGTCGGAATCGGTCCGGAGAAGAAGAGCCGTATCGTTTCTGAGAAAGAACGCAGGATTACAGCTTATCATGAAGCCGGACACGCGATTTTGTTCCACCTGCTTCCGGATGTAGGACCGGTTTACAGCGTATCTATCATTCCGACAGGCGGAGCCGGCGGATATACGATGCCGCTTCCGGAGAAGGATGATATGTTCAATACAAAGGGGCATATGCTTCAGGAAATTACAGTTTCCCTTGGCGGACGTGTTGCAGAAGAAGAGATTTTTGATGATATCACAACGGGAGCTTCCCAGGATATCAAGCAGGCAACAGCAATTGCAAAATCAATGATCACGAAGTTCGGTATGTCTGAAAGACTGGGGCTGATCAATTATGATAATGACAGCGATGAAGTATTCATTGGACGTGATTTCGGTCATACATCAAGAGGGTATGGCGAAAAAGTGGCCGGAACGATTGATGAAGAAGTGAAACGTATTATTGATGAGTGTTATTTGAAAGCGCGTACACTTATTCAGGAGTATCATCCGGTACTCGAGAAGTGTGCACAACTGCTTCTTGAGAAGGAAAAGATAACAAGAAGTGAATTCGAAGCACTGTTTGCAGACAGTGAGGTTGAAGGATAGTAGTTATTATATGTATTTAGGATAAGATACCCTCTGCCGGCGGGCGATCCCGTGTTGGCCGGGGGTATTTTGGTTCTATTTTAGAATAGTTTTAAGAATTGAGTTAAAGGAGGCTAAACAGGTGAATAGAGAAGCACTGTTTTGTGACGGTACAGGTGATTATGTCTGTCCGGCAGAGCCTGAGATAAATGAAAAAGTAGTGTTGCGATTTCGTACGGCACACAATGATGTTGACGAAGTGAAACTTCACATCGGAGAACAGGAGTATCCTATGTGGAAGACACGTACGAACGGTGAATTTGACTTTTACGAGATTGAGTATCAGCTTGGTGAGGATATCTTAAGATATTGTTTTGAAATCAAGCAGGGAGCAGAAATCTGTTTTTATAGTAGGTATGGAATAACAGGGAAAAAAGAAAACTATTATGATTTTATTATTTCGCCGGGATTTAAGACACCCGAGTGGGCGAAAGGTGCTGTGATGTACCAGATCTTTGTTGATCGTTTTTATAATGGAGATCCGACAAATGATGTGGAGGATAACGAATATATTTATATTGGGGCACCGAGCCGCAAGGTGAAGGACTGGAATCAGGCACCGGAAGCAATGGATATCCGTAATTTTTACGGCGGGGATTTACAGGGTGTTTTAGATAAGCTGGATTATCTGCAGGATCTTGGAGTTGAAGTTATTTACTTCAATCCGCTGTTTGTTTCTCCGTCGAATCATAAGTATGATATTCAGGATTATGATTACATAGATCCGCATTATGGAAAGATTGTTGTGGATGACGGAGAAGTACTTCCGGCAGGTGCAAAGGATAATATCCATGCGACAAAGTATCAGCAACGTACAGGAGATATCCGCAATCTTGAGGCAAGTAATCAGTTGTTTATCAAACTGGTAGAAGAGATGCATAAGCGTGGAATGCGTGTAATTCTGGATGGTGTATTCAATCATTGTGGCTCTTTTAACAAATGGATGGACAGAGAACGTATCTATGAGCCGCAGCCGGACTATCCGAAGGGAGCATATGTAAGTAAAGAAAGTCCATATAACAGCTTTTTCCTGTTCCATGATGCGAGAAATGAACTCTGGCCTTATAACGGAACATATGATGGCTGGTGGGGACATGATACATTGCCAAAGCTCGATTATGAGGATTCACCACAGCTTGAGCAGTACATTATGGATATCGGAAGAAAATGGGTATCACCGCCGTATAACGTAGACGGATGGCGTCTTGATGTTGCAGCGGACCTTGGATTCAGTAATGAATACAACCATATCTTCTGGAAGAGATTCCGAAAGGAAGTTAAGGATGCGAATCCGGATGCAATTATATTAGCAGAACATTATGGAGATCCGCAGGATTGGCTTCAGGGAGATGAGTGGGACAGCGTTATGAATTATGACGCATTTATGGAACCGCTGACCTGGTTTTTGACTGGTATGGAGAAGCATAGTGATGAATATCGTCCGGATCTGTGTGGAAATGCTGACAACTTTGTCGGAGCGATGCGTCATTTTATGGCAAGTATGCTGACACCATCTCTGCAGGTGGCAATGAATGAACTTTCAAACCATGACCATTCTCGTTTCCTGACACGTACGAACCACAAGGCAGGACGCGTGGCACAGCTTGGAACAGAAGCAGCTGAAAAGGATGTGAATAAGGCAATCTTACGAGAAGCGGTTATTATGCAGATGACCTGGATCGGTGCGCCGACGATTTATTATGGTGATGAGGCAGGACTTTGTGGATTCACCGATCCGGATAACCGGAGAACTTTCCCATGGGGGAACGAAGACAAAGAACTTCAGGCATTCCACAAAGAAGTGATCCGTATCCACAAGGAAGAGAAACCGCTGAAAAAAGGTTCTATCAAGTTACTGGCGTCAGATGAAAATCTGCTGGCCTATGGAAGATTTGAAGCAGATGAACAGATTGTCGTTGTTGTGAATAACAGTGATGAACTTCGTACAGTGACCGTACCGGTATGGTATGCGGGTGTAGAGATGGAAGGACGGATGAAACGACTGATCTACTCTTATGAAAACGGTTATACGACAGAATATGACGAGTATATCGTACAAGATGGAGAGATTGTCCTGAATATGGGATCTCATTCAGCAATCGTATTAAAGCCGGCAGAAGCATTGAGATTGATGCCGTAAGAAGTGGAACGGTATTTTGCAGATAAAGAAAGAGCATTATACAAGAATAATAAAAATACGGGATGAGCAGTTTTAATATCTGTTCATCCCGTATTTGTTACTATTATTATTTTGTAAGAACCTCTGCCCCATTCTCAGTGATGAGAACCATGTACTCAATCTGGGCAGAAAGACCGTCATCCATTGTATAAATAGTCCAGTCATTGTCCTCATCTACGAAGAAGTCAGGGCTGCCTTCGTTGATCATAGGCTCAATCGTGAACATCATACCTGGAACGAGAAGCATCTCACTTCCCTTTGGTGTCACATAGCTGACAAAAGGATCTTCATGGAATTCCAGACCGATACCGTGTCCGCCGATATCCTCTACGACAGAGTATCCGTTTGCACGGGCATGTGTATTGATCGCATCTGCGATATCACCTAAATGTCCCCAAGGCTTCGCAGCCTCAAGTCCAAGCTTCACACACTCTTCTGTGACGCGGACGATGCGCTCTGCACGTTCAGATACTTTTCCCATTTTGAACATACGGGATGCATCAGAAAAATATCCGTCAAGAATAGTGGATACATCAACATTGATGATATCTCCCTCTTCCAGAATGATATTCTCATCCGGAATGCCGTGACAAATCTCATTATTAATAGAAGTACACACGCTCTTAGGGAATCCCTGATAATTGAGCGGAGCCGGGATACCACCGTGTTCTTTTGTGAAACGATATACGATGTCATCAATCTCCTGTGTGCTCATTCCAATGTGGATCTGTCTTGCTACTTCATCCAGGATCGCTGTATTAAGCTCAGCACTTTTTCTGATCTTTTCAATCTGGAATGGAGTTTTTAAAATCTTACGTGTCGGAACAATCTCACCACGTTCAGCATGCATCATTATCTTTTCTTCAATCGGCATATGGCATTTCTTATACTTCTTGCCGCTGCCGCACCAGCACAATTCATTTCTTTCCATGATATTACCTCTTCTAAAAATCACTTATTTTCTCTGTTTCTACTTATTTTATCACAAAATTCGACAAAAAGATACATGTTATGCTTGCCGAGAACGTAAAAATATAGTACGATTAAGATTCAGATAGGAGTGATAATGCATATGTGGTATTGGGCGATTATGGTACTGCTGATTTTAGGAAGTATCGCACTTCTTTGCAGTACATTTATAAGTGTAAAAAAGAATAGGGCACAGGACGCAGAGCGGAGAAAGCAGTCCAGGAATGGAAAGCGTAACAAGGCAGATCAGGGATATGATCCAGAAGAGGATCAGCCGCAGGGAAAGAAGAGACGCAGTTCAGGGCAGAACGGTTCTATGGATTCAGCGAAGCGTTCTTCTAAAAAAAGAAGACAGTGGAAGATTATCCTGGAAGATCTGGATACATGGCAGAAATATAGCTTCATATTCTATGATGAAGTGGGAATCGGAAGAGCAAAGAGGAATGACAATTATGAGAAGTATCTGCCACTGCATGAGGATGGAAGAGTATCCAAGCAGCATTGTGTGATCATACAGAGAGGTGACTGTTTGTATCTGATGGATGATGGTTCCAAGAACGGAACATACCTGAACGGAATCCTGGTAAATCGTCCAACAGAGATTCAGAGAGAAGATGTGATCGGCGTTGGGGAGACCAGACTGGAGATTCTCAGAATCTTAAGAGAAAGTGAATAATGAAATTACAGGCAAGGAAGTCCGGCGGAAAAGCCAGGACTTCTTTTTCTTTTTGATCGTAAAATGAAGAATCTGTGTGAAAGTAACAGTTGAGTAAGGAAAATCATATAGTAGTTATATAGTTACTGTTCACTCCCGTGTCAATCACTTCGCTGATTGACACGGAGGATGCGTGTTTTGACTTGAATGCATCTCGCCCCATCGCCAAAGGCGATTTAAAATGGCGAGATGCGTTGCTGGTCGCACATTGTGTGAACAGTAACGTTATATAGCCGCCGGATTTATAAGCTGCAATCAACAGGAATGCGGACAGCAGAGACGGCACAACTTATTGTCAGTGGGAGTGAGCAACATGTACCAGAAATTGCCTTATTATATGGCCTATCCGATACAGACAGAATATGATGAGAGAGCAGAAAGGACAGACCTGGAGTATATGAAAAGCCTGTACCCGGATCTTCCAAAGAGAATACTGCCTTATGTCGAAGAGGAATGTGACAGGATGGAATACACGGGGAGTGTGATGTTTGATGTTTATCCGGATAAATTGCAACTACGCATCATGTGCAGCAGAATTTGCGAAAATGTAAAAAAACAGGAGAAAATGTTTGCCGGGGAAGAGCGGATGTTAAGAGATCTGGCGGAAGTCCTGCTGTATCAGGAAATCTACCGACGCAGGGGCGAACAGAGAAAAAGGAAACAAAAAATTTACAGTTATTGTTCATTGCCAGGAAAATCTATGATATAATCATTCAGATTACAACAAAAGAAACGGATTCAGAAGAAGGGAACAGATACAGATGAAAAGTAATCTTATATTTATCGGTATGCCGGCTGTCGGAAAAAGTACAGTTGGTATTGTAGTAGCAAAAAGACTTGGAAAAGGTTTCATAGATTCAGATCTTCTGATTCAGGAACAAGAAGGAAAACTTCTGCGTGAAATCATAGCAGAAGTCGGTGATGATGGGTTTTTAAAAATTGAAAATCAGGTAAATCGTGATATAAAAGCAGAAAATGCGGTTATTTCTCCGGGCGGAAGTGTTGTCTATTGCGAGGAAGCAATGAAACATTTTAAAGAAATCGGAATTGTTGTATATCTTCATGCTTCTTATCAGACAATAAAGAGGAGAATCAGGAATCCTCAAAAAAGAGGAGTTGTTTTGAAGGACGGTCAGACATTAAAAGACCTGTATGACGAGCGAAAAGTCCTTTTTGAGAAGTATGCAGATGTGACAATCAGTGAAGAGGGCTGTCAGATTGAAGAAACAATAGAAAATGTACTTGATGCTATTGAGAATTACTCTTAAAATAAAGCGTGAATATTACCGTCATAGAAAAAAGGGATTCCACAATGAAAGATTTTGTGTTATAGTTATGTATGGATTATATTGTAATTAAGATAGATAGTTCTTTTCGTATAGACAAAGACACAAGAATAAATCGTTACTGAACACAGGATCTGTGGGAAGTAATACAGAATCGGACAATTGAGGTGCAAAATGGAGCAATATATTATTAAGGGTGGTAATCCGCTGGTTGGGGAAGTTGAAATCGGCGGAGCTAAGAATGCGGCACTTGGAATTCTTGCAGCTGCAATCATGGCAGATGAACCGGTTTTGATTGAGAATCTTCCGGATGTGAATGACATTAATGTCATGCTGGAGGCAATCGAGGGAATCGGTGCAATGGTACAGAGAATTGACAGACATACAGTAAAGATCAATGGAAATACAATTGGAGATTTCAGTATTGATTATGACTATATTAAGAAGATCAGAGCGTCTTATTATTTGTTAGGTGCACTTCTTGGAAAATACAAGAGAGCAGAAGTAGCACTTCCGGGAGGATGCAATATCGGAAGCAGACCGATCGATCAGCATCTGAAAGGATTCCGTGCACTTGGAGCAGATGTAGACATTGAGTATGGTAAGATTGTTGCAGAGGCGGAAGAACTGAAGGGAACACATCTTTATTTCGATGTTGTGACTGTAGGTGCAACGATCAACGTAATGATGGCAGCAGCTATGGCTGACGGTCTTACGATCATGGAGAACGTAGCGAAAGAGCCACATGTTGTAGATGTAGCGAACTTCCTGAACAGTATGGGAGCAAATATCCGTGGTGCAGGAACAGACGTGATCAAGATCCGTGGAGTGAAGTCCCTGCACAAGGCAGAGTACTCCATCATTCCGGATCAGATCGAAGCAGGAACATTTATGTTTGCCGCTGCAGCAACACGCGGAGATGTGACAGTACTCAATGTGATTCCGAAGCATTTAGATGCAACGATCTCCAAGCTGGTAGATATCGGATGTGAAGTGGAAGAATTTGACGATGCAGTCCGTGTAGTGGCTAAGGGACGTCTGACAAGTACACAGGTGAAGACATTACCATATCCGGGATATCCGACAGATATGCAGCCACAGATCGGGGTTGTGCTTGCACTTGCGAAGGGAACAAGTACGATCACAGAAAGTATCTTCGAGAATCGTTTTAAATATTTAGATGAGCTGGCACGTATGGGTGCGAATGTCAAAGTTGAAGGCAATTCAGCAACAATCGAGGGTGTTGAGAAATTTACAGCAGCAAGAGTCAGCGCGCCGGATCTTCGTGCAGGAGCTGCGCTTTGCATCGCAGGACTTGCAACAGAAGGAATTACGATCGTAGATGATATTGTTTATATCCAGAGAGGATACGAACGCTTTGAAGAGAAACTCAGAAGTCTGGGTGGAATCATCGAGAAAGTGTCCAGTGAAAAAGAGATTCAGAAATTCAAATTAAAAGTTGGCTAAACCGAGGTTACTGTTTACAACAAGCTGCGGCCGGCAGTGAGCCGATACAGACAGAATCCGAAGAAATATGATGTGGGAACGTATGCAGGTGTCGGAACGAAAGTTCTGATACCTGTTTTCAGTTTATATGTCAGGAGTTATGGCGTAATAGGCGATCAGGCAGGTCTAATGAAACAGTGGCGGGATATTAATAAGAAAACAGCAGGAGCAACGAACGATGAATGAATTTGAACAGGCAGAAGAACGGAGAAAAAGACAGAGAGAAGAAATCAAACAAAAGAGAATCAGACAGCTCAGACGAAGAATGACTATTTCCGGCTGTATTTTGTTGTGCATAATCATAGCGCTGGCAGTCTTTGCAGTCAATGTGGCTAAGAAAAAGAAACTGGCGGCAGAACAGAAAAAACAACTGGAGCAGGAGACTGCACAGATGAATGAATCGCTGAATGACTGCTACAACACTTTCCTGACGGATAATGGAGTGTCAGCGGAAAAGTCTGATGTTACAGCATTTACGAAATGGCTGGAAAAGAACTATTCTGAAGAGATGGATGATTTATTTCCAGTCTATCAGAAGAATAAAAAGATAACAGCGCAGGACATTTATGATTCCTTTGGAGCAACTTTGCATGTTCTGTCAGATACATACGAAGGAAAATTAAAGGATAAAGCTACCGCTGCGAAGAATCATATCTATGAGAAGAAGGCAGCAGAGAACGGAACCGTGCAGATCACAGCAGCAGGTGACCTCTGTCTGGAGGAAGATGGATATGTTCTCGATTATTATGATACGGTAAATGACTTGTCCAAATGCATTTCCAAGACAATTCTGGATCAGACAAATGCAGCAGATATTTTCTTCCTGAATCATGAATATTGTATCAGTGACCGTGGAACCCCGCTGGAGGATAAGTATTATGTATTCCGTGCAAAACCAGAACGCATGAAGTTGCTGGAACAGATGGGGACAGATATTGTTTCAATTGCGAATAATCACATTTACGATTATGGTGCAGATGCGATGGATGATACGATCAATCTGTTAGATCAGGCGAAGATCACTCATGTTGGAGGCGGAACGAATCTGGATGAGGCAAAGCAGCCGACTTATTATATTATCAATGGAATCAAGATCGGATTTGTGGCAGCTTCCGAGGGAGAACAGTATAAATTTACACCGGAAGCAACAGATTCAACGACAGGTATTCTTACATCCTACGACACAACAGAGTATAATCAGGTGATCGCGGATGCATCAAAGGAATGTGATTATCTGATCGCATATGTTCATTGGGGAACAGAAGATGAGGATATGTATAATTCAACACAGACAGAGCATGGAAAAGAATTCCTGAAGTCAGGAGCAGATATCGTGATCGGAGGTCATCCGCATGTACTTCAGGGAATTGAATATACAGAAGATGGACCTATTGTATACAGTCTGGGCGATTTCTGGTTTAATGATGAGACAAAATATACGGGACTTCTGAATCTTGAGATTACATCAGAAGGATTGAAGCAGATGTCCTTTACACCGTGTGAGCAGAAAGACAGCCAGACACAGTATCTGAATAATGCAGAGTCCCAGAGAGCACTTTTTGATCACTTGCAGAAGATTTCACCGAATATTACAATCGATGATACCGGAGTGATCACGGAGTTGAAAGATGTTGATGCAGAATCATAGAAATATAAAAGTTTTATCAACTTCAGGAAACGGTATTGACATAATCAACAAGGTGTTGTATAGTCTGATACGAAACAAAATTAAATAGATGATACTTTCTCTTATTCAGAGCAGTGGAGATACAAAGGATCTAAGAAGCTGCGGCAACCCCTCGTAATAGGAAGGTGCCAACCTGAGCGAGTTATTTCGAACAATAAGAGGATTGTTAAGATAAACTGACAGTCCGCTTGATGCGGGCTGTTTTCATTATTGGCAATGTAAGCAAATGAAGACAGCACAAGCGAGAGAAAGTGAGATATTGCTGTGGGGACAGCAATCGGAAAGGAGAACAGATATGGAAAGAGAAAAGATTTTATTTACATCAGAATCAGTAACTGAGGGACACCCGGATAAGATGTGTGACCAGATTTCAGATGCGATCCTTGATGAACTGATGAGACAGGACCCGATGAGCCGTGTGGCATGTGAGACATGCTGTACAACAGGTCTTGTAATGGTTATGGGAGAGATTACAACACAGGCTTATGTAGATATCCAGAAGATTGTTCGTGACACTGTTCGTGAGATTGGATACACAAGAGGAAAATATGGATTTGACGCTGATACATGTGGCGTGATCACAACACTGGATGAGCAGTCAGCAGATATCGCACTCGGAGTAGATAAAGCACTTGAGGCGAAAGAGAACAAGATGTCAGATGAAGACATCGAGGCGATCGGGGCAGGAGACCAGGGTATGATGTTCGGTTATGCTTCTGATGAGACAGAAGAGTATATGCCTTACCCGATTGCAATGGCTCATAAGCTTGCACTTCAGCTGACAAAGGTTCGTAAAGACGGAACTCTTACTTACCTTCGTCCGGATGGAAAGACACAGGTTACAGTAGAGTACAACGAAGACGGTTCTGTAAAGCGTCTGGATGCAGTTGTTCTTTCTACACAGCATGACCCGGATGTGACTCAGGAGCAGATTCATGAGGATATTAAGAAATATGTATTCGATGAGATTATTCCGGCAGAACTCGTAGACGAAGAGACAAAGTTCTTCGTAAACCCGACAGGACGTTTCGTGATCGGTGGACCACACGGAGACAGCGGACTGACAGGACGTAAGATCATCGTTGATACTTACGGCGGAATGGCTCGTCACGGTGGCGGTGCTTTCTCAGGAAAGGACTGTACAAAGGTAGACCGTTCTGCAGCTTATGCAGCACGTTATGCAGCAAAGAATGTTGTAGCAGCAGGACTTGCTAAGAAATGTGAGATTCAGCTTTCTTATGCAATCGGTGTTGCACAGCCGACATCTATCGCAGTTGATACATTCGGAACAGGAAAACTTTCTGATACAAAACTGGTTGAGATCCTTCGTGAGAACTTTGATTTCCGTCCGGCAGGAATCATCAAGATGCTGGATCTGAGAAGACCGATCTACAAACAGACAGCAGCTTACGGACATTTTGGACGCAACGACCTGGATCTTCCATGGGAGAAGCTGGACAAGGTTGACGATTTAAAGAAATATCTGTAAGATAGAAATATCTGATACAAGCACCGGAAGGTGCCTGACACCCGTCATAAAGTGTCAGGCACCTTTTTCAATACGGAAAGGAGATGCTTCTATGAAATTACGTACCAAACTAATTATTGCTTTTGTAGTCGTTATGATCTTTCCTGTAACATTTGCACTGATCGCAATGCATGCATTTGTTCCGGGAAGAGGGGCAGAGATACAGCAGCTGTATCTGATCGCAGTTGTCCTTACGACAGCATTTCTAATCTTGTGGATCTACAGATCGGTATCGGTCCCGCTGGAGAAACTTCAGAGAGCTGCACGCAATATCAAAGAGGGTAATCTTGACTTTGAGATCAAGGCAGAATCAAATGACGAGATCGGACAACTCTGTCAGGACTTTGAAGAGATGCGTCTCAGACTGAAAGCACAGGCCGAAGAAAAGGTAGCATTTGACAGAGAGAATAAAGAGCTGATCAGTAACATTTCACATGACCTGAAGACTCCGATCACAGCGATCAAAGGTTATGTGGAAGGAATCATGGATGGGGTAGCAGATACGCCGGAAAAGATGGACAGATACATCAGAACCATTTATAATAAAGCTAATGAGATGAATCTTCTGATCAATGAACTGACGCTTTATTCAAAGATCGATACGAATCGAATTCCGTATAATTTCACAACAATCTCTGCGAAGGGATATTTTGCAGATTGTGCGGAGGATTTAAGTGTAGAACTGGAATCAAAGGGAGCTGAATTTACTTACAGGAACTTTATGGAAGAGGACAGCAAGGTGATCGTAGATCCGGAGCAGCTTCGAAGAGTCATCAATAACATCGTATCAAATTCTATCAAATATACAGATAAGCCAAAGGTGAAGATTACGATGGATGTAAAGGACGTGGGAGACTTTATTCAGGTAGAACTGGGAGATAACGGAAAGGGCATTGCGGCAAAGGATCTGCCGAATATCTTTGACCGTTTCTACCGGACAGATGCTTCAAGGAATTCTTCCAAGGGAGGAAGCGGCATCGGTCTTTCTATCGTGAAGAAGATTGTGGAAGAGCACGGAGGAAAGATCTGGGCAACCAGCGAAGAGGGCGTTGGAACCACGATGTATTTTGTAATAAGAAAATATCAGGAGGTACCCGTAGAAGATGAGTAAACGTATTTTAATCGTAGAAGACGAGGAAAGCATTGCAGATCTTGAGAAAGACTATCTGGAGCTGAGTGGTTTTGAAGTCGAGGTTGCGAATGATGGTGAGATAGGACTTAAAAAAGGACTTGAAGGAGAATTTGATTTGATCATTCTGGATCTGATGCTTCCGGGAGTAGATGGATTTGAGATCTGTCGTCAGATCCGCAGCCAGAAGAATACACCGATCATTATGGTTTCAGCGAAGAAAGATGATATTGATAAGATTCGTGGGCTTGGACTTGGCGCAGATGATTATATGACAAAACCGTTCAGCCCAAGTGAACTTGTAGCGCGTGTGAAAGCACATCTTGCAAGATATGAGAGACTGATCGGAAGTAATGTAGAGCAGAATGAAGTGATCGAGATCCGTGGATTGAAGATTGACAAGACAGCACGTCGTGTCTGGGTGAATGGAGAAGAGAAGTCTTTCACAACGAAAGAATTTGACCTTTTAACTTTCCTTGCAGGACATCCGAATCATGTGTACAGCAAGGAAGAGCTTTTCCGTGAGATCTGGGATATGGAGTCGATCGGAGACATTGCAACTGTTACAGTACATATTAAGAAGATCCGTGAGAAGATTGAGTATGATACTTCACATCCTCAATATATTGAGACAATCTGGGGTGTGGGATATAGATTTAAAGTATAAGAAGAAAGAGAGGACTCTGCCAGTGAATGGTGGGGTTCTTTTTTATATATTAGGAAAGTGCTTTCCTAATATATAAAAAACGCTCCGCTAAGGATGCGCACTGCGGCGTACAATGTAGATGTCGCAAGCGACCGCCGCAGGCGCAAGAATGTGCAAGGCACATTCTTTGTTCTAGAAATAATAAAGATGTCAACTCAAATAAAGAAAAGGTTGACAATCGAAAAAGACATGGCTATACTATTTTCATATGTTGTAAATAAGATCAACAGAATGATAATGCTGAAGAAGCGTTGGAGATATTTGAGGATTGCGGGAATTACATAGCAATGGAGTAATCCGGTTGCATCAGTGAATGACAAAAATTACTTTTGAAACTCATATCATAGAAACAGAAGAAAGGGAAATATACCATGTCAAACAGATCAATTCATACATTACTGAAAAACTGGGATGAAGAATGTCCGCTTACAAGAGAAGAAGCAGTTGAAGTGCTGAATCTTCCAGAGGAGGAGATGGACAGTCTGATGGAGTGTGCTTATGCACTTCGTACAAAATACAAAGGGAAGAAAGTAAGCGTTCAGCTTCTGACAAATGTTCGTAGTGGAAACTGTACACAGAACTGCGCTTATTGTGCACAATCTAAGGATTCTCAGGCAGAGATTGAGAAGTACAAGAGAGTATCAGATGAAAAGCTTTATGGAGATAATGACCTGGTAGATGAGAAACATCTTGCAAGACATTGTATCGGATTGAGTGGAATCGGATTCTCAGACGAGGAGATTGAAGATCTTGCAGACCGTATCCGCGAGATGAAGAAGAAAGATACACAGATCTGCTGCTCCATCGGCTTCCTGACAGAGAAGCAGGCAAGAATCCTGAAAGATGCTGGATTGGACCGTATCAACCATAATCTGAACAGCAGCCGTTCTTTCTATCCGGAGATTTGTACAACACATACTTATGATCAGCGTGTGAATAATATCAAGATGCTTCAGAGTCTTGGATTCGAGATCTGCAGTGGTGGAATTGTTGGAATGGGTGAGAGTAAGGAAGATATCGTTGATATGCTGATGGATCTTCGCGAGATCAATCCGGAATCGGTTCCGATCAATTTCTTACTTCCGATTCCGGGAACAAGACTGGCAGATCGTGATATCTCAGAGCTGACACCGGAGTATTGCTTGAAAGTTCTTTGTCTGGCAAGACTGATGATTCCGAAGTCCGATATCCGCTGTGCAGCAGGAAGAGAAGTTTACTTCAAGGGATTGGAACCGGAACTTTTCAAAGTTGTTGATTCTATCTTTGCATCAGGTTATCTGACAGCCGGAGGCCAGGAAATCGATGACACAATGAAAATGATAAAAGATGCGGGATTCGATGGAGAGATCGAGTCTACAGATCACTAAAAATGATTCAAACTATATAATAATTTTAAATAAACCGCCAAACGAAGGATACGCTGTTCTGAGGATGAATCAGAGTGGCGTATCTTTCGTTTTATCAGCTTTTACTTGCAGATGATAAAAGGGAGTGGTAACATGGTGTTTAATAATTGTCATGTGAGAGCGAGGAAAGATAGACATGTATGGATTTTATATAGATGAAGACAGGAGAAAAGCACGAAGAGCAAAATGGAATACAGTGAGGATCATATCAATCGGATTCTTTGGCGTGATTCTGCTTGGCAGTCTGCTCTTATGGCTTCCATTTTCAAATCATCAGCCGATTCGTTATATCGATGCACTGTTTACAGCTGTAACATGTGTCTGCGTGACAGGATTGGTGACAGTTGTGCCGGCTGCGCAATTTACAGTGGCAGGAAAAGTGATTCTGCTTATTCTGATCCAGATCGGCGGACTTGGAATCATTGCATGTACAACTGCATTTTTAATTCTGGTTGGAAAAAGAATAAATATGAAGGAACGAGTTGTCATTCAAGAAGCCTATGGTCTGTCCACACTTCAAGGAATGATCCGGTTTATTGAAAGAGTATTGTGGGGAACATTTCTTGTAGAAGGAATTGGCGCAATCGGATATTCATTTCAGTTTATTCCGGAGTATGGTGTTGCGAAGGGAATCTTCTATTCCGTGTTTCACTCAATCTCTGCATTTTGTAATGCGGGTGTAGATATTCTTGGAGATTCAAGCTTTACGAGATATGTCAATACACCAGTGATCACAATTACGACAACAATGCTTGTCATTCTCAGCGGTCTTGGTTATCCGGTATGGATCGATCTTGCGAAGAATATAAAGATGACAATACAGTCCAAGGGAAAACGGCCAGTCGGAAGAACGATCACAAGACTGAGCCTGCAGAGTAAAATTGTTCTGACAATGACGTTGTTCCTTCTTACTTTGGGAACTTTGGGATTCTATTTGTTGGAGCATCATAATCCGGCAACGATGGGAACATTGAACGCTGCAGGGAAATTCCAGGCGGCTTTTTTCCAGTCTGTGACGACGAGAACGGCAGGATTTGCCAGCATATCTCAGTCAGGCCTTACGAATGGTTCGAAGCTGCTGGCCTGCATGCTGATGATCGTCGGTGGTTCACCGGCAGGAACTGCAGGTGGTATCAAGACAACAACAGTTGCTGTTCTCTTGCTTACAGCGATTTCTGTCTTGAGAGGAAACAAAGATACGGAATGTTATGGAAGAAAAATTACATTCGAAATTATAAGAGTAGGGATAACAATCACACTTGTGACATTTGTCTTCTGGTTGTTTGGGGTGACGGTGATGACAGTGATCGAGCCACAGCAGAAAGTCCTTGATCTGATGTTTGAGGCGACATCTGCGATGGCAACAGTTGGTCTGACAGTGGATCTGACGCCGGTGCTTAGTGATATCAGTCATGTCGTTCTGATGCTCATGATGTATATTGGACGAATCGGACCAATGACGATGGCACTTATATTTTCCGGTCATGTGGATAAGAAGAATCAGTTCCGTACTTTGCCGGAAGCGAAGATTATGGTTGGATAAAAATATAAAAGAGAAGATAAAAGAAACGGGATAAAGAAAAGATAAGAAGCAGTATATGAGAAGGAGAAAACGATGAGAAAGCAGTTTGCAGTTCTGGGGCTTGGTAGCTTTGGCCGGAGTGTGGCCTTGACACTTGAAAATATGGGATGCGATGTGATTGTTGTAGATAAATCACAGGAGACAATTCAGGAGATCTCGGACAGAGTAACTTATGCTATTACGGCAGATATCACAGAGAAAGAAGCTCTGAGTGCACTGGGAACAAGGAATTTGGACGGAGCAATTATTGGAGTTGCGGAGAATCTTGAAGCAGGGATCATGGCGACTCTGCTTTGTAAAGAAATAGGAATTCCAAAGGTTGTTGCCAAAGCAAAGAATAAGTTACAGGGAACTATATTGAAGAAAGTAGGGGCAGATACTGTTGTATATCCTGAGATTGAGATGGGCAGCCGGGTTGCCAAAAGCCTTCTGGCAACAGAATTCACAGACTGGATTGAACTGTCAAATGATTACAGTATGGTTGAGATCGCTGTTCCAAAACCGTGGATCAATCACAGTATGGCAGAACTGGGTATACGTACGAAATATGGAGTTACAGTTGTAGGAATCATGCAGGACGGAAATGTTAATGTAGAGTTTAATCCACAGATGCCGCTTCCGGAGAATGCACTATTGATTTTGGTTGGAGCAAATAAAGTACTCGAAAAAATTGGAAAATTGGAGAAATAGATTATGATAACAAGTACATCGAATGCACAGATCAAAGAACTGGCGAAGCTGCAGAAGAAGAGCCGCTTAAGAGATGAAAAAGGAATCTTTCTCGTGGAAGGACCAAGAATGACAGAAGAGATTCCGGCGGAACGAATTGAGAAAGTATATGCTTCAGAAAGCTTTGCAAAGAAGAATAAAGAATTTTTAGAGAAATTACAGGCGCCGGTCGAGCTTCTGACAGATACTGTGTTCGCTTATGTGTCAGATACAAAGACACCGCAGGGAATTCTGGCGATTGTGAAGAGACTCAATTATACGATGAATGACCTGATGCAGGTGAAAAATCAGAAGGCACCGCACTTGGTTGTGTTGGATAATCTGCAGGATCCGGGAAATCTCGGAACTATTTTCAGAACAGCTGAGGCAGCAGGTGTAACCGGAATCTTATTGAGCAAAGATTGCGTGGACGTCTACAATCCAAAGGTAATCCGTTCCACAATGGGGGCTGTATTCCGTATGCCGTTCCTCTATGTGGAAGATCTTCCGGAGAAGATCAAAGAGCTGCAGAAGAAGAGTATTAAAACTTACGCAGCACATTTGCGTGGAGAAAATGCATATGACGAGGAAGATTATACAACTGGTTGTGCATTTTTAATCGGAAATGAGGGAAACGGACTTCGTGATGAAGTTGCAGACTGCGCGGATTGTCTCATCCGTATCCCAATGGAAGGCGAGGCAGAATCTCTAAATGCGGCAGTGGCAGCGGCGGTTCTGATGTTCGAAGCAGGAAGACAGAGAAGAAATAATAAAAATGCATAAAAGAATGTATAAGTACTGAATAAATATGTATAAAACAGAGTAAAATAAAGTTTTAGTTGCATTTTTATACATGAATGTAGTATACTAAATTCATCGGTTACAATGTAGGTTCAAAGATATGAAGAAGAGAAGGACAGAGAGGGTTCTGATTCATATAGTTATAGAATAGAAAGGACGAGAACAATGGATTTAAAAGGAAGAAATTTTCTGACACTGAAGGATTTTACACCAGAGGAGATTACATACCTGCTTGACCTGGCAGCAGACCTCAAAGAGAAGAAGAAAAACGGAGTACCGGTGGATCATTATCATGGCAAAAACATTGCACTGATCTTTGAGAAGACAAGTACAAGAACACGTTGTGCATTCGAAGTGGCAGCGCATGATATGGGAATGGGAACAACTTATCTTGATCCATCAGGTTCTCAGATTGGAAAGAAAGAGAGCATCGAAGATACAGCCCGTGTACTTGGAAGAATGTATGACGGAATCGAATATCGTGGATTCGGTCAGGAAATCGTAGAAGATCTTGCAAAATATGCAGGAGTACCGGTATGGAACGGTCTGACAAATGAATATCATCCGACACAGATGCTGGCAGATATGCTGACAATCCGTGAGAATTTCGGAGAACTCAAAGGCCGCAAGCTTGTATACATGGGAGATGCAAGATTTAACATGGGCAACTCCCTGATGATCGCATGCTCTAAGCTTGGAATGCATTTCGTAGCATGTACAACGAAAGAATATTTCCCGAACGAAGAACTTGTTGAAACTTGTAAAGGTTATGCTGCACAGTCCGGAGCAACAATTACTCTGACAGAAGATGTAAAAGAAGGAACAAAGGACGCAGATGTTATCTATACAGATGTATGGGTATCCATGGGCGAGCCGGATGAAGTATGGGAGAAGAGAATCAAAGAACTTTCACCATATAAGGTAACAAAAGAAGTTATGGCAAATGCAAAAGATACAGCTATTTTCCTGCATTGCCTGCCGGCATTCCATGACCTGAAGACAAAGATCGGAGCAGAGATGGGACAGCGTTTCGGAATCGAAGATATGGAAGTAACAGACGAAGTATTCGAGTCTGCACAGTCCAAAGTATTCGATGAGGCAGAGAACAGAATGCATACGATCAAGGCGGTAATGGTTGCAACATTTGGCGAGTTCTAAGAGCATGTAATCTATTTGATGAACTTGAGAAATCAGCAGAAGTTTGGTATGATAAATGAGTTGAAGATCAGACCGGCTTCTGTGGAAAATAAGAATGAGCAGAAGGTGTCTGTTATTCCAGAGATGGGACAGACACCTTTCTTTTGTATAAAGGTCTGATGAGAGGTGGAATTAGAATGAAAGCTGAAATATTAAAATTATTGAGAGAAGCGGACGGATATGTGTCAGGGCAGCAGCTTTGTGAAAAGTTCGGGGTGTCAAGAACTGCAGTCTGGAAGGTGATCCGTCAGCTGCAGGAAGAAGGATATCAGGTTGAAGCTGTGCGGAATAAAGGTTATCATATTGTAGATAGTCCGGATGTGATGACGAAAGAAGAGCTTGATAGCCTGATGGATACGCAGTGGGCCGGAAGAAACATCGTTTATTACGATTCGGTAGATTCTACAAATCTGAGGATCAAGCAGATGGGAGATGAAGGTGCATCGGAAGGTACACTTGCGGTAGCAGATAAGCAGACAGCCGGAAGAGGGAGAAGGGGCCGTTCTTGGGATTCACCGTCAGGTTCAAGCATTTACATGTCCTTGCTGCTTCGTCCGGAGATTGAACCGGATCAGGCGCCGATGCTGACGCTTGTGATGGCATTAAGTGTAGCAGAGGGAATCATGGATTGCGGAGATTCCTGTGGAAACCCGGATGTAAAGATCAAGTGGCCAAATGATATTATCATTAATGGAAAGAAGCTCGTCGGAATCCTGACAGAGATGAGCACTCAGATCGATTACATTAATCATGTAACGATTGGTGTAGGGATCAATGTGAACCTGACAGAGTTCCCTGAGGAGATCCGTGAGACAGCGACATCACTCAGACTGGAATGTGGACATGTGGTAAAGAGAGCACCGTTGATCGCAGCAGTGATGAAACGCTTTGAACAGAATTACACGGTTTTCCTTGAACATGGAGATCTGTCCGGTCTGAAAGAACGTTACAGCGAATTACTGGTTAATAAAGACCGTGAGGTCCGGATTCTTGGCGCGAAAGAACAGTACAATGCTTACGCACTTGGAATCAATCAGACAGGAGAATTGATCGTTCGGAAAGAAGATGGAACCGAAGAGGCGGTGTATGCCGGAGAAGTTTCGGTGCGCGGCGTATATGGATATGTATAACCAGGTGGATAAGACCTACGGAATGTGAATAAGTCATCGGGATTATGCAGTGAATGTGGAAAATATGGAAAGGTAAGTACTGTTTACAGAAACTGTGGGCAGTGATATAAGGTGTAAAAATTATGGATGAAGAAATGGTATTGTGTGCGGCCAGCTCCTATGAGCAGAAATATTATCTGAACCCGGAATTTGAATCTCTTCCGGAAGCAGTGAAACAGGAATTGCAGATCATGTGTGTGTTGTATACAGCGGATGTTGGAGGAGTTCTCCTGTTGGTGTTTGATGAGAATGGAAACCTTGAGTTGAAAGTAGAGCACAACGAGGGTGATTTCTCATTCGATGAGATCGGAAGTGTACTGAAGATCAAAGAGCTGCAGGACACAAAGGAAGAGCTTTTCAAGTCTCTTGAAATGTTTTACAAAGTATTCTATCTTGGAGAAGAGACAGAGGAATAAATAGTCAGATAAATAGATTACGGTTTATCTGTCGAATTTTAAAACTATAAAAAAGCCCATGGCGGAATCTGAATGGTAAGTTTGTTGAACTTATCAGAATTCCTGCTATGGGCTTTTGTTTCTCATAGTTTCCGTTTAACGATAGGTCACTTTTTATCCGAGCAATAACTTCAGAACGTCGCTGACCTTTTTCACCGGAGTGATTTTCAGCTTATCCTTTACTTCAGCAGCTACATCTTCGAGATCATCTGCGTTGTCAAAAGGAATCAGTATTTTTGTAATACCGGCCCTCTGGGCAGCCATCAGTTTCTCAGGAAGCCCACCGATCGGAAGTATACCTCCGCGGAGGGAAACTTCACCGGTCATGGCATAATCCGGGCTGACAGCCTTTCCGGTAACAAGGGAAGCAAGTGCTGTGGTTAATGTAATGCCGGCAGATGGACCGTCTTTTGGAACAGCTCCTTCCGGCACATGAATGTGCAGATCATGATCCTGGAAAACCTTGCTTTCTTTAGGATAAAGAGACTTCACAAGTGTCAGTGCAATCTGTACAGATTCTTTCATGACATCTCCAAGCTGTCCGGTGATGATCACCTTTCCTTCCCCTTCTGTCAGCTTTGTCTCTATAAACAGAATCTCACCGCCTGCCTGTGTCCATGCAAGTCCGGTGACAACACCAGGCTGTGTGGAAGTTAATTTCTGGTCATGATGCAGTTTCTTACGGCCGAGATAGTCTTTCAGATTCGATTTATTTACTGTCAGAGTCTGCCCCTCTTCTTTTACAAGACGCACAGCAGCGGAACGACAAAGCATATCAATCTGTTTCTTAAGTCCACGGACTCCGGATTCCATCGTATAATCTTCAATGACCTTGCGCAATGCACCATCCGTTATCTTTAACATTTTCTTCTGGATTCCCATAGCGTCCATTGCTTTTGGAAGTAAGTGCTTTCTGGCAATATGGAATTTTTCCACCGCCGTATATCCTGGAAAATCGATCACTTCCATACGGTTCAGAAGCGGTTCAGGAATCGTATCTGTAGAATTCGCTGTGCAGACGAACAGAACATTGGATAAGTCATATGGAACATTCATATAATGGTCTGTAAATGTACTGTTCTGCTCCGGGTCAAGCACCTCAAGCAATGCACTTGCCGGATCTCCGCCATAATCTTTCGCAAGCTTATCTACTTCATCAAGAACTACAACAGGATTGGAAACGCCGCTGCGTTTAATCCCTTCCATGATCCGTCCCGGCATAGCGCCGATATAAGTTCTTCTATGACCGCGGATCTCAGCTTCATCTCGGATACCGCCGAGACTGATGCGGACATATTCGCGGTTTAACGCACGGGCAATACTCTGTCCGATACTTGTCTTACCGGTACCAGGCGCACCGACAAAAAGGAGGATGGAACCATACTGTTTCCGGTTCAGTGCCATAACAGCAATCTGCTGGATGATACGTTCTTTGACTTTCTTAAGTCCATAATGATCTTCATCAAGAATCTCTTCTGCCCGGTTTAAATCAATCGGTGTAAATTCCGGATGCTTCCAGGAAAGACTGGTGACAAAATCAAGATAGTCATAGAGAAGCCCATATTCATGGCTGTCTTTTCCTTCCTGCTTCATACGATTCAGGACTTTGTCCGCTTCCTTACGGGCATCTTCATTCATGCCGGATTCCTGGATCTTTTTTTCAAAAGCGCGGACATCGGAAATGTTTTCCGGGTGCATCTCATCTAATTCTTTCTGAAGGTAATCGATCTGCTTCTTAATTGCAACCTCTCTGTAAAGCTGCTCCTGGTCACCTTTCTGTGCCTCCTGTGCTTCAGAAGAAACTTTGGCAACTTCCATGAATTCTTTGATCGCATTCTCAATCAGTTCACAGCGCTCACGGCGGGAATCTGTCTCAACAATTGCATATTTTTCTTCGGAAGTAATGTTCAGATAATCTGAAAGAGCAGAACCGAGGTCATAGATATTCTTTCTCTGGATAATGTAGCTTCTTGCCCAGATCCCCCATTGATAATTCTGAACAAATTTCAGAAGCGAGTTCCGCAGGTTTGTGAAAGTCTGCTTCTCTTCTTCTAAAGGAAGATCATCTACCTCCGGACGGATGGAAGCTGTAGCTGTAATCTGTCCGTTCTCATCCAGCTCAATATCATCAAGACTGACACGTTCTAATGTACGAATCTGGATGCTGTCATCATCACCGATGGATTCGACTCTCGCAGACATACCGACCGGGTAAATATCATCTATAGTAACAGTAGTCTCATCCACTTCATTTTTCAAAAATGGAAACAGAATATCTGTACCGACCTCAATCTGGTCTGCAGCAGCCCCCGGAAAGAAATCACGTTTAAAAAAATAAGTGATATCAGGGAGTAATAATATATTAAAAACAGGACGAATAATCATAAAAACACTCCTTTCGTCTCATGATTTATCATATCACCGTCAGCGATTCAAAATGGTGGGATATGTTGTATAATGCAGGTGCCGCGAACAGAAAACTGCTTACAGCTGTGCCATCAGAAAGTTTAGCGATCCCGCAGGATTCTCAGTTCCTTTTTCCAAAAGAGAGACAAGAGCAGAGATTGTCTGTTCAATCTCATCTGCTGTTGAAGGTACTAAGGTGTTATCCATCTTAACAGTCAGTACAATCAGTACGATCTCAGCAAGAGAAACAGGGTCAGCACAGAGGATTAAATCCTGTGCAATCCCTTGTTCAATAATGGAAGCAAGAACCGGCTTGAGTGAAACGATGAGATGATTCATGTACTTTTGATGAAGAAAAGCCCGCTCCGGTGCAGCCTTTGTAGTTGATGGCTGTGTTTTTAAAAAAGCCGCAGAGGAATTTCGGCAGGCCTGAAAGATCAGAGCCATGCGTGTGAAAGGTGAAATCTCTCTTTGCTCTGCAAGATGTCTTGCTGTTGTTATTGGAACTTCATAATTGCGTTCTACCAGTGCTTCAAGAATTGCATCTTTGGAAGAAAAATAATAATAAATACTTCCTTTTCCAATTTCAGCAGTCTGAGCAATCTCACTGACAGAGATATTAGAAAGTTCTTTGGTTTCCAGAAGCTTTTGAAGAGCATCCAGAATCTTATCGTATTTTAATTGTTTTGGCATAGAAGTCCGCCTCGTATATTCGTAAGTATATTTGGCCAGTTCCAGATTACGGGAATTGACCGATATCCTTTTAAGTATAGCACAATAAAGTCGGAAGAACCAATAAAATAGAAATAAAAAAGAGGACAAAAAAAGGACACTTTAAAACAAAAGATTGTCTGAAATAGATAATTGACCACGGGTCGAAAAAGTGATAGATTAAAAACATAGAGAATCGACCACCGGTCGAAAGAAGAAAAGCTGAAAAGGAGAGGGAGAGAAGAATGACATACGCAGACATGTTTTCAAAAGTAAAAGGGATGATGATGGAAGCAGACGTAAGTACTGTGAATGAACATCTTGCATATCAGTTCAATGTAACAGGAGAAGCAGAGGGAATCTTTTATGCAGAGGTAAAAGAAGGAAAGCTGTATGTGGAACCATACGAGTATTATGACAGAGATGCGATTTTTACTTGTTCGGCAGAGACATTATTTAAGATCAATGAGGGAAAGCTGGATCCGGTTCTGGCAGTAACACTGGGAAAATTGAAAGTAGAAGGCAACATTGATAAAGCTTTGTATCTGAAAAAACTGATTGATAGCAGAAAAGCAGAACAGAATGCAATAAAGAAAACACAGAAACAGAAATAACTGTAAAAAGGAAGCAAAGGTGAAAAAGATGATGCATTACGGAAAACTTCTTGCACTTGCAGGTCTGGTGGGAATCGTATCAGCAGAGGCAGGTGGAAGTGCATACTTTTACAGAAGAACAATGATGCGTTATAACGCAAAGACAGAACGCACGATGAAGATGTCCGGGGTAGACTGGGAACAGTATTTCTCAAAGATGAAGGAATGCAGGGAGTGGATGATGGAGCAGCCTCATGAAGATGTCTGGATCCGGTCGGAAGACAGTTTGAAGCTTCATGGAACGTATTTCCGGGGATCAGGAAATGTCGAAGAAAAGAAATGCAAAAAAGCAGTGATCTGTTTTCATGGCTACACGAGCCAGGGGCTTGCAGATTATGGAAGTATTTCAAATTATTATTTGAAGCGTGGTTATAACGTTCTTCTTGTTGATCAGAGATCACATGGACAAAGTGAAGGGAAATACATTGGATTCGGATGTAAGGACCGTTATGATGCATATCGATGGATTGAATGGGTGATCGGACAGGAAGGAGAAAATGTTCAGATTCTCCTGCATGGTAATTCTATGGGAGGCGCCACAGTATTGATGGCAAGCGGGCTTGATTTGCCGCAGCAGGTAAAAGGAATTATTGCAGATTGTCCGTTTACTTCGCCCAAGGCAGTGTTTACACATGTACTTCACAGTATGTATCATCTTCCGGCGTTTCCAATAATACAGATTGCGGATGCGGTGAATAAAAAACAGGCAGGATATGGACTGGATGAGTGCAATTCTGCCCGTGAAGTCAGAAAAGCAAAAGTTCCTGTCCTTTTGATCCATGGAGACGCAGATACATTTGTTCCATGCAGTATGTCTGAAGAAATTTATAAAAATTGTAAATCTCCAAAACAGAAGCTGATCATCCACGGGGCAGGACACTGCGAAAGTTATTATAAAGACAGAGAAGCTTATGAAGGAGCAATGGATTCATTTATAGGAGGAATCATAGAATGATGAAAACAAGAAAAGGATATCCTGTATACCCACTGACGGTAGCGCAAAAATTTCATTTGTATTATCTGCCATTTTGTCCGAATGCGGCAGTATTGAATATTGGCACAAGCCTGACAATTGGCACAGATCTGGATTGGGATGTACTCCGAGAGTCCATTTACAAAGCATATGAGAGAAATGAAGGGATGCGGATACGCTTTGCAAAGGACAAAGAGGGGAATGTATATCAGTATGTTGTAAGTGCAGAGCAGGACAGAAAAGAACGGGAGATAGAGTTCGTTGATTTCTCCAATGTGACTATGGAAGAGGCAGCTGATACGATGCAGAAATGGACAACTGTCCCATTTCCATTCGAGGATTCACTGATGACGAAAATTAAAATGATCCGCACTTCAGATGGATTCAACGGAGTGTATTTCCTCGGACATCATATGGTGGTAGATGCTCAGTCGCTGATCACATTTCTGAAGGATATTATTGAGCTGTACTGTAATGCAAAATATGAAGGTGTCCCATATCCAAAGGATATGTGTTCTTACATAGATCAGGTAAAGAAGGATCTCGCATATGAAGCTGGAAGTAAAGCACAGCAGCGAGACAGAGAATTTTTCAGGGAACTGATTGAAGCATCAGAGCCGGTTTATAACGGTGTTAATGGAACAGATAAGCTGGATGCAGCGAGGGAAATGTTTAAAAATCCAAAGCTTCGTTCCGCATTTAATGCGACAGATGATGTGAGTTCTGCATTGGATATCTTTCATTTGGAAGCAGAACCGACCAAACGTCTGATGGATTTCTGCGAAAAGTACCGGGTATCCCTGGCATGTCTTTTGTTAATGGGATTACGTACTTACTTCCAGAAAATGAATGGACAGGAGGATGTATCAATCAATAATGCGATTGCCAGAAGGGCTACATTAAAAGAAAAGAAATCCGGTGGAACAAGAATTCATTCGTTCCCGTTTCGTACCGTATTTTCAGAAGATGTGAAGTTTATCGATGCAGTATATGAAATCCGTGATAAGCAGAATGAATTATTCCGTCATGCAAATTATGACCCGACAGAATATTTCGCATATCGCTCCAGGACATATCCACAGCCACAGAAAGGACTGACGTATGAGCCGATGTCTTTGACTTACCAGCCGATGACATTGCAGGAGAAAGGACTGGAAGATCTTGGAGGAATTCAATATAAGACAAAATGGTATCCGAATGGAATGACAACACAGGCAATGTATCTGACAGTCATGCACCGACCGGAGGATAATGGATTGGATTTCAACTTTGAACATCAGAAAAAAGCAATCTCAAGAGAAGAGTTGGAATATCTGTATTACTATTTATGTAAAATTATGTTCAAGGGAGCAGAAAATCCTGAACTTACAATTGGAGAAATTATAAAGCTTGTATAAAAGAAAGATGATCCGGATCATGTTGAGAATCACGATCAGGACAGAATGGAAAGGAAAAAATCATGTTTGAGCAGTTAGTAGATATTATTTGTAATTATGTAGAAATTGAACAGGAAAACATCAAGCCGGAATCACGTTTTATGGAAGATCTTGGATTCACATCCTTTGATTTTATGAGCATGCTTGGTGAAATAGAAGACGAGATGGATGTGGAGATTGAACAGGACAAGGCAGCAGATATCCGAACAGTCGGAGAAGCTGTAGCGTATCTTGAGTCTTTGAAGTAGAGGGAAAAGAAAATGGAATATAGAACAATTCGCGATATTCTTACAAATGCAGAAAAATGTTTTGGAAATGAAGACGCAATCCGTTACAAAACAGGAAAAAATGAAATTGCGGCAAAGACATACACACAGTTGAAAGAAGACAGTGAGAGAATAACAGCATTATTGAAAAAACTGGGAGATCCAAAAAGTCATATCGCATTGATCGGTGCGACTTCTTATCTATGGATTGCTTCCTATTTTGGAATTGTGGACGGCGGAAATGTTGCAGTACCGTTGGATGTGTCACTTCCGGCAGAAGAACTGTGTGAACTTATCGACCGTGCAGATGTAACAATCCTGATTCTGGATGAGATTCGTAAAGATGTGATCGAAGCAGCGAAAGAAAAGTGTCCAAAACTGAAGTACATCCTTTCTATGCAGAAAGAAGCGAATGAGGGCAATATACTTTCTCTTACAAAATTAATGATGGAACAAACGATAGATGAGGACACAGGAGCAGAAAAAACAGAGATTACTCCGGATCAACTCTGTACGATCATGTTCACATCAGGGACAACAGGAAAGAGCAAAGGTGTGATGCTGACACACAGAAATCTCGTTGAGAACGCGACATGTCTGGATATGAAGCTCCCAGAGAGAAATGTGATCCTGTCAGTTTTACCGATTCACCACGCATACTGCCTGAGTATGGATATCCTGAAAGGAATTTCTCTCGGTGCAATTATCTGTATCAATGACTCTTTGATGCGTGTAGCAAAAAATATCAAATTATTTAAGCCAAATATGATCTTGATGGTACCTCTTATGATTGAAACTTTTGCGAAAAAATTAGAAGACGTAAAAGACCTTCCGGAAAAAGTGGTAAAAGAAGCAGTATTTGGATCTCAGTTCCATACGATCTGCAGTGGAGGGGCATACCTGAATCCGGAGTATATTGAGCTGTTCGAACGTTTTGGAATCCAGATTCTCCAGGGATATGGAATGACAGAATGTTCACCGGTCATCAGTACAACCGTTGCATGGAATGTAAAAAAGAATTCAGTAGGACAACTTCTTCCAAACTGCGAGGCAAAGACTGTAGATGGAGAACTGTGGGTTCGCGGAAGCAGTGTAATGCAAGGATATTACAAGATGCCGGAAGAAACAAAAACCGCACTGAAAGATGGATGGCTTTGCACAGGGGATCTTGGATATGTAGATGAAGAAAGGTTTATCTATCTGACAGGACGAAAGAAAAACCTGATCATTACAAAGAATGGAGAAAATGTCTCACCGGAAGAACTTGAGAATAAATTAAGTTCTTCAAGACTGGTACAGGAAGTATTAGTAAGAGAAGCAAAAGGAGTGATCGAGGCAGAAATATATCCGGATGAGGAGTACGCAAAAAAACAGGGACTTGAAAGAAAAGAGGAAGTCCGCTTAGAACTTCAAAAACTGATTGATGAATATAATCAGGGCGCACCGGCATATAAAAAGATTTATAGTCTGATCATTCGCGAGAAAGAATTTGAGAAGACAGCTTCGAGAAAAATCAAGAGATATTAAAAGACAGATAAAAAAGTCTGAATAAATGGAGGATTGCAAAAGCTTTGTGATTGCCGGATTTATTCAGACTTTTTTATATATTAGGAAAGTTCTTTCCTAATATATAAAAAACGCTCCGCTCAGGATGCGCACTGCGGCGTACAAGGTAGGTGTCGCAAGCGACCGCCGCAGGCGCAAGAATGTGCCAAGGCACATTCTTTGTTCTATGAATGCGAAAGAATAGATCGTGTACGTTGACTTTTCGGCAGTTATTTACTATGATACTAAAGTCAAATAAGAAGAATAGTTATAGATTAGAAAGAATAGAATATGATGAAACAGTTGAAAATAGGAAATGTGACGCTGCCAAACCGTTACATCTTAGGACCGATGGCCGGAGTGACAGATCTTCCATTCCGTGTGTTATGTAAAGAACAGGGAGCAGGTCTTTTGTGTATGGAGATGGTCAGCGCAAAAGCGATTTTATATAATAATAAGAATACAGAATCACTTCTGGAGATCCACCCGGATGAACAGCCGGTGTCACTGCAGTTTTTTGGATCAGATCCGAAGATTATGAGTGAGATGGCAAAACGTGTGGAAGAGCGTCCATTTGATATTATGGATATTAATATGGGATGTCCGGTGCCGAAGGTTGTGCGCAATGGAGAAGGCTCTGCACTTATGAAGAATCCGAAGCTCGTTTATGAAATCGTCAGTGCAATGGTGAAGGCAATTGATAAGCCGGTCACTGTGAAGATAAGAAAAGGATTTGATGACAGCTGCATTAATGCGGTTGAGATCGCGAAGATCATTGAGGAGGCCGGGGCAGCAGCTGTAGCCGTGCACGGAAGGACAAGAGAACAGTATTACAGCGGACAGGCAGATTGGGATATCATCCGTCAGGTAAAAGAAGCTGTCTCTATTCCGGTAATTGGAAACGGAGATGTGACAAGCCCGCAGAAAGCAGAGGAGCTGGTAAAACAAACAGGGTGTGACGGAATCATGATCGCAAGAGGAGCACAGGGAAATCCATGGATCTTCTCCGAGATGATCACATATGAAGAGACAGGCACATTGCCGGAACGTCCGGGAAAAGAAGAAGTTCGTGATATGATGCTTCGTCATGCCAGATTACAGTTGAAATACAAAGGTGAATTCATTGGTATCCGCGAGATGAGAAAGCATGTGGCATGGTATACAAAGGGACTGAAAGGCTCTGCAAAATTGCGTGAAGAAATCAATCGCGTAGAGTCCTATCAGGAACTGGAAGAACTGCTCTTTCAGAGACTGTAGGAAAAGAAGTGTAAGGACTTCTGAAAACAGTTGGAAAACAGAATGGGAAAAGCTCAGAAAAAGGCGGTTTTAAAGGCTTTTCGTACACTGCGCGGAAGTGACCTGTGAGAGCGAAATTGCTTGACAGAAAGCGCGAGTTTGAGTATAATATTGAAATTGCGGACGGACGCTGATACAACGATTGGCGTTCAGGAGAAAAAGACAGCAGACATGCATTTTAAAACCGATAATATGATGTAAGTGTTAAAAGTATAAATTGCATAGCAATGGAGCAATCCGGTTACATCATAATATCTGTAGACAGAGAAGAAACTTTGAATGCATGAAAAGTATAGACAGAAAATGATTTGCAGAGAATCTGTAAATGTTGTAGGAAACGAAACGTTATTGCAACAGGCAGTGACGGTAAGGAAGTAGAAAGGAAGCAGGAACAATGGCAGAGGCAAAAAAAAGATTACTTACTTATGCCGGATTAAAGGCAATTGAGGATGAACTTGAGAATCTGAAAGTAGTAAAGAGAAAAGAAGTTGCAGGTAAGATCAAAGAGGCAAGAGAGCAGGGAGACCTTTCCGAGAACGCTGAGTATGATGCAGCGAAAGACGAGCAGAGAGATATCGAAGCCCGTATCGAGGAGCTTGAGGCAATCCTGAAGAATGCAGAAGTTGTAGTAGAGGATGAAGTTGATCTTAATAAGATCAATGTTGGATGTGCAGTAAAGGTTTACGACATCACATTTGATGAAGAGATGGAGTTCAAGATTGTTGGTTCTACAGAGGCGAACAGTCTGGAAGGAAAGATCTCCAATGAGTCTCCGGTAGGTCACGCACTGATCGGAAAGAAAATCAATGATGTCGTTGACGTTGAGACACAGGCAGGAGTTATCCAGTACAAAGTACTTGATATCAAACGTTCATAATCAGCTTAGGACAGACCTCTTACTATTAAGAGGTCTGAATTCGCTTAAAAAGACAATATAAAAAGTGACTATTTCTGTAGTGATTTATGTAAAAATCAATGCGGAAGCAGATAGAAACGGAAGGAGAACAGACAGTGGGACAGAATCAGAAGAACACACAGGAACCAGATATGAATCAGCTGAGAAAGGTTCGCCGTGAGAAACTTGCAGAACTGCAGCAGAACGGAAGAGACCCTTTCCAGATTACAAAGTTTAACCAGACACACCATTCACTCGAAGTAAAAGATCTCTATGAGGCACATGAGGCTGAGATTTTAAAAGATCACCAGCAGCCGAACGTAGAAGGTATGGATGAAGAGCAGGCAAAAGAGGCTCTCAAGAATGATTACGAAGAGAGAAGAAGCATCATGGATGCAAGCCCGATCCACGTAGCAATCGCAGGACGTATGATGTTCAAGAGAGTTATGGGAAAAGCTTCTTTCTGTAACATTCAGGATTTACAGGGAAATATCCAGGTATACGTAGCAAGAGATGCAATCGGAACAGATGCTTACGCTGATTTCAAGAAATCTGATATCGGTGATATCTTCGGACTTGAAGGATTCGCTTTCAGAACAAGAACAGGAGAAATCTCTATCCATGCTGAGAAGATGACACTTCTCTCCAAGAGCTTACAGATGCTTCCGGAGAAGTTCCACGGCCTGACAGATACAGACACACGTTATCGTCAGAGATACGTAGACCTGATCATGAATGCAGACTCTAAAGATACATTTATCAAACGTTCCAAGATCCTTGCAGCAATCCGTAAGTACTTAAGCGGAGAAGGATTCATGGAAGTTGAGACTCCGATGCTTGTAGCAAATGCCGGTGGAGCAGCTGCAAGACCGTTCGAGACACATTTCAACGCACTGAATGAGGATCTGAAGCTTCGTATTTCACTTGAGCTGTACCTGAAGAGACTGATCGTTGGTGGACTTGAGAAAGTATACGAGATCGGACGTGTATTCCGTAACGAAGGTCTTGATACAAGACATAACCCAGAGTTCACTCTGATGGAGCTTTACCAGGCATACACAGATTACCACGGCATGATGGATCTGACAGAGAATATGTATCGTTTTGTTGCTCAGGAAGTCCTTGGAACAACACAGATCGTCTACAAAGGAATCCCGATGGATCTCGGTAAACCGTTCGAGCGTATCACAATGGTTGACGCAGTTAAGAAATACGCAGGCGTTGACTGGAATGAAGTTGAGACTCTGGAGCAGGCAAGAGAACTTGCAAAAGAGCATAATGTAGAATTTGAAGAGAGACATAAGAAAGGTGACATCCTCAACCTCTTCTTCGAGGAGTTCGTAGAGGAGCATCTGCTTCAGCCGACATTCGTTATGGATCACCCGGTTGAGATCTCTCCACTGACAAAGAAGAAACCAGAGAATCCGGAATACGTAGAGCGTTTCGAGTTCTTCATGAATGGATGGGAGATGGCAAATGCTTACTCCGAGCTGAATGACCCAATCGATCAGAGAGAGCGTTTCAAAGCGCAGGAAGAACTGCTTGCACAGGGAGATGATGAAGCCAACACAACAGATGAAGACTTCATGAACGCACTGGAGATCGGTATGCCGCCTACAGGTGGTATCGGATTCGGTATCGACAGAATGTGTATGCTGTTGACAGGAGCAGAGGCAATCAGAGATGTATTACTGTTCCCGACAATGAAGAGTCTTGACTCTGACAAAAAAGCAGGAAAATCCGGAGCAGTAGAAGAAGCAACTGCAAACGACAACAACGGATTCTTCAAAGACAACGCGAAGATTGACTTCTCCAACGTAAAGGTTGAGCCTTTATTTGAAGAAGAGGTTGATTTCGATACATTCAGCAAATCTGATTTCCGTGCCGTAAAGGTTAAAGAGTGTGTAGCAGTTCCGAAGAGCAAGAAGCTCCTTCAGTTCACACTGGATGACGGAACAGGTACAGACCGCACGATCTTAAGCGGAATCCACTCTTACTATGAGCCGGAAGAATTAGTTGGTAAGACACTGATCGCAATCACTAACCTTCCGCCAAGAAAGATGATGGGAATCGAGTCTTGCGGTATGTTGCTTTCAGCAGTGAATAATCTGAAAGATTCAGAGGATGAAGAACTGCATCTTATTATGGTTGATAATCACATTCCGGCAGGTGCGAAATTGTATTAGGATTTAAAGAGTATCAAAATTTAGAAAATTGAAATTATTGATTTAAAGAGAACACGTTTAGTTAAAAGTAGCAGACAATTAATGCCTGCTACTTTTTTTATAATAGTTATATAGTTTGGATGAAATCACGGAGATATTCTGTAAATTAGGACTTCGTATTTGTAACAGCTTTGCTGATTTCAGTGGAAAGCCGAGTTCTGATAATGATATTCAATTGATGGTTTATTCCATACGGGAATAAATCTTCATCAAATCTTTATTTTTTTCTGTTAGGTTATATTTCAGTAAGAAATGAAATATAGAAGGAAGGATAGTAAAGATGGAAATGATGTTACAGACACAAAATCTATGTAAATATTTTAGAAAACAGAAAGCGGTAAATAATGTTTCACTTAATATCGAAAAGGGACAGATTTATGGACTGCTTGGACCGAATGGCGCTGGTAAATCTACCACATTGAAAATGCTGACCGGTATGATGAAACCAACTGCAGGAAAGATTTACTTTGATGGAAAACTTTTGGATAGGAAAGATTTATCAAAAATAGGAGCGTTAATTGAAAATCCGCCTATTTATGAAAATCTTTCCGCCAGAGAGAATTTGAAGGTAAGACAATTATTGCTTGGTACAGATGAAAACAGAATTGATGAGGTCTTGCAGATTGTATCACTTACAAACACCGGAAAGAAGAAAGCAGGACAGTTTTCTTTGGGGATGAAGCAAAGACTAGGCATTGCAATGGCATTGCTTGGAGAACCGGAACTTTTGATATTGGATGAACCTACGAATGGATTAGATCCAATAGGCATCGAGGAATTACGAGAGCTGATCCGGTCTTTTCCGGAACAGGGAATCACTGTAATTCTCTCCAGTCATATTCTCTCAGAGGTACAGTTACTTGCAGATAAAGTCGGGATTATTTCAGGTGGAATCTTAGGATACGAAGGAGCATTAAAGCAGGGAGATAATCTTGAAGATTTGTTTATGAATGTGGTAAGAAAAAACCAGAAAGCAGGTGAAATCCATGGTTAATATTATAAAAGCAGAACATCAAAAAGCCAAAAGAACCATGCGAAAAAAGTTTATCTGGGGATTTCCTCTTCTTACATTTGTCATGGCATTTATATTTACTCTTGGGATGACAAATGCTTATGCAGAAAGTGTTTGGAACTGGTGGTATACACTTTTGCTGCCGGGGATGATTGCTCTATTTTGTTATCTTTCTGTGGCGCAGGAGAAAAAGATAAAATACTATCATTTAATGACTATTCCCACAGACAGAAGAAAATTGTTGCTGGGGAAAATTATTTATATTGGGTACATGATTTTGTTTTCTAATGTGATTGTGTTTGCAGGAGCAACGCTTGGAGGCTTTCTTCTAACGACACATGTTCCAGTTGGAGGAGCGTTGATTGCAGTATTGTTTCTGACGGTTTCTGAGTTATGGGAGATTCCGGTAGCTTTATTTTTAAGTGAACGATTTGGAATGATTGTAAACCTGTTCGTCTGCCTATTTATTACCGTCAGCGGTGTGGTAATATCACAAACCAGAATCTGGTATGTACTTGTTTCTGCAATCCCTATGCGAATGATGTGCCCGTTGCTTCATGTTTTACCAAATGGACTTGCCGCAGAAGCAGGGAATCCTCTTTTGGATACGGGAGTCATTGTTCCGGGAATGTGTCTCTCAATCATCTGGTTTGTTTTTGTAACGGTTCTGTTTTTGAAATGGTTTGAGAGAAGAGAGGTGAAATAAGATGATTGGAAGATCTCTTAATGCAGACTTGCGAAAGATGAAAGGAACATCTGTGATTCTGGCACACTTATTGATTCCGATTATAACCAGCGTTATATTTTTAATATATTACTTTTTTTCACCATGGAATGAAAATATGAAAGTGATTGCATTTTATCAGGCAATAGGAGCAGGACTTCCGGTACTTATTGGAATTTTTACAGCAAGTGTGATGGAACAGGAACAAAATGCAGGTGATTTTCAAAATCTGTTGTCTTTACCGGATAAACCTGCAGCATTTTTATCGAAACTGTTGATGCTACTGGTTTTGTGTCTGTGCTCTATCCTATTGACAGCAATCATATTCGGAATTGGATTTGGAAGAATCGCATCAAGCGATATCGAAATCATGAAAGGATGTATATTTGCAGCATTGCTGCTGTGGGGAAGCAGTGTTCCACTTTATCTGTGGCAGCTGATTCTGGCTTTTCAGTTTGGAAAAGGGGTATCCATTGGAGCAGGGATTATATCAGGACTAATTAGTGCATTGATGCTTACCGGACTTGGAGATTATGTGTGGAAATATGTATTTGTCTGCTGGACGGGTAGAGTACCATATACTTATCTGCAATCTGTATTGGGAGAAACTAGTGTAGGTGAATGGTTGTCATTCATACCAGGTTGCTTAATATTTACAGGGATTAGTATGGTATACTATTTTTGGTGGGTAAACCACTGGGAAGGAAACAGAATATCGGAATAGAATCGAGGGAAACTATGGCAAAAATACTGGCAGTTGATGATGAACCGGCAATTTTGGAAATGATAGAAAGCATTTTGAATAAGGATGGACATCTGGTTACCAAAGTAAGTAATCCACTAAAACTTAATATGGAAGAATTACATCGTTATGACCTGATTTTACTGGACATTATGATGCCTGGAATTGATGGCTTCGAATTATGCAAAAGAATTAGGATACTTGTGGATTGTCCGATTTTGTTTCTTACGGCAAAAACGGAGGAAAACAGTCTGGTAAACGGACTTTCTTTAGGAGCAGATGATTATATTTCAAAGCCATTTGGAGTGATGGAACTTCGGGCAAGGATCAATGCACATCTTAGAAGAGAGCACAGGGAACATTCTGTCCGGATGGTTTTTGGGAGGGTCTGTATTCAAATATCTCAAAAGAAACTATTGGTTGATGATAAGGAACTTCCTCTTACGAAAGCGGAGTACGAAATTTGTGAATTTCTGGCTAAAAACAGAGGACAGGTTTTCTCGAAGGAACAGATATTGGAAGCGGTCTTTGGCTTTGACAATGAGAGTAATGACAGTACTATAATCACGCATATCAAAAATATAAGAGCAAAATTTGCGGATTATGATTATACACCGATAAAAACAGTCTGGGGGATTGGATATAAATGGGAAGAGTAAAGAGAAGCAATGCACTCAGCAGGATTTTTATGAGATATGTACTGGTCATGCTTGGATCATTAGTTGGTTTGGTGATTGTTGCTTATCTGCTGCTGTACCTTTTGATTAGTGTGGGCTGTATTTATCCGGCAAATTATGCAGAGCAAAAGATTAATGAAGCATATGATACGATTCTACGTGCAGATAAAGTGACTGCTGAGATGATTCCCGCACTTTGTGATTATGTAATCTTTTCAGAGAATGGAGAGAAAATAGGTGGAGATCTGTCAGAACAATACGAACAGATAGCATGGAATGTTGCAAAGTACGGAAACGCATCCGGGAAATATTTTTATAAAGTAATTGTAAGGGAAAATGAATATGTTGTATTGCAATATCGCCTGACACCTCAATATCATTCAGCTTTTTTGAGGGAGCATTTTATAGGACCACAGAATGTGATGATTATTATGTCTGTGATTGGAGCGGTAGCGATTATCATCATTCCGTCCATACGTTTTGGAAAAAGAATCAAAAAGCAGATGCAGCCTGTATTAGACGCAATCGGACAAATAAAGGATCAAAATCTGGAATATGAGACATCCTGTTCCGGTATCAAAGAGTTTGATGACTGTTTATCGGCAATCGATGATATGCGAGATGCATTGCGAGAATCTTTAGAAAAGCAGTGGAAAACAGAGCAGGAAAAGAAACAGCAGATGTCTGCTTTGGCGCATGATATTAAAACACCTCTTACGATTGTACGGGGAAATGCAGAACTACTTTCAGAGACTGAACTGACCACAGAACAGAAGAAAAATATCACTTATGTTTTGAACGGCACAACACAGATACAAAGTTATGTAAAACAGTTGATAGATGTCACAAAATCATGGAATTGCAGTGATGTTACCTATACAACGGTGAGGTTAGAAGATTTTTTCGCAGATATAAAGGAACAGGCACTCGGACTGGTAGAAAGCTATCACCAGAAGATAGATTGGAAGGCGGAACAAAGTGATAAAAAGGTAACGATTGCTTATGATCCAATGTTCCGAGCCGTAATGAATGTGATTCAGAATGCAGTGGAGCATACAAAAGAAAATGGAATCATTTATATTGACGCAAAGGAGCAGGATGACCGGCTGACATTCATTGTGGAGGATAGCGGATCAGGATTTACAAAAGAAGCATTATTGCATGGCACAGAGCAGTTTTTTATGGATGACACAAGTAGAAATGGCGAAGCCCATTATGGGATTGGGCTTTTTTTCGCAAAAACTGTGGCTGAAAAATATGGTGGAGGTATTAAACTTTCAAATTCTGAAAATACAGGTGGGGCGAGGGTAGAAATATTTTTCCTGAGTAGTCAAGAAAGAAGCATTTGAACAGGAGAAACAGAAGCAGGAAGATTTAGGACTTCATTGCGAGGTCACGATTGACGGATATACAGATTTTATTTTCATCAATCGTTTTGGTCAGGCACAGCACCAAGCCACACTCAACAAAGCAATCCGAAGAATTATCCGTGATTGCAATGATGAGCAGTTTTTACACAGTGATGAACCTGATGTGTTACTTCCTCATTTTAGCTGCCACTCGCTTAGACATACATTTACAACAAGAATGTGTGAAGCTGGAGTAAATATAAAGGTCATTCAAGACGCACTCGGACATTCAGATATTTCAACTACACTGAACATCTATGCTGATGTTACAAAAGAAATGAAAGCGGAAGAGTTCAAAGGATTGGATAGCTACTTCAAAGTATAATATTGGACTTCACATACAGAAAGAGAACATACAGAGTGTTGTGTGTTCTTTTTTTCGTTGGATAAAAAGAGAAATGCTTGAATGGGATATCTTTATGTATCTTTAAACGCCCAAATTAGAAATATTACTCTTCTTCACTCTTCTTCAACTTCGAATAATAACTATCCGCAGTATAAAGCGCCGCCACCGGATTATGCCCCAATACACGGTCTTTCGTCACTGCTGTCGTAGTCAGTGCCTCGGAATATTTGTAAAACAGACTGTCATGCCCCACACAAAGTCCGACCACAACATTCAGGTCCGTCTTCGCCTTGTTCAGAAGCTTTGCCTGCAGGATCGGATTACACATATTCACACCGACACCTTCGCAGCATTCCGGGATGCCGACCGATGTCTTCTTCTGTGTTCCGGCTTTACAGCCGACACCATACACCTCAAAGCCATGTCTGCGCAGGATATCTGCCAGGATACGGCTTTCTTTCAACAATCCGACACAGGTTGCGATCCCGATCTTTTTCGCATTAATCTTCTTTGCAAAATCCATGATTTCTTCGACACGGGTATGTTTGCAGTAATTCTCATACTCTACTTCAGCTGCAGCGATTGTTACTTTGCGGTTCTCGTCTTCATTGTAGCATTCCATAGCTTCATTTAGAACTTCTTCATCCATGTGTGTTGTCAGACAGAAATCCGGATAGGTTTTATCCATTTTGTTGCAGTTTTTTACTGCGCAGTCGATACAGGACATGTCTTCTTTTTTCATTTTTTCATTCTCCTTTTGTATACCTTGGTATCTACAGAGGCCTTCCACTGGCAGATTCTCTAGATTAAGCTTTACTTTGTAAAATATCCGCTATTTACTTCATAATAACAAATACTTATACTACAGACAATGGTTTTCCGTTTTTATTTTCTTATTTTTTGTAGTTCTTTTCTATGAGAAACGTTCCCCGATTCAGGGTTGATTTGTCATGAATTGTCGATTCTGATTTTTGAAAAATTATTGAAAATTATCTTTTTCAATACCTCAGCCGAATACCAGCTACATGGAAGCCAATAAACCATGCAACAGCGGTTCTTTTATTCGCCAGTATATGCAATTTCTATCTCATAGCCGCCGTTCTCATAGTAGGCGTGGGAAAAATAGTATCTTATTGTTATTTCTGAAATATAAAATTTGAATCATAAAACTTCTTTCCCTCTCAAATCCATTTTTACCAAACCAACTACTAACAATCCAATAAAAATTGCCGTGTCCACAAATAACAGTACAACAACACTTTTTACCACTCCGAAAGTAAAAAGTATGGAGAAGATTTCCACTGACAACACAATAAAACACATATAATTTGTCAAATACTCTGTTATAATTTCTCCATAATAATTGTTCATCTGCAATTTCGCATAGATAAAAGGTTTTAATAAATAACGGATTATGATACATATAACAGGACAAATAAAAATCCAGTTTTTATTAACTAGGGATGTTGCCACTCCTTTACTCCATTGTACTGGAATTTCTGTCGGCAACTTAGAATAAGACAAAGCCCCAATAATCAAGCATAGTGCGGTAATCATAGTCCAGGTAAGCATACTTCCCCATATATACAAAAAGCTGACGGAATCCAGTTTGAAAACAGTTCGATTATCTTTCCAATAGTCATGCAAATCTGTTACATATTGTTCTACCTGTAATTTTTCATAACTAATACTTTCTTCATCCAGCATTTTTTCACACATGAGTTTTGCCTTATTCAAATCAGTAATCTGATTTTTTAATACTTCCTTTTGCTTCTCAAGCATTTCCTGCAATGTTACTTTTTCGGATATAATACTTCGTATATCTTCAATAGAAATTCCCAATGTACGTAGATATGCAATCTTCTTTATATTTTCCACATCATTTTCAGAATAATCTCTATAACCATTACTTTCATTTCTCGAAGGCTCAATAAGTTTTTCCTTTTCATAAAAACGGATATTAGAACGGGATAAACCTGTTCGCTCTTCTACGTCTTTTATAGTCATATTATGCCCTCCTTTCGAGCAACTCTATTTTACTTAATAATAAGCTATAAACAAGGTTTACAGTCAAGCATTTATCAAAAAACTAAAAAAAACAGCAAAATTTGTTTCAGGATTTAATTCATTTTCTAAAGAAGAACAGGCATTGTATGATAAAGCTCATATCTCTCGTGATATAAGAATCAGTGCTTTATCTGTTATTAAGGGCAGAGGGACAAAAAGCCTCTCTGCCCTTAATGAACAAAGCATGTTCTTTTAGAAAAATTTAGTCGTTGACAGATAACATATCTTGCATTATAATACATTTAACAATTAGGTTAAATGTTAAATGAGGAGCGTGATGAATTCTTGGGTATACAAGATACATTAAAAGCACTGGCAGATCCAATACGACGTGAGATTTTAAATTTATTGAAGAATGGACGGCTTTCTGCTGGAGAGATATGTGAACATTTTTCAGTAACGGGAGCTTCTATATCCAGACATCTGGCAATATTGAAGGAGGCTGATTTAATCCGAAATAAAAGAGAGGGAAAATTTATTTATTATGAATTAAACACTTCCGTATTGGAAGATGTCATGTTGTGGATTATAGATTTGAAAGGAGTATCGGACGATGAAGGAAATGATAAAAAAATATAGAGGTTCATTAATTTGTTCTGTTCTGGTAATGCTCATCGGGGTTTTAGTAGGATTCACTAGTACACAGAGCATGTGGGCAAATGTGTTTTTTGTAGTGACGGATTGTGCGCTGGTGGCAATAATATTTTATGATAACCGGAACAGACAGCAGAGCCGCAAGATTATAGGAATGACGATGTGGATTATACCAATTATAACATTACTCTATAATGGTATTGCAAGACTGGTCAATATGGGTGCAGATATGGAAAATCTGTTTATGGCAGTAATTTACTATGGAACTGGACTGCTGTTTATGGTTATTGGAAATTATTTGCCAAAAGTGAAACAGAATAATACCATAGGAATAAGAGTTGTATGGTCTTTAATGGATGAAGAAAACTGGAATGCAACACATAGATTCAGCGGCAAATTATGGGTGGCATCAGGTATTTTATGTATGCTTTGTGGACTTTTTGGGGAAAGCATGGCTGCACTGGTTGTGTATATTATAAGCATTATGGCAGCTGCAATCATTAGCATTCTCTACTCCTACCTTTTTTATAAGAAAAAGCTGGCAACCGGAGAAGGCTTAAAAATTCAGTATAATACAAAAAAAAGTGTGATATATCTGATCATCGCAATTTCCACTATTGTGTTTACTATATGGACTTTGTTTTGTGGAAGCATTCAGGTTCGTTGTAATGATCGTGATTTTAACATTGAAGCAAAAGGATGGAATGATTATACAGTGGAGTATTCGCAAATTGACAGCATTTCTTATGAAGAAAATGTATTGCAGAACAATAATGGTTACAGAACTAATGGTCTTGGAAACCTGAAGTATGCTATGGGAAACTTCAAAAACGATATCTTCGGAGATTATATCCGCTACACTCATGCCTCCTGCCATTCATATGTTGTCATGAACATAGATGGAAAAATATTAGTTGTAAATGGGGAAAATGACGCAGAGACAAAGGAAATCTATCAGAGAATAAGTGAGAAGGTGTCAAAGGAAAGAAAATAGTTGTCGGAAACGCTGAGAAGAAATTATTCTCAGCGTTTCTTATCTCCTTATCGTTCAATCAATTATTTGCTACAAAAATCAGAAGCATTTCAATCAGTTCACCATGTCACTTTTATTTTGTGTTATACTGTTTTATATAATTTTTTTGGTCTCCGCTGCCGCTTCGGTCGGCACAGAGCAGAGGTCCACCGGACCTCTTGTGCCCTTGTATTTTCCCTTATCAGAGTTCGTAAATACTGGTGGGACGATATAACACAAGGGAAACAATAAGGGAAAGCTGACATTTTATGTGCATTGTGCGAAAGAAGGACACAAGCTGGAGTGCCTCAAAGAAAATAGGAATGTATTTGTAGAAATTGATAGGGGTGAATCTCTTGTTACAGCGGATATACCTTGCAAATATGGAGCAGAGTATGAGAGCGTTATGTGTCGAGGTAAAGCAATGATCATTGAAGATATAAAAGAAAAATGTAAAGCGCTTGGTGTTCTTATGAAAGTACAGACTGGCAAAGAACATGAGATCGACGATAAGATGGCAAGTGCAGTAAATGTGGTTAAGATTGACGTTGAATCCTATACTGCCAAAGCTTGTATCAGATAATAGACAACTTCCAGTTGATATTTCACTTATTTTAGGAAATTTAATAACTGTTATAGTTGATTATCAAATTCCTCACAAACCCTTGAAAATACTAAGTTTGTAGCAAGTGAACTTTCCCTTACTCTTTCCCTTGTATTATATTCTCTCATTGGTTTTCATGAACCTTAATATGGGAAAAATTAAGGGAAAGAAAAATTCGTACATAGTATAACATATAACAATAACGACATGGTGAACTGAATGAAATGTTTTCGATATTTAACTCTGTAAATGATTATTAAAAAATGGAGATAAGATACAATGAGAACAATTTATGCAGAATACAACATAAACCACGATAGTATTGATGTTTACACAAGTGCCGGATATATGCTTCGCATTAATTGTTGGGAAGCTGAAAAAAATTTAAAAACCACATATGGATCAGAATGTGCGCTTACTTCATTGGCTGTGGATGAGCCTTTGGAATATGCAAGATTATATCTTGATGGCAATTTACAGATGTGGGTGGATGCAGAAGATTCACTTGAATTATAGGCAATTTAAACAAAAGTTTATATCTGATTTTCGATTATCCATATGAACACTTTACTTTCAAGCATTTTGAGAAATATAGAAAAACGCTAATTTTACCACTAATAAATGAGCCTTGATATGACACTAAAAACAATATGGGAGATAGCACAATATCTGTGTATCTCCCGTTTTTCATTTTTGTAATATAATTACTTCACTCTAATTTTTATATTTTCTTATTTTTCAATAATCATAGGACTTATTTCTAAATCTGCCATAGACTGCTTTGTTTGGTATGGCTTTCGGGATATGATTACACACATCATAGTGTGGATAGTAATAGAGCATAAAACATGTAGAGTAAGGTTGCTACAACTCATATTGCCATATATAATAACTAATGACATCGAAAATTAAAGAAATTGATTAGAAATAGATTTTTGTTTGATAATCTTAAATCAGATATTCACAATGGAGGCATATTTATGGCGCAGAGTATTTTAATTGTAGACGATGAAAAAGAAATTGTATCAATGCTGTATTGCTATTTCAGCAAACTTGGATATACGGTATATACTGCAACAGCAGGAAATGCTGCATTAAAAGAAGTAGAAAAAAAACCTGACATTATTTTGTTAGATGTCAATATGCCAGATATAGATGGATTTACTGTTTGCGAAAGGATACGGGATTATGTTTCATGCCCTATAATTTTTTTAACAGCACGCATTGAAGATAGTGATAAAATAAAAGGATTTTCTATTGGCGCAGACGACTATGTAATAAAACCATTTTCTGTTGATGAATTAGAAGCTCGCATTGCAGCACATCTTCGCAGAGAAAAAAGACACAATATATCTTCAAAGGTGCAATTTGATGAAGATATGGTTATAGATTATTCCTCACGTATTGTGTTTTATCATAATAAGGATATGGCTTTTACCAAAAAGGAATTTGATATAATATCTTTCCTTTCGCAAAACAAAGGAATTGTTTTTGACCGGGAAACTATTTATGAAAAAGTTTGGGGATTAGACGGCATTGGTGATAATACAGTTGTTACAGAACATATCAGACGTATTAGGGCAAAATTTTTATCTTTAGGCGATAGACCTTACATTGAAACTGTTTGGGGGTGCGGATATAGATGGAAAAATTAAAGAGAAGCAGATTGTTCAATCGGTTAAATAGCATGAGTATTAGAATGACCTTTGTTCTTTATGCTTTGTTTTCGTTGTTGATTGGAATAATTATTTGTATACTTTTAATTTCAATGGTTGACAGATACAGAATAAATTTAAACTATAAGTATGAAAATCTGTCAACGAGGTATGATATACCGGAAAATGGCTCATTTACCGCCACTTATAGTAATGACCAAACAAAATACACAATATTTGACACGAAAGGAAACGAGATATGCAAGTTCAATGTTGATTATCAAAAAGAACGCCCAGTACACGAATATGTCTATCCGAACCATGTTTCATATATCGAAGTTTTACCTAATTTTACAAACCGGGATAGGCTTATTGACAGTGCTTTAGGTTCATTAAATATTGCAATTATTCCTATCGTATTATCTATTAGTATGATATGTTGTGTAACATTTTTTTATAAAAAAAAATTATCGAAACCTATTAAGCTATTAACTAATGCGTATCATAAAATTGAAGCAAATGACTTAGATTTTACGTTATCATATCCATTAAATGATGAAATGGGGAAACTTTGTCATGCCTTTGAAAAAATGAAAGACTGTTTGTCGAAAAATAATGAAACTATGTTTCGACAATTTGCTGAACAGCGCCGTCTAAATGCTGCTTTTTCGCATGACTTACGCACTCCTTTGACTTTACTAAAGGGTCATGCTACTATGCTGCTTTCCTTTATTCCCAAAGGCTTAGTATCACAACAAGAAATATTAGATGAAATATCAGTAATGTCAAAAAATATTTCACGTCTTGAAAAATATGTAAATGCTATGACGAACTTATACAGGTTAGAGGATATTGATATTCCACGACAACAGATTACATTTCATTCACTTATTGATAATTTTAATAACACAGCAGAAGCACTTTGTTATGACAAACATTTTTCAATTACTACAAGCGGTAATAATATAACCTTGTTTATCAATTTAGATACAGTCATGCAGATTTATGAAAACTTACTCTCTAATAGTATTAGATACGCAAAAAGTGATATTGCTATTAGCGTAGTAATAGAGAATGATAATTTAGTTATATCTGTTTCAGACGATGGTTGCGGGTTTAAAAATATTGATATTGAAAAGGCGACATTACCATTTTATAAATCATCGAAAGATATAGCTACTGAACATTTGGGGTTAGGGCTGAATATTAGTAAGATTTTAAGTGAAAGACATGGCGGAAATATCCAAATTGCTAATAATAAAGCAGGGGGAGCATGTGTTACAGTGAAAATAAATTGCAATGAAAGTTGATTGAAAATAGACATTTTATTGCTATTATAAATTTAAAAGAAAGGAGATAAGGACAAATGAAAAAAATAATATGTATGTTTCTAACCTTATTGTTATTGGTGTGTATTGTTGGGTGTAGTCAAGCAAAGGACAGTGATAATCATGTAGTACAAGATTATTCCGAAGAATATGAGGTTTCTCCTTATGGAAGTGAAGAAGCGCTTGACACTTTGGGCGATTTGAAGATTTCAATGAGTACAGAAAAGGATTTAGACTTAAAGCACCTTTCATTTCTAATAGAAAATACTTCTGATAAAGAATACCAATATTCACCAGATTATTTTGAAATAGAAGCTGAACAATCCGGCACTTGGTATCAACTTAAACAGCTTGATGACCCCTCAAAGAGCAATGAAAAGGATTGCTTTATTAAGCCTAACGAACGATTAACATTAGAAATTGATGTTAAAAGTTTTTATGGAGAATTGCCTGCTGGACACTATCGTTTGATTAAACAATTTGCGTTCTTTGAAAGTGAAAGAGATTGGGATTACGATACATATAATTTATCTTGCGAATTTACGATAAGGTAAAAATTCTCTACTTCATAAGCATGAAAAAAAACCGCTTATGAAGTAGAAAGTTCTCATGCCATTTTAACGGCGGTTTTGAAATAACAATCAAAACCGCCGTTTTCTTTTGTAAAAATGAGAATACGGAGGGTGTGTTAAAGTCGCCCTTTTTCAAGGATACGGTGGTATCAAGGAGGTATTGCCATGTCCTTTTTTATGTACCATGTGGAGCATATTTATGTCTAGGAAGAAATACAGTAAAGCATTCAAACTAAGGCTTTTAAAAAAGCATAATGAAACAGGCATATCCTACTAGAAATTGGAAAAGGATAATATAATAGCAGGGGACGATGTGTGTTTTTATCCCCTGCTTTTATACGTTTTTTATCATATTTTGATTAATATAGCTTGGTATTTAACTGATTTTTCAAATAACATCTAAGTCCAACATATACTCCTTGCGAAAGTACAAAAAGCAATAGAAGATTTACTGACAGTGTTTTTTTGATGGATTCTCCAAAATAAATGATGACAGCAGCACTTGTCAGTATCATCAGTAGAGTAATAAAATCCCAACAGTTTTTCTTATATAATTCTATAACCTTTATTTCTATCAGTATCACCAGTATCCCTGTTCCTGCTACGCATATTCCGACAACCAATATCAGCAATAACCAATATATGATTCCGGCTATAAACGCATTTGGAATTTTGGTACTAATCTGTGCCGCAGAATGTCCGGCAGCAATCGTCCATCCGATAAAAGTTTGTATGAATGACGCTGCATCATGGAAGAATGATTTACAATCGGAAAGGAACACATCTGACTGTACTGCCTGAAAAAGAGTGGTTGTCAGCGAATACCATGCAAGAAGGAACAAGGTTGTTTGGAATATTACCGTTTTTGCTTTATACTGTCCTGCAAGTCGCTCTTTTTGTGTTTCGTATTTCGCTTTTTCATTCTGATAGGCTGTCCGGTCACAGGCTTCACATTTTTCATAGAGCACCGGCTTTTCTACCGGTATCTCTACGATTTTCTGATGTGTCCGGGCATAATCCCGTTGTTGTGTTAAGCATCGTATTTTATCTTGACATTCCCCTATCGTGACGTTTGCGCTTCGCAGCTTCTCTTTCTCGATCTGCAATGCTCTGTCTGCCAGCTTCAAGTCGTTCTTTAATGCTTGAATATTCCCGGCTCTGTTCTCTTTGTTTAATTTCTCGTTCAAGGTCAGAGATTCGCTGAGCTGCGTCTTCAGTTCCACGATAAGCTGGTCTTTCTGTTCCAGTTCTTCTTGTATCTCCTCGGTCAAGAGCAGAAGTTCTTCCAACTGTTCGGCGTTCTTTGATTCTCTGGATTCGTTCATCTATATCACGTCCTTTCCTTATTTGCTGTTCCAGTTCAGCAATTCGGTGTTCTGTTTCAGCAATAAACTGTTTTCGCTGTTCAGATTCTGTGCCAATTTCTGCCATTGCTGATTTTCGTTTTCCAAAAGTTCTATCTTCGTTTTCTGTTCTTCCATCTTGGAAAGCAGTTCCTCGGTATTTGGCAAAATGTTGAGCAGCTCGGATAACTCGCTGTTTAATTTTTGCAATTTCTGATTCTGTTCCTGCATAAGAGAGAGTTGGGTGTCCCGGTTCTGCATTTCCAGAATCATTTCTGTCATTAAGGTCTGCTGTTCTTCGATTTGCCCAATCATGGACTCCATTAAGGGTATAATTTCCCGGCTTTCTTCTAATGTCATTTAATCGCTCCTTCCATAATGATAATGCACCCGATACTTTTCCAAAGGTGTCCAGTATCTTTTGCAATAACGTGTTTTGTTGTTTTATGATTTGATTTTCCGCTACTTTCCACGAACCTTTTATTTCCTGCCCGACAAGAAACTTTTGTTCAATCTTTCTTGCGTCAGCACCTTCATGGATGGTAGGAATCTGGAGTTTTCCCTGTTTTTCATAAGAACGGTGATCGACCTGATTATGCAAAGAAAGATGTTCATTACACACCTTTGCCCACTCACTCCGCCATAGTTCACAATTTTTTGGATTGTTCCATCCAGTAGCATCGGTCAGCACCCGTTTCCATTGCAGGCGGTTTCTTGCACCAATCTTCTGAATTCCGTTTTCGTCTAATACAGGGATACGGATTCCATGACGGTCAGGGTTTTTCTTATCCTGCCACCAGTTCGGATGGGATTCATCAATCACGATATTTCCGTTTTTATCTCTGACAAAATCCCAATCCTTGACTTCTTTCTTTCCCCAAGAATGATCCGGGTTAAAAGGACGCATAGTCAGAAGCAGATGGACATGGGGGTTGCCATCCCCTTTATCGTGGATACTCCAATCAGCGCACATTCCTCTATCTACAAAAGTTTTTTGGATATAGTCAGTTGTATATTGAATTTGTTCCTGTCTGTTCCATTCTTTGGGAAGGGCAAATTCAAATGACCTGCCAAATTGGGCATCCGCATTTTTTTCAATCTTCAATACCTCATTCCATAACCTCTGTTTCTGAAATGTGATTTTAAATTTTTCTAAAGCAGCTTCTTTATCTGCTGACTTTTTGTATCGGACAGATTTCTGAAAGCGTTTTATATTTTCCTCTGGTACTATCTGCCATTCAGGAGGTGCGTTTTCGCACATCATCAGACTGGTGTAGACCACTTCTTTTTTAGAAGTGTAATAACTGATTCGCCCGGTTTCCTTATTTTTCATCACATCCCCATTGAGATATGCGGAAGCGGAGATAACAGATTTCCCTTTACTACGTCCGACTATTTTGACTGTGTAATGAAAAATCGCCATGTCTGGATGCCTCCTTTCTGCACATCCGGCATAGATTTCCGGCAACATTGCTTTCGGTTTTAGGAAAAGCAGCATTGCCGGAACGCCCTCTGCGTAAGAGTGCCCTGCGCATAGCAGCCTGCATGGAATGCGCCCCTCTGGCGAAGAGTGCCTCCTGCGGCATGAGCAGGTCTGGCTGAAAGCCCCGCCGACGGAACGAGCCCGGCAAGCGTGAGCGCAGACCGGTTGCCACTTGTGGCAAACTTATTGGGACGACCTCTGGTTGTCCATAAGTGCGCCCTTCATAAAAAAGCAATGAAGGGAATGAAAACCTCATCCCCTCCGCCATTACACTTCCTCCATATCGGTATTTGTTTCTTTCTGCATTGCCTTTGAGAAAAATTTCCCGTTGGCTTCCTGCTTTTTCAGAAAACCAATCAGCTTTGGGATGTCTTCTTCCTCAATAGGCGAACCAAGAACGGATTCCACCGCACCGCCAACCTGACAGAGCCTATGGGTTCGTTTTTTACTTTCTTCGGCTTTCTTTCGCTTCAGAAGTTCTTTCTTCTGTGCTGCATATCTTTTCGCCTTTTCAAGGCTTTCCTGCTCTTTCTTTTCCATTTCAAGCATTCGTTCTTCATAACTTTTTGTTGATTTTGCCATTATTACATTCTCCTTTCTCTTGCAAACATAAGTTCTTGGTTGCGTATCAGAAGAAGCACATGGTATAATCTTCTTGCGTGTAGGTATATCATGGCTTCGGTCTGATAGAACCTTTGGCGGTTTCTTTGGAAGCCGCCTTTTTAATTTGCCGCAGTTCTTGTTACGGCTTTTACATTTCCTCTATCCCTCAAATCACGACCTTCATTCGCTTCCATAAACATTTCCAGAATATCGGTTTTAATCAGGACTTTGCGACCAACCTTTAATACTGGAAGTTTCTTCCATTCTACAAGCTGTCTTAAGGTGTTTCTGCCGATTCCCGTATAGTCAGCAGCTTCTTCGATGGATAATGCAATTTTTCTTTGCGTCATATAATCACCTCCTTATAAATTGCATTATGCAATTCTTGTGATGTAAGTATATCCTTTTCATATCTTTTTGTCAAGCGTTACGAAATATTAAAAGCAAATATTATATTGCATATTGCAATTTTGGAAAAACAATGCTATAATTCATACATACCGAAAAAGGAGGCAGTCAGCATGAAAGATAAAGAACTACGCAAGCTGATAGGCAGCAGAGTAAAACAGCGCCGTCTGGAATTGAATCTGACACAGCCTTATGTCGCAGAAAAGATGGGGGTTACCGCTTCTACAATCCTGCGTTATGAGAATGGTTCGATTGACAATACGAAAAAAATGGTGCTGGAAGGTCTTTCGGAAGCACTCCATGTATCTGTGGAATGGCTCAAAGGGGAAACAGATGAATATGAAACCGACATTACGGATAAGAGAGAGTTACAGATTCGTGATGCGATGGGAGATATTCTGGAACAGTTACCGCTTGCCCTTACCAAAGAAGAAGATGCTTTTTCAAAAGATTTATTACTGCTGATGTTAAAACAATATGGTCTGTTTTTGGATTCCTTTCAGTTCGCCTGCAAAAACTTCAAGGGGAATGCTGGTCAGACGGATATTGCCAAAACAATAGGGTTTGAATCGAATGATGAATATAATGAGATTATGTTCTTAAGGGAAATCACTCCTACCATCAATGCTTTTAATGAGATGACAGACGTTGTAAGGCTCTATTCCAAGAAACCAAAAACAGCAGAACAAAGGCTTGCAAATCTTTTATCAGAAGTCTTATACGAAGATTCCGAATCGGTATAGTAAGACAACCGGAGTTATGATATACTTACACGCACGAAGCATTTCATCAGTTCCGATTGTCTAATATCGAAAGGAGACATACGATTATGGCAAAAGGATCTGTAAGAAAAAAAGGAAAGAAATGGTACTACCGCTTCTATGTAGAGGACGCAAGCGGCAATCTTGTTCAGAAAGAATGCGTTGGAACAGAAAGCAAAAGTGAAACTGAAAAGCTGCTCCGTCAGGCAATGGATGATTATGAGAAAAAGAAATTTGTTGCCAAAGCGGAAAATCTCACAGTCGGACAACTTCTGGATGTGTGGGCAGAGGAGGAATTAAAAACAGGTACGCTCAGCAATGGTACTGTGGAGAATTACCTCGGAACAATCCGAAATATTAAGAAACATCCGCTGGCAGAACGGAAATTAAAAAATGTAACCTCTGAGCATTTGCAATCTTTCTTTGATTTGCTTTCCTTCGGGGGAGTTCATCCCGATGGAAAAGAGAGAAAGGGTTACAGCAAAGATTACATCCATTCTTTTTCCGCAGTCATGCAGCAGTCTTTCCGCTTTGCAGTATTTCCAAAACAGTATATTACGTTCAATCCCATGCAGTATATTAAACTGCGGTATCAGACGGACGAAGTTGATTTGTTTTCGGATGAGGACATGGACGGAAATATCCAACCAATTTCACGAGAAGATTATGAAAGACTGCTTGCGTATCTTCAAAAAAAGAACCCAGCCGCAATACTTCCAATCCAGATAGCCTATTATGCCGGGCTTCGTATTGGAGAAGCCTGTGGTTTGGCATGGCAGGACGTAAATCTGGAAGAACAATGCCTTACCATAAGACGCAGCATCCGATATGATGGCTCAAAGCGCAAATATATCATCGGACCAACCAAGCGGAAAAAAGTGAGGATTGTTGATTTTGGAGATACGCTGGTAGAGATTTTCCGCAATGCCCGGAAAGAGCAGTTAAAAAATCGAATGCAGTACGGAGAACTTTATCACACGAACTACTACAAAGAGGTCAAAGAGAAAAACAGAGTGTACTACGAATATTACTGCTTAGACAGAACAGAGGAAGTCCCGGCAGATTATAAAGAAATTTCTTTCGTCTGCTTAAGACCGGATGGTTGTCTGGAACTTCCGACTACTTTGGGGACGGTATGCAGAAAGGTGGCAAAAACATTAGAGGGATTTGAAGGCTTTCATTTCCACCAGTTACGTCACACCTATACAAGCAACCTTTTGGCAAATGGAGCTGCTCCAAAAGATGTGCAGGAATTATTAGGACACTCAGATGTAAGTACCACAATGAATGTCTATGCTCACTCCACAAGAGATGCGAAACGAAAATCGGTTCGGCTTCTTGATAAAGTGGTAGGCAATGATTAAAAAAAATTCCCTTATTTCCCTTGTGATTATCTCATAAGGGCAAAAATAAGGGAAACTACATATCATTTCACTAATGGACAGGCAGGAAAGCCTATAAAATGGGGAAAGTTAGAGGAATAATTATATAAATTCCAGTTTTTGAAACTGAGAAATCTGAAGTTGGAGGGATAGATTTCTATGATTATCAGATATGCAGAAGAGAAAAATTTTATAGAATTGCGACAGTTTTATGACGGTATGTGTAAAGTTTTGAGCGGAAAAGATTTTCTGCCGGAGGGAGATAAAGGTGGTTTCCCTCCAGATGAAATGATCAAAGATGCAATCAAAGAGAGAAATCAGTTTATTGGTATTGAAGATGGTCGAATTGTTGTGGCGTATATTATGAATCATGATCGTGATGAGGCGTATCACGCAGTTAAATGGCTTATTGATGCAAATGATAACGAGACAGTAGTTCTTCATGCCTTGCGTGTCCTTCCGGAATATGGAGGTCGTGGATACTCGAAGCAGTTAGTTCAACACGCAATAGACACAGCAAGGGAAAGAAACCTTAAATCAATTCGTCTTGATTGCATAGAGGGAAATGATATTCCACAGAAAATGTATATGTCGTTTGGATTTAAGTATGTGGATAAGGCTGAAATCACATATGTTGATATTGGAGTACCGAGGAAGTTCCTCTTATATGAGTTTGTACTCTAATCAAGACATAATAACAGTTATATCTTGAACATTGTACAAACAAATTCCAGTTGTGCGCCCAGCTAAGGGTGTGTAGTCAAGCCGGTGGGATTCCGGTTTATCCAAGGTTTAGCCAACCAGATAATAGCGAGTCTTGGGATGATGCCGGTAACGGCATCTGACAAGCGTAGACAGCAAGAAAGCAGGGTTGAATGGTGATTGAGCTTCGAAACGTTAACTTCAGTCGGTCGACGTCTTAACTGGTGCGGAAGACAATATCATGTAATGCGATATGGCGAGTGTTATGTGGCACTGCGGAGTCAGAGAACCAATCATGTTTTACATTGTGAATACACATCAACTGGGGAGAACCTGCCATTTCTCGAAGAAGAGTATGAAGTTGCAACTGAAAACGGAGGATTTCAAATGAATGGTAGGTGGTCGGACAATCCCATAGTACTGTAGAAATCGGGCAATGCCGATGGAGGGAAGGGGATTACATAGTAAAGGTCTTACTGAGGACACATTATCCGTACTCAGGGACGGAGGAAATAATGGAAACGAAATTAGTAAGAATAGCTGAGATATCGGCAACATCAAAACATCCTATATTTACATCAGTGTACCACTTGATAAATGAAGATATGCTAAAGCAATGCCATAAGGAATTAGATGGGAACAAAGCAGTCGGAATTGACAAGGTAACTAAGGATGAGTATAGGAAGAACCTTGATAGAAATATCAAGGAACTGGTACAGAGGTTGAAAAACAAATCCTTTAAGCCACTTCCGTCACTGAGGGTATATATACCTAAAGGAAATGGAAAGAAACGACCATTAGGGATTGCTTCCTATGAAGATAAGATTGTACAAATGGCAGTGAAGAAAATACTGGGAGCTATCTATGAACCGAGATTCCTAAACTGCATGTATGGATTCAGACCGAATAGGGGGTGTCACGAAGCAATAAAAGAAGTATACCAACGGATAAGCTATGGAAAAATCAGCTATATCGTAGATGCCGATATCAAAGGTTTCTTTGACCATATCGACCATGATTGGATGATGAAGTTTCTTGAATGGAATATACAGGATAAGAACTTATTGTGGCTAATACGTAAATACCTTAAAGCAGGAATAATGGAGCAAGGAAAATTCGAGCCAACAGAGGAAGGTTCGGCACAAGGCTCAGTAATGAGTCCGATGCTTGCAAATATATACATGCATCATGTGCTGACGCTGTGGTTCAAGCTGGTGGTGCAAAGGGAAATGCAGGGAGAGTGTTTTCTCGTCAACTTTGCGGATGATTTTGTTGCAGGATTTCAATATAAGTCAGAAGCTGAAAGATACTATAAAGAGTTAAAGGTACAGACTTCAAGGCAGAAGTTTGAGCAAAAGGTTAGAGCATACAAGAACTGGATTTACGATAATCGAAATCGACCAATGCGAGAAATAATTAAAGAGTTGAACGTAAAACTAATTGGACACTATCGGTATTATGGTGTTACATGGAATGGATTTGTGGAAATGCTCAAGTATTACCCGTTAGCAAAACCTAAAACGTACTATTGTTTATATTGAAGCGAATGTTACTATGAGGAGCCGTATGCGGGAAAGCCGCACGTACGGATCTGTGAGGGGCTAAGATTGAGAGGTCTTAGTCTACTCGACTGACGAGAAGGAAGATGAATATTGGAAATGCAATTCTTCCTAAAATATCAAAAAAGTCACTCAACCGATTCAATGCTCCTCCATCCAAATTCGGATAGATTAATGCTTTGTTTGTGTGATCGATAAGCATGGATAGAAAAGCGATGTATTTAAGCTGCGCTCCTGAAAATATTTTGATTCTCTCTTTTACATTGTTCATAAAAATTAGTCCTTTTTTTCAATTTCTTTTTTTATCAAATTTCCTACACTTGAAAAGTGCGAACATAATAATCGTTTCATGCAGATGCTCCTTTATCAATTCCGATTGTTATTCATATGATATCATACTATTTCTTTAATTACATCCACTTACTGGGTCATCTTTGTCTTTTAAAGATCCCTATAATGTTGTACTTGCTACTTGTTTGCTGAATATTTCTCAAATAAAGAAATATTATTCTGGCATCTTCCGGCTTCTGTATTTTTTGGGGGTGATTCCCTGGTATTCTTTGAACTTACGAATGAAATAGCTGATGTTGTCAAATCCACAGTTAATGGCAATATCAGAAACAGACAGTGAGCTGTCATCCAAAAGGATAGCAGCTTTTTTGATGCGGTATTCATTCAGGAAGGCGAACGGTGTTTTTCCCATCTCCTGATGGAAATATCTGCAGAAATAGGTCGGGCTCATGCAGGCAATGTCAGCAAGTTCTTTTAATGTAATTTCTTCGGCGTAATGTGACCGGATAAAATCAAGCACTTCCTTCAGCAGATTCATGGAGGAGAGCTGCTTTCCGGTAGTCTGGTTCTGTATAAGAATTTCTGTGCGGAAACAGAGTTCCAAAATCTGTAGAAGACAGATCTTAATTTTGAGAAGTGCACATTGTTCCGGATAGTGGTAATTACAGATCAATTCAAGAAAAAGCTGTCGGAGACTTTCTTGTTCTTCCTGACTGAGGGCATTGGAGATGTTGTTTGGGAAGAGCAGTTTCTTCTGTGTGATTGGCTGGATGAAATTGTACTGACAGGCATCATACAAATCAAAATTAAGTAATTGAGGATCGAAAACGATTGCATGATGCAGGGAATGGTTGTGTGCGCTTAGTTCATGCAGTTCACCAGAGTTGATGAAATAGAACTCACCGGCTTTCATTTCATAAGGGGTTCCGGAAATGATTCCGTGCATAGTTCCTTCCTCAATATAGAGAAATTCCAGTTCCTCATGCCAGTGGGCAGTAACGGAATAGAAACCGTTCTTATCTTTATGAGAATAAATCTGTAAGGGGAACATAGGGGTTCCGTGAAAATTTGTCTCTTTTAAGGAACGTGACATGAGTGATCTCCTTTCTTGTAGTGAAACAGTTCAGCCATGCAGCTCGAATTCGACACTGCGTGACGAATCCTCGCTTAGGGGCGTCTGCCCTATGTCTGCATAAGGACAGACTATTTTATATAAGCGAGCTTATAACGATAGTCTGTCCTTATACAGCCGCATGGCTGAACTGGTGCATAATATTGTGTTATTTTTTGATAAAATAATGAAAGTATCTTCTTATTTTTTGTATTATACTTGGTTCAAATAAAAAAAGCAAGAAGGGGGCATAAGATGGAGAAGAAATGGTGGCAAAGCAGTGTTGTTTATCAGATCTATCCACGGAGTTTTGCGGACAGCAATGGAGATGGAATGGGCGATATTCCAGGAATTATAGGGAAAATTGAATATCTGAAAAAACTGGGAGTCAATGTACTCTGGATCTGTCCAATCTATCAGTCGCCGCAGGATGACAATGGATATGATATCTCTGATTATCGTACGGTTTACCCGGAGTTTGGAACAATGGAAGATATGAAGATATTGATACAAAAATGTCAAGATAATGATATCAAAATCATTATGGATCTGGTAGTGAACCATACATCAGATGAACATCCATGGTTCATAGAAGCAAAGAAAAGCTTGGATAATCCATACCGGGACTATTACATCTGGAGGAAAGGTGAAGATGGACAGCCACCGAATGATCTGATGTCAAATTTCGGTGGAAGTGCATGGGAGTATTCTCCGGAGACGAATGAGTATTATCTGCATTTTTACAGTAAGAAACAGCCGGATCTAAACTGGGAGAATCCGAAGCTGCGGCAGAAAATTTATGACATGATGAACTGGTGGCTGGATCAGGGGATTGCAGGCTTCCGTATGGATGTGATTGATCTGATTGGAAAGATACCGGATCAGAAGATCAAAGAGAATGGGCCGATGCTTCATAAATACCTGCAAGAGATGAACGAAGCGACCTTTGGTCACAGGGACAGCATGACGGTTGGTGAGTGCTGGGGGGCGACCCCGGAGATCGGAAGATTATATACTGATCCGGCAAGAAAAGAACTTAGTATGATCTTCCAGTTTGAACAGATTCAGCTGGATAAGAAACCGGGTGGACAAAGATGGGATTTGAAACCACTTTATCTGCCGGATCTGAAGTGTGTTTTCAGCAAATGGCAGACAGAGTTAGAAGGTCATGGATGGAACAGTTTATTTTGGAATAATCATGATCTCCCAAGAATCGTTTCCCGTTGGGGAAATGACGGAGACTATCGTGTCCTGTCTGCAAAAATGCTTGCGACACTGCTTCATGGAATGAAGGGGACACCGTATATCTATCAGGGGGAAGAGATTGGAATGACGAATGTTCCATTTCAGACGATTGATGAATTCCCTGATATTGAGACACAGAACATTTATCAAGAACGCCTGAAAGCGGGATTCACAGAGGAAGAGACCATGTATGCAATCCGGGCGAAGGCGAGGGATAATGCAAGGACACCGATGCAGTGGAATGCCGAAAAGAATGCAGGATTTACAGAAGGAATTCCATGGTACAGAGTCAATCCAAATTATAAGGAAATCAATGTAGAACAGGCATTAGCGGATCCAGAGTCCGTTTTCTATCATTATCAGAAATTGATTCAGCTTCGGAAAGAACATGAAGTTATGGTATACGGAACTTATCAACTGCTGTTCCCGGAGGATGAAGACCTTTATATCTATACAAGAACGCTGGAGGAGGAAAAATGGCTGATTGTCTGTAACTTTCATGAGAAGACAAGAAAGTTACAGTGTAAGAGAGCTGGGCAGGTCATGCTTAGTAATTATGCAGATACGCCTGCCGCGGAAAAAATTACAGAACTCAGACCATATGAGGCGGTTATTTATCAGATGGAATCTTGGGATGCGAATCATGGAGAACGCGGACAAGATCATAGTTCTGATTTTGAAGCCGATATTGAGTTGGTGTAGTTCCGAAAGCTTTTCGAAAGACCTTACAAAAATAATTATCATTTGAAAATCCGACCATGGAGGCGATTTCGGCAATTGTGTGCTGGCGGCTCTGTAAAAGAAGCGCACAGGATTTCTGAAGACGCAGATTCGCCAGATATTTTCCGGGCGAGATTCCATAGAGATGGTTGAATTCTCTGCAAAGATGATACTTGGACAGCCCGACGGCATCAGCGACTTCGTCAAGGTTCAGATCCGTGTTGTAATAATTGGAATCCAGATAATTCTTGGCCAGTGTAACACGAGGTGAAGAAAGTGCCGGGTGTTCCAATGCATAATCTGCTAGATCTAAAAGAAAAGCGTAGGCCGCTTTGGAATTATCAAATACCGATGCTAACTGATTGGAAATTGCATCAGCATAGAGCTGCTTCATCTGTTCAGGTAAAGTACTGGATGCTTCCAGGTGGAAAGCAGGTCCACAGGATTGATGAATGTGGTAGAGAAGAGGGAGACACTCGGAGGAAAATTCTAGATAAAGAACATCCCAGCATTCCGAATCATCGGGTAATGAGTATTGGCTGTCTCCGGGTACTTGAACAAGGAAGAGATCACCCGCCTGTTGAGGATAGGTATGGTCTGGTGTCTGGAAACTTCCTTTTCCCGAAATCGTGTACTGAAGTAATACATAAGAGTTTTTGCGGACTCGGTTATCCCAATGATAGTCATGGGAAGTGATGTGATGCATGCCGATTCCACGAAGTGTCTGGAGGGGAAGCGCAGAGGTTATATGAAAACCGACGGAATCAAAAGGCGGTTGGTCAGATGATTTTGTGTTTGTCATAAAAAGTACTCCTTTCAAAATAAATGAAGATTGCGAGGCGCAACACGAAACAATCTGTAGAAATCTTAGTTTTGGGTTTTTATATCCGATATTATAATATAGCAATCAATAAAAAATAGCAAGAAATTACCATTCACTAATCTGCATTACCATTGAAAGTGAAAAGAGATGGAAGTTATAATGCATTTAGTCAAGCGATGAAATGAAGCAGAATGAGAGAGTGGAGGAATAGAATGCAGATCAGTTTTGAGGAAGAACAGCAGGTTTTTCATCTATACAACGATAAGATCAGTTATGTGATTCAAGTAGAAAAACAACGATATTTAAAGCATTGTTACTACGGAAAAAGAATAAAGAGATGGCACAGCGGCATCAAGGATTATTATTACGACCGTGGATTCTGTGCGAATCCGATAGCGGAAGACAGGACATTTTCTCTGGATACACAGTTGAGGGAATTTCCGGAGTCCGGACAGGGGGACTTCCGAAGTCCAGCTTACGAACTAGAAGATAGAAATGGAGATAAAAACGCAAGATTTTTCTATAACGGCTATCGCATTCTGAGTGGAAAGATCGCTCCGGATGGCCTGCCACATGTCTATACTGATGCGGACACCGAGGCAATGACACTGGAGATTACGCTTCAGGATAAGGTGAGAAATCAGAGAATTCTGTTATATTACACCATCTATGAAGATGCAGTGGTCACACGATTCGCAAAATGGATCAATGACGGAACAGAACCGATAGAAATCTGTCGATTCTTAAGCATGAACATGGATCTTCCAACACAGGAATATGATGTACTGACATTATCCGGTGCACATACAGAAGAGAAAAACGTGTATCGACGTCCATTGTGTGCGGATTCAGTCACGATTGAAAGCAGTCGTGGAACGAGCAGCCCACAGGCAACCCCATTTATCGGATTGTTAAGTCCTGGGACTACGGAAGAGCAAGGGGAAGTGCTTGGAGTAAACCTGATTTACAGTGGAAACTTCTATGGATGTGTTCAGTGTGGACAGTATGGAACAATCAGGGTACAGCTTGGAATTAATCCGTATCAGTTTGGATGGCAGCTTGCACCGGGAACAAGCTTTTGCACACCGGAGGCTGTACTGGTCTATAGTGTAAATGGACTTGCCGGAATGTCGAATATATTTCACCGGTTATACAGAACGCGCGTTTGCCGGGGATGGTACAGAGACCGGGAACGGCCAGTTCTATTGAATAGCTGGGAAGGTATGTATTTTGAGATCAATGAAGAGAAAATGCTGACGCTAGCGGAAGAAGCAGCGGAGCTTGGAATCGAACTTCTGGTGATGGATGATGGCTGGTTCAAGGGAAGAAATACAGATACGACTTCCTTGGGGGATTGGACGGAAGATAAGAAGAAATTTCCGGATGGCCTGCAGAGTCTTGCCGAAAAGGTGAAACAGAAAGGGATTGATTTCGGAATCTGGTTTGAACCGGAGATGATTTCAAGGGAAAGTGACCTTTACAGGGAGCATCCAGACTGGGTGATCCGAAGTCCACTTTACGAACCAATACTCAGCCGACATCAGCTGGTACTGGATCTGTCGAATCCGGCAGTTTGCGAATATCTGATCGAAGCAGTCAGTAAGGTGTTGGTACCGGGAAATATCAGTTATGTGAAATGGGATATGAACCGGCATCTGACAGATCTTGGAAGTGCTTATCTTGACAGGAAAAATCAGAATGAACTTTCACACCGCTACGTGCTTGGACTTTATCAGGTAATGGAGACATTGACAGAACGTTTTCCACAGGTGTTGTTTGAAAGCTGTTCCAGTGGAGGTGGCAGATTCGATGCAGGAATGCTTTATTACATGCCACAGACATGGACCAGCGATAATACAGATGCGGTCTGCAGGCTGAAAATCCAGCATGGAACAAGCTTTCTGTTTCCTACAGTTACAATGGGAGCGCATGTGTCAGCATGTCCGAATCATCAGGTCGGACGGACCACACCGCTTGCTACAAGATTTGCCGTGGCGGCAGCAGGCAATCTTGGATATGAACTGGATTTGAAGAAGCTTTTAAAAGAAGAGAAGAAAGAAGTCAGAGAGCAGATTGCAGAATATAAAAGGAGACGAAGAACCGTACAGTTCGGAACTTATTACCGGCTGGCGGATTCATTTCAGGAGAATCAAAGTGCCTGGAATATTGTTTCAGAAGATGGAATGGAAGTCATCTTCACTCACGTGCAGATCCTTGCACGCTCAGCCTACAGGGTTCCGGTAATTCGCTTAAAAGGACTGGATCCGGATGCAGTTTACACAGATTGTGAGACCGGGCAGGAGTATGGCGGGGATGAACTGATGTATGCAGGAATCCGAATACCAAGAATCAGACAGGACTTTTCAAGTACAACGATGGTACTAAGAAAATCCTGATTGAGATAGAAAAGAAATGAAGTTACAGGAGGAGTTAGAATGAGTAAAGAGCAGAGTTACCAGAATGCAGCAAGTGAACTTCTGCGTCTGGTAGGCGGAAAAGAAAATGTAATCAGCGCGGCTCACTGCGCAACCAGATTACGTCTGGTATTAAAAGATGAGAGCAAAGCAGATGTAGATGGAATTCTCAAGACAGAGCTTGTAAAAGGACAGTTTTCCACAGGCGGTCAGTTCCAGATCATCATTGGAAGTGGTACAGTAGATGAAGTATACAAATATTTTATTCAGTATGCAGACATCAAAGAAAGTACAAAAAATGAAGTGAAAAAGGCTGCTGACCAGAAGATGAATCCGTTACAGAAACTGGTAAAGATGCTGGCGGATGTATTCGTACCGATTATTCCGGCACTGGTTGCCAGCGGTCTTCTGATGGGTCTGAACAATGTTCTGACAGCAGAAGGACTTTTTGTCTCAGGAAAGTCACTTGTTGAAGTATATCCGAATATTGCAGATCTTGCATCTATGATCAACACATTTGCAAGTGCAGCATATGCATTCCTGCCAATCCTTGTAGGGTTCTCAGCAACAAAGATGTTCGGTGGCAATCCTTATCTTGGAGCAGTTATGGGAATGATCATGGTATCCGGTGATCTTCTGAATGCATATTCTTATGGTACAGCCATTACAGAGGGAACGGTTCCGGTATGGCATATCGGAGCGCTGACAATTGAGAAGGTTGGATATCAGGGAACTGTACTTCCGGTACTTGCAGCGGCAGCAATCCTTGCATTTATCGAGAAGAAACTTCACAAAGTAGTTCCGGAATATCTGGACAACCTCCTGACACCGGCACTTTCCGTACTCGTAACAGCATTCCTTACATTTACAGTGGTAGGTGGAGTGATGCGTACAGCCGGAGACTGGATTACAAATGGTATTTTGTGGCTCCATGATACATTAGGTGTTGTCGGTGGATTTATTTTCGGATTTATCTATGCACCATTAACAATGACAGGAATGCACCACAGTCTTCTCCCGGTTGATATCCAGTTGATTGCAGCAGGCGGATCTTTCCTCTTTGCAATCGCAGCATGCAACAATGTGGCTCAGGGTGGAGCAACACTGGCAGCAATGTTCTGTGCAAAGGATAAGAAGATGAAGAGTATCGCAGTTTCTTCCGGTATCTCAGCACTGCTTGGTATTACAGAACCAGCAATGTTCGGAGTCAACTTGAAGATGAAATATCCATTCTATGCAGCAATGTTCGGTTCTGCTGTAGGATGTGCTTATGTGACACTGACAAATGTTCAGAATATCTCCCCGGGAGCAGCAGGAATCATCGGATTCGTATGCATCAAGTCCGGCGGAATGCTGAATTATATGATCGGAATTCTGATCTCACTTGTTGTTGGATTTGCAGTGACAATGGCATTATCCAAGCATTCGAAATTTAAAGAAGTGTAAGTCATTGGGGACGGGGAAAACGGATTTTTCCCCGTCCTTATTGGCTTTGAGAATAAGATATAATACAAGCAAATCCATCCAGACAATATATTCGGGATCTGGTGGAAGAAATGATTGTACATTGCAGAAGCCGGAAAAGTGCTTCCATTTACAGCAACGACATTGACAAGAGCAGTAAAGTAGTTGGAAGACCTATTGTGGAGTCATTATCCACGATAGGTCTTTCATAGTTTTGGCACTTTTTTAAGACGGAATCAACACACATGCACAATATCCCGGAGCTGGTTGAAAACAGTAGATGGTCAGAGTCTTGTCGATTTCCGGACTATAATCATGCAGGATATGTTTATTGCCGTTTAACGCTACATCCGCATAAGTAACAAGCCATTTTTTATCCCCGTTTTCAAAGACTTCATAAAATGAACGATTCAACATTTCTGAAACGGGAACGCCCTCAACAACAGCCATTTCATCATTGCAGTAACGAAATACAAAGTCTACACCATGTCCATTCGCATCAAATACAAGCTCAATAATACAAAAAGCAAGTGGCATATCATTGAGAAAGCTACAGTTATCAAATAATTGAAGAGAGCTGTCTTCTGAAACATCCGAAAGGTCCTGCGTATTTAAACCAAGTTCCTTACGGATTTGTTTGTGCTGACTCAGATTACGTTTTCTTCCTTGAAAGACAGCACCATCAGTCATTGTATAAAGTCCTTCGTCAGATATATGAACAATTTGATTTTTTCGAAGAACAACGCCTTTTGAGATGTTTAGAAAATCTTCTTCCGGTAAGTAGAGCATAAGTTCTTTTATCGGGATTGTAGTCGTAATGCTTTCTCCCGAGGAAAGCGTAATGATTGTGTGAGGATTCTGTCTGGTAAGGTAAAAAATATCTGAACTTTTGATATTCTTTCGTTCGAAATATAGTGGAACATTATAACGCATATGAGACCTTCCTTTATTGTGATAATTTTATATTACTATAGTTGTTTTGAAAATACAATAGAAATAATTAAAATGCAATAATTAATGAAAATAAAATGCACTTTAATTGAGTTCCACAACAATTTATCTAAGAAACATCAAATAAAAGCGCAGATTTGAGCAAAAAAGATTGCTGATTAACCGTGTGAGTGGCATTATAAAAAGGTATAAATAATGATACAAAACGAATCATCAGGCAGAGACAGGAATAAGGAAGGAGTGGGAAGCGGATGAAAAGAAGAATTTCGAAAAGGATTATTGCAATTGGAATGAGCCTTTGCGTAGCATTTTCGATTATGCCTTTATCGGTAAGTGCAGAAGCAGAGACTGCTGCACCGGCAGTTAAACAAAATAATCTATGGGTGAGTACCGGAAAAACATTTGTCAATCGTATTTACACAGTAGGGTTGACTACTTGTGGGTCAGCACTTGTCAGAATTGCCGGAGCGACAGAGAGTGAAGGATTTCAGAAAGTAGCTTCATTTGTTAATAAATGGATTTGTGGAGGCAATAACACTGGACAGACACTGGCAGAAATTCAGGCTCTTTGTAATGAGATACTTAATGAAGTTAAGATCGTTGATCAACATCTTAAAGAGTATGATGCAGAAATAGAGAATACACTTCAGAAAATACAGTACACAGAAGCGAAAAATGAGCTGAATCAGCAATGGTCTAAAGATATAGATGTATATGAAACTGCCGGAAATGTAGGAAATACATTGAGCGCCTACGAAGATTATATGAAAGCCGCGCAACTGTATATGGATGGTAAGACGGATATGAATGCTGTCGAAGAGAGTAAGCAACATCTTTATGATAATTTTATTGAGGTTTATAAAGCGGCTGGAAATAGCTTTGAAAATCCAACCGATGAGAAAAAAAAGGACGCTATATTTTGTAATGACACGATAGATGGTGTATTCAAAAGATCGATTTGGAGTATGATCAATGCGTTGAATAAGCCAAGTGATGAGAAAAATTATGCGGATGCTGCGGCACAATTTGCATATAGGGCTTATGGATTTTCTGGTGATCAATATAATTACATAGTTTCAAGTATTGATAAACAATTTATGGAAATCATTAAGATGGAGATGATGTATCAGGAATTTATTGCACAGCGTGGTGATTATTTTGAAGAGAAATATCCAGATGATGAAAGTAAATGGGAGAGCTATGCTGCATGGACGAATGATTTAAATAAGTTGAATGAAGATGTTGCCAAAGCTATGGATACTATGCTTGACAGAGAAATATTAGTTTCGGATTCAACGGTTGGTTCGATTCGGATGAAATTGGATGAATTTGTAAAGCCAGAAGACATGGTATCTGTACGTATGAAAAATGAAAATTACCATGAGAAATTAACAGGCGAGTTCTATGAGAATGAGCAACCGATTATCGATGCGTTTAACGAAGGTTATCTTTACCTTATTGAGGAGTATGGTTGGAAATCCAATGCTGATGTAATTACGCCGTTTATTAATTTTCACAGAATTGCTGTGCCGACACCTAAAACGGAGGAGAATCCATCGGGAATAGATATTTATTATACTTTCGATACATCACAGCCACACGATGCGGAAGAGGATTGGGCTTGGAATTCAGACGATTCTGTTCCTGAAAATTTGCGGTTTTATCAATTTGAAGAGAAAATAGATCTTACTTTGGCGAGAGATCAACATATTCCATCTTGTGATTTTATTAATTTAACAAAAGAAAATTATAGCGATGGGCAGAATCAATTTAGTTGCGCGAAAAATACGGCGGAATTTCAGAGCTTATTCGCTACAGGACTATTCAGTGCATTATCAAGTATACCTGGTGATTATCTGAGTGAATACCTGCTTACAAAAAAAGATACAAAAACATATATTGCTTTATCGGATTATGATTTTGATTATCATGATGCATGGGCGACAAGCTATACGATTTTCCATGTGGTTGATACAACAGGACAGTATCCGGGAAGCAGTCTTGAAAGTTCTACTTTAAGTGCAGAAAAAATTCAACCGGATAAATCAGCGGGGGCATATTCGGCATATACCGTTATATTAAAGAACCGCCCACAAGAAGATGGTTATTATAAGACGAAAGTTGATGTTGCTACGAATGGAGTCGGAGATACAGAGTTAGAAATGATTCAGGAAGATGGGACAACATGTCAGGAAAATACTGTTCCTTCAGGAAAAGAGGTAACACTTCGGTTTAAGGCGGAAGGTACAACTGTTCTGGAATCCCTTACATTGCAGAGACATAACAATACAGAAAATCCATCAGAAGTAACTTCGGAAGAAACGTTGTTGACAAAAGACCAGATCGCGACATTGACTCCGGATGAAGAAGGATATTATACATATACATGCGGTGCACCATATTCAAACGCAACATTTGTTTTAAATGGAGCAGTAGGACATAAGGTATATGTGAAAGGTACGAATCAGTCATTTGAAGATGCAATCCTATTGGATTCCTATGTAGATTACTTTGAAGAAGGAGAAAATGTTGAATTTTATGTATCAGATAATGTAAAGAGTGTCGGATATTATGAGGGAAATACTTATAAAGAGCTTGCATTAACAGAAAATTATGAGGGTGACAGAAAAGGAAGTTTCGTAATGCCGGCGAAGGATATTACATTATATTATAATGCAGTCTGCAAGGAACATTCCTATGACAATGGATTCTGTACGAAATGTGGTGGATATCAGCCGGCAGACTATAATGAATCTACAGGCAGTTATGAGATTGGGAATGGTGGACAGATGTTTTGGTTTGCCGCTCTTGTAAATGGGGACGGTGAACATACACAGATTCAGGAAGCAAAGCCAGATGCACATGGAGTGCTGGTGTCTGACATTTCACTTAAGAATCCGGCGGATGAAAACTATGAATGGAAACCAATCGGAGAATTCAAAGGAATTTTCGACGGACAGAATCATACGATTTCTGATTTCAGTATGACGAAAGTAAATGATCAGTCAATAGGCTTTTTCCAGAACCTTATGAGTGACCCGAACGAGACAGACGAGGCAAAGAAAGCGACGCTTAAGAACTTTACACTGAATGGAACAATCGTTACAACAGCAGAGGCGGCAAGTGCAGTAGGTGGTGTTGTAGGAACAACTTCCGACAGTGTGATCAGGCGGGTGAATTCAAATGTAAATATTGGAAGTGGATTGATATACTATATCGGCGGAATTGTCGGAGAGATCAATGCAGCAACTTCTATAGAGGAGAGTACATATTCAGGTAAGATCGTACTGGATTATAGTTTCTACGGAGTCGGTGGAATTGTAGGTTTTGTAACTGATGATGATACATATGCAGGCGGCACAAAAATCAAGGATTGTGCAAATTACGGATTGATCACATATTATAAAGTGGAAAATCACGGAGGACGTGGTTACAGCGGTGGAATCACCGGACAGGTTGCATTGGGTGAAGAGGATTTCATTCTTTCTGATTGTTACAATTATGGCAGTGTGCTTGCTGAAGAGTGGAAGGAGATCTATGGTGCAATTTCCGGATACTGTGCGGCGAAGAAAGATGGAATCAAGAATAATTATTATCTCGATACACTTCCGGTAAAAGGTTTCCTGGGAGAAGCTGAGATTGCGAATGATGAAGAACTGGCAAAGGCAAAGACAGCAGAACAGTTCAAGAGTGGTGAAGAGGCATATCTTTTAAATAACGAGGTGACAGACGGCTCTCAAGTATGGTATCAGAATATTGATAACGGAGAAACTCCGGATGCTTATCCGGTTCTGGATGATACACATGGCACAGTCTATCGTTGGGAAGATGGAACCTATTCGAATTATGAGAAAGAACCTGTAGAAGAAACTTACGAGATTCGTACATTTGAAGAATTTAAGAAAATTCCGGAAATTGTTAAGAAGAACAATCGTGCAAACTTCAAGCTGATGAACACAATTTTCGGAAACGGTAAAACAATGACAGAATCAATCGGTTCAGCAGACAATCCGTATAATGGTACATTTGACGGACAAGGATATTATGTCTACCGATTCGATATCAAATCATCAGATGGAAATGCAGCACTTTTTGATACGATCGGTGCACGGGGAAGTGTAAAGAATTTCGCAGCTTTTTATCAAAATATTGAAGGAGAGAAAGCAGCAGGTCTAGCGATTGTCAATTATGGATTGATTGATGAGTGTATCAGTGGATCAAATCTCAGCGGTCCATTTACTGATCAACTCACGCATGAGCCTAAAAATTTGACGGAGACAACGACATTTGTTAAGGGCACATCAATGGCAGGAGGCGTTGTAGTTGAGAATAAAGGTGTGATTCGAAATACTGCGAACTATGCAAAGGCAACAGCAAGTGCATCAGATGGAATTGCTGGAGGAATTGCAGTAGTAAACAGCGGAACGATTGAGAACTGTATGAGTATAGGCACTCTGTCAACAAAGGAAAATGGAATTGCCGGAGGAATCGTTGGAAAGTTGGATAAAAATGGCTCCATTCAAATTGCATATAGTGCACAGACTGCGATAGAAGGTGGGACAACCGGAGCAGTATTTGGCACAAAAGAAGAAACAGCAGGAGCTGTGAATAACACATATTACCTGGATACCTTATCAGGAAACGAAGAACAGGGAACAGCGAAAACAGCGGCTGAAATGAAGAGCAATGCTTTTAAAGAGGAATTAAATACTCTGGTAGCAGGCAATGAAGAATTGTGTAGTTGGACATGGAATTCAACAAAGAATCAGGGGTATCCAAGAATCTTATCTTCGCTTATTACGGAAGTTGAATTAGTGAACGCATCAAAAGGAGTTACCGTAAAAGGTATGATGCATAAAGATACGAAACTTCAGTTAAACGAGCTAGAGAAGAAGAATGACATTTATCAGGCATTTAAGAAATATGCGGAAAAGGCAGATAAGCAGGTTCTTTATTCAGCAGAACCGACGTTGGTATATGGAGATGAACAGCCAGCACCATACGAAGGAAATCTGAATGTAAAACTGGATCTGTCAAAGTATCGAGGAAAAGGATATAAGGTTCTTGTTTATCGAAATAATCAGATCGAAGAGCTTGAAATTGATAAACAGATGATCGCCTCAAAAGATGTAGAAGAGATGGTTCCGTTTGCTGTACTGGCTGAAAAGAGTGAGATCTCCAAAGCAGTTGATCATATTAAGGATACAGTAAAAACAGGAGATAACAGCAGTGTGATTCTTTTGTTTGGTATTGTTGTTGTGGCAGGTATTGTAGCAGGTGGAGTTATTTACTGGAGAAAAAAGAAAGTAAAAAAATAAGATGAAAAAAAAGACAAAGATTATAATCGGAATTCTGATTGCGGCTGTGATAGCAGCCGCAGGAATTACCTGGTATGTTATGAACCAAAAGAATCAGAAAACCGGAAATTCGTCTGCAGAAGTAGTAGCCTGGGATGTGGATATCGAGGAGGAAGAACCTTCCGAGGAAAAAGGAATCCTGATTCCGGGATATACAAGTATGGTAATGAAGGCGAATACAAAGGAGCAGACAGTAAGCATTGGTAATCCGGCAGATAATGATTGCATTTTTGTAATTGTATTGAAACTGGAAGACGGAACAAAACTGTTCGAATCACAAGAGTTAAAACCGGGAGAAGGTCTGGAGAATATTACGCTTGACCAGGAGCTGGAAGCCGGAGAGTATCAGGCAGTTATAGAATATAAGTGTTATTCATTAGAAGATAAAAGTCCGTTAAACGGCGGAAGCGCAGAGTTTAAATTATATGTAAAAGAATAAAACGTGGAGGTAGAATGATGAAAAAGAAAGTAGTAGCAGGATTTATGGCAGCAACGATGATGGTATCTGTTATGTCAACAGGCGTTTTTGCAAAAGATCTTGACCCGTCCAGTGAGACTCAAAGAACGGGAGATACAACAGTGACTGCAACAGTGGAGGAAAATTTAAATAAAGCAGATTATATTATAAGCATTCCGGAGACCGTTGATTTTGGAAAAATACAGCAGCCTGAGACAGAAGGAAATGCATATTCTTACAAAGATATCACTGTATCTTGTATAAAAGCAGATAATCTCGGGGCAGGAAATGGAATCGCTGTTTTAGTAAAAGATGCGACAGCAGCTGAAAGTTCTGATCCGTTTCTCCTGACACATAATACACATTCAGATTGTGCTCTGACTTATGAGATTATGAATAACAACGATGAGAGTATTCAAAATGGGACATGGTATGCAAATGGATTTTTATTTAATCTATTTACGGGAGCAGATCAGTCAGCAACTGACAAATTAAGACTGAACCGTAATCAGTTATATAATAAAGATCTTTCTGTCTGGGGTGGACAGTACACCGGTACACTTAATTTCTATACAAAGATTGTAGATGTACATGCACAATAAAAAAGAGTGGAATAATACAAGAAAAAGCTTGCTTAGACTCTTTTTTATGTCGCTCGTTCTTGTATGTATTTGTACTTTATCAGTTCCAAAGAAATCTCTGGCTCAGGAGACAACAGATTCTGCAACTTATGCAGGAAGTACCAGCGTAAAAGCATATGTGACAGGAAATTCCGTGAATGAGCAGGAGAACCATCCCGAAGATGAGGAGAAACATTTACAAGACGAAAGCACAACAAATGCGAAAACAGGAGATGAGAGCAAAGCAACAATTTGGATTACGATATTGATATTCTCAATGCTTGTATTTGGCTGTGGAGTAAAATATAAAAAAGGTAACAAGTAAATAAAAATTTGTGTTATCATAGAAAAAACAAAAGAAATGCAGAAATGAAAGGGGCAGCAAAAATGAAGGAGAATAAAACAATTAAAATTATCACAATGATCACGGGAATTCTGACAGTGCTGTTAGGTTTTTATGCAGTAGTTCGACCTATGAGGACTTTTTTAGCAATCGGATGGATTCTTGGAATGCTTCTCTTCGTGAATGGTATTGAACTTGTGATACTTTCATTGTCAAAAGAGAAGAAAGATATCGGAGGATGTATTCTTGGAGTCCTGGAAGGACTTGGCGGTATCATTTTATTGTTTAGTGGCGTACAGAGATTCCTGACAGACATCATGGCAACTTATCTGGTTGGAGCCAGCGTCCTGATTTATGGTATCTTCCAGATTGTAGCCGGAGTGAAGAAGTTTAAGGATTCTAAGGGAAAAGCAATTTTAGCAATTGTTTGTGGTGTGTTATCCATTATTGTAAGTATTATAGCCTTTACTCATCCGGTATTGACTATGTTCTCAGTTGGATATATGATCGCATTTGCTGTTTTAATGCAGGGAATCAATATGATCGTACTTGCTGTGAATTTTGGAAAAGAGAGTGAGTAAATCAAAGAAAAATAGTAAATGACTAAGAGAAGAGAACTCCAGTAAAATGAAAGTTCTCTTCTTTTTTTGTTATGGCAACAGAAATACAAATCACAGGACAACAAGTAAAACTGCGTTCATTTGTATGAAAAATATGCTTGACGCAATATATTGTCTGAATTTATAATAAAAAAGTATAAATCATACGAAAATATGGTTGAGAGGAAGGAAGAAACGGCGATGAAAAAGGAATATTTGGACAAGATTGCAGAATATGGACAGTTGATTGTTGTTTCGGGACCGTCGGGTGTGGGGAATAAGACGGTTTTGAGAGAGTATTTGCAGGATCATGAACAGGCGTGTGTCAGTGTATCTGTGACAACAAGAAGACAGAGAAAGCATGAAATAGACGGAAAAGACTATTGGTTTGTGTCTGTACTGGAATTTGAGCGAATGGTTCGTATGGGTGAGATGTTGGAATATACATATGTGAATGGTAATGCTTACGGAACAACGAAGAAAAGTGTAGAGGAAGCGCGTGCAAGAGGGAAAAATGTAATTTTGGACGTGGATACAATCGGAGCAATGAAGATTCGTGCACTTTGTCCGGATGCTACACTGATTTACATTTTGCCGCCATCTTGGGATGAATTAAAGAGCCGGCTGTCTAGCACTGGAATTTATACCGAAGAAGAAGTGAATGCTTTAATGGAAATAGCAGAAGAAGAGATTTCATGTGCCAATAGTTATGATTACATTTTGGTCAATGATACGATTTCAAATACTTTGAGTCATTTTGCACAGATTATTCATAGTAATCGCTATAGCCGTAACTGTATGAAAGAATTTCTTGATAGTTACATAGACGGAGAAGTGAAGCCTCATGTTCAGTCATACAAAGAGGCGTTACTGTAAATTTTTTGATTATTGGAAATATTCTTTGAAAGATGGCACATATTTTGTGAAAGAAGATTCGGATGAAAAACAGAGGAGAGTCGTTTCGTCTACCTTGCTTTTAAAGAAAACTTACAGCGTATGCTCACGGACAGTGAGTTCATTGTAAAAGAACGTATATATAGGGAAAATAAAAGCTTTACATTATAAAAAGTATTATGATAAACTGAATATCAAACTGAAAATTTGCGGTGTAGGAGATTCCTTACACCGCATCTGTTTTACAAAATTAAATCTGCAAATCCTGTAGATACAAGGAATAAGATGAGCATTACAACAGGAACTACATAACGGATCATAAAGCGATACATGCCGGCACGTTTAAAATGTTCTCCGTTCCTTTCTACTTCTCCTATGATCCAGTCAGGTCCGATTACCCAGCCAATCAGAATACTGGTCAGAAGTGAGATGAATGGCATAAGGAAGCTGTTGCTGATATAGTCCATAACATCCAGCAGCTGTCCAACAGATCCATTTGGAAGTTTCAGTTCGAAATAAAGTTTATTATATCCAAGACAGATCAATACTGCAGTAATAAGGGAATAAATCCCAACTGCACCACACATTTTTTTACGTGGCTTATGATATAATTCCATACAGTTTGCAACCAGAGTTTCCATAACGGAAACGCAGGAGGTAAGTGCCGCAAATCCCATCATCAGGAAGAAGGCAATTGCTGCCGGACGTCCAAAGATTCCCATGGCGTCAAAAACTTTTGGCAGTGAGATGAAGATCAGGCTTGGACCTGAAGCCATTCCATCATTTCCAAGAAATACAAAGACAGCAGGGATGATCATCATTCCGGCAAGGAATGCAACTCCCGTGTCAAAGAGTTCAATCTGATTCGTTGCTTTATTCAAGTCAACATCATTTTTAACATAAGAACCGTAAGTGATCATAATTCCCATAGATACGCTTAAGGAAAAGAATAACTGACTCATCGCATCCAGAAGAATTTCCAGAAAACGTTTTACGGTTAATCCGTGAAAGTCTGGTTTTAAATAAACAGACAGACCTTGCATACCTGTACGAACAGTACCATCTGCCGCTGTGTGAGACAGTGTCAGACAGAAAATGGAAATGATCACGATTAAAAGAATCAATCCAGGCATAATGATCTTGGAAAATTTTTCAATTCCCTTTTCTACACCGCGAAATACGATCCAGGCAGTCAGCGCAAGGAAAATCAACATAAATACAATTGGTGCAATATCAGATGTGATAAAAGATGTAAAATATCCATCTGCTGCTGCTTCAGTTCCGTCAGAAACAAGATAGACGAAAAGGTATTTTGAAATCCATCCACCGATGACAGAATAATAAGTCATGATCAATACCGGAACGAGGAAAGTTAAACGTCCCAGAAATTTCCATTTTGGATTAAGCTCTTCAAAAGCTTTCAGTGCATTTTTCTTTGTTTTTCGTCCGATCGCAACATCTGTTGTCAGTAATACAAACCCAAAAGTTAATACCAGTACCAGGTATACCAGAAGGAACAGACCGCCTCCGTCCTTTGCACATAAGTACGGAAACCTCCAGATATTTCCAACACCTACGGCGCTTCCGGCTGCGGCTAAGACAAAGCCTATTGAACCGGAAAAGCTGCTTCCTTTTTCTTTCATTTCAAATTCCCCTCTCAATAAAGTTAATAAAAGGCTGTAGAAGTTCAGCCCAATAGCTATATTTTATACGAAATAAATATAAAATCAAGTGAAAGAAGTTTCCTTTAAAGAAACTTTATGGGAGAAAAGTTTCGTAAAACTTTACAAATCAACTGCTTTTCAGATATAATTATAAAAGAAAGAAATTAATGAAAAGAATGGATAGTATGAGGAAACAAAATGAGTGATTTTACTTGTTATGTAGGGGAACAAATACGACAATACCGGAAAGCCGGGAAGATGACAATGCAGGAACTGGCAGATGCCATCCACAAGAGCAGAGCTACGATATGTAAATATGAAAGTGGAGAAATTTCGGTTGATATTGAAACATTATATGAGATTAGCCAGGTGCTTCAGGTGTCGATCTCTCAGCTTACCACATATCTTCCGGAATCGGTCAATGAACCGGTCAGTTTTCCGGGATGGGGGAAAAAGAGCCCGTTCTTTCAGGCGAGGAGATTATATTTTTATTTTTATGACGGACGCTATCAGAGAACAAAAGATGGTGTTATCGATATTTATGAAAAGAAGGGAGAACCTGGAAAGTACGAGGCAACTCTGACAATCTGTTCTGTTTCTGCAAATGGAAGAAGCAGTGAGATTTTTTATATCGGAAGAGTACTTTACAGCGATATGTTGATTCGTTTTTCTTTTGTAAATCAATATAATCCGTTGGAAGAGGATCTTCTTTATATTTTTAATCCTCTGGAACTCAGAGATTTTACAATGGGGCTTTTATGTGGAATTTCAAGCGCAGATCTTATGCCTTGTGCTTTTAAATGTGTAATCACGTTAAAACCACAGGAACACACGGAAAGTTTCCGTCACCAGTTGCTTTTTACTAAAAAAGATCTGAAGCGTCTGGAGCAGCTTAACATGTTGCTGGTAGATAATATGAAGAAATAAGGGAGACATCAGTGAAACGAAACAAAAGACAATTGTATGTAATGATTTTTGTTTTTGCAATGATTGCGCTGGCCTATACTTGCCGTATGCTGGATATGTATGATATAGGCAGCGGTTATCCGGGGGATGTCCGCGCGGCGCTATATATAGTTCTACTTGCTTTGTGGGGATATTCTATTGACCGGCGGATCATTCAGAAGCCGGTACTGCACTGTCTGCGCCTGACAGATGCACTGATGTTGCTTTGGCTTATTTTTCGGACACTTAAGTATGAAGTGGTCACGGATCTGACAGTGGCGAGGTATCTATGGTATTTGTATTACTTGCCAATGCTGTTTATCCCGTTGCTGGGGGTATATATCGCGATGTCTCTGGGAAAGTCAGAGGAATATCGTCTGAGTGGAAAGACACAACTGTTGACAATTATTCCTGCACTACTTTTCTTATGTGTTATTACCAATGATCTTCATCAAAAAGTATTTACATTTAAAAGCGGAATTCCGGGAAATCCAGGTAATGGACCATATTATCACAATGTGGTGTATTTTTTCTGCCTTGCCTGGATGGTGGGCTGCATGATATTTACAGTTGTTCATATATTTAAGAATAGTCGTGTTTCAAATGTAGGAAAAAGACGGGTGATGCCATTTGTATTTTGTTGTGTGACAATTCTGTATGGAGTGCTTTATCTGATCGGAATCCCACAGGTACGTTATGTGTTTGGGGATATGAATGTGATGAACTGTCTGATGTATATGGCCATTTACGAAAGCTGCATTCACTGCAAGATGATACAGTCGAATTCTGGTTATATTGAACTGTTTGAGGCAACAACGCTGGCAGGCTGCATTGCAGATGAAAATGGGCAGATTGTTCTTCGCTCCCATGCGGCAGGAGAAGATATGATCTGTCCCGGAGAGGGACAGACAATACTTACGCCTGATGGAATGCGCATCTCATCAGCACCGATCAGAGGAGGCTTTGTTGTCTGGAGTGACAATGTGCGTCCATTGATGGATCTTCGAGTCCGGTTGAATGAAAATAAATTGGAGATGGAGAAGAACAAGAAGAAACTCCAGGATGCCTATCTTGTACAGAAGAGGCTGTATGAACTGACAGAAAAGAATCATATTTACGATGAACTGGAAGTGAAGTTTAAAAGACAGACAGATCAGATACGTCAGCTGCTCGAACAATGTAAGAACGCTGATCCATGTGAGACACGGAAATTCTTGAAAGAGATATTGCTGATCGGTACATACATTAAGCGTAGAGCAAATCTGTATTTTTTAAGTGAAGAATATGAAATACTGCCGCAGCAGGAATTACGACTGACAGTTGATGAAGCAGTACGGGCAATGACCGCCTGTGGTACAGAATGTGGAGTGCTCTATCGTACGACAAGACCGATGCGTTCAGCAGATGTTGTGCGCTTATTTGAATTGCTGCATGTTGTGGCAGAGAAGACACTAGGAGAATTACAGTCATTGTTTATCTCTGTGTCTGATGATGAAATGAATTTATCTGTGGAATGTAGTACAGATCTGTCAGTGATAGCTTCACAGGAAGTGACAGTTTGTCAGGATGATGGATTGTGGCTGGTCCGTACACAGATAGGAGGACAGGACAATGCATAGATTGAAACATTTCGGGTTCAATGTAATCAAGGAAAGCTTTGATCAGCTTCCTTCCGGAGTCTGTTTTTTTAATTACAAGGGAGACATTGTACTTTGCAACCGACAGATGTATCGTTTGAGCCAGTATTTATTTGACAGTGATATGCAACATCTCAGGGAAGTTGAGCAGGCACTTCGCTTTCCACCGGAGGGAGTTGTACTGCTTCCGGGGCTGGAGAGTACTTATCGGTTTCCGGATAAAAGTGTCTGGAGATTTGAAAAGACAGAAGTTACAGATCGTTATGGAGAGACTTATACACAGCTTACAGCCGCTGATATTACAGAAATACATCGAGTATTGGTACAGATTGCTGCTGATAATCAAAAACTTAACGAGGATGAAAAAAAGCTGTTGGAGCTTTCTGAAAATGTTAAGGCAATTGTCAGAGAAAAGGAGCAGCTTGCGGCGAAGTCTGCCATGCATGATGGTCTTGCTGCAAGTCTTACCGTAACGAAGCAGTATCTTGCAGGAAATCTTGGAGAGATTGATATAGCAGTTGTACTTCATGAATGGGAGAAAAGCATTGCTTTCCGTGATGCCGTTCTTTTATCCGAAAAAGAGAAGTTATTCGATAATGCCAGCAGCAGCGGAGTTTCCATTCAGATAAAGGGGGAAGAACCAACAGGGAGTGCGGCAGAATTAATGTATGTGGCGATGCAGGTTTGTCTGAACAACGCAATCCAATATGCGAAGGCAACAGAATTGACGGCAAGTATTCAGGAAAATGAAGATAAATATTCAGTGGTGATCCGTAATAATGGAAAGCCTCCGGAGAAGGTGATCACAGAGGGGGGAGGTCTTACAAATCTGCGTCGCCGAATTGAAAAGTCAGGTGGTATAATGACGGTATATAGTCTGCCGGAGTTTTCTTTGGTGATGGATCTGCCAAAGACAGATAATGCAGAGGAAGGGGGAAGGGATAGTAGTGAAAAAAATATTAATTGTTGAGGATCAGGCGCTTGCGCGTATGTATCTTTGCACATGCGTTGAAAAATGTATAGATTGCGAAGTGGCAGGTACGTTGACCCGGGCTGATGCTGCACTCAGCCGGTGTGGAGAAGGACATATAGACCTGATTCTGATGGATATTTGTACCGAGAGTGATTCTGACGGTCTGACAGCGGCTGAATCGGTTAAAAAATTCTATCCCCGGATTAAGATTGTGATGGTCACTTCAATGCTTGAAGGACGTTTCCTGGATCGTGCAAGAAAGATTGGTGCAGATAGTTTCTGGTATAAGGACTCTCCATCCGGAGATCTCATTGATGTGATCGAAGGAACCCTTTCAGGAAAACATTTCTGGCCGGACAGTGTACCGGCAGTACAACTCGGAAAGGCACTCTCCTGTGATCTGTCAGACCAGGAGCTTGAGACTTTGCGTCTGCTATGCGAAGGGAAGACAAACAGTGAGATCGCAGCAAAACTTCATGTGGCAGAATCTTCCGTTAGAACTTATATCAACCGCATGTTAGAGAAGACGGGATATTCAAATCGTAATCGTCTGATGGTAGCAGCTGTCGGTAAGCGTCTGGTTGTACCGGGAAATCAACTTGATGATTGAAAGAAAAAAATCTATTTGTCCTCACTTTCGAGGACAGACGGATTTTTTCTTTTTTGTTATAATAAAATAAAAGAAAAGAACACATCGGATATGTCGCAAAAGGAAAGGGGGATGGTTTGATGCGGAAAATTGTGGTCGATATGCAGAATTTTCTGTTTGCTGATTCCATAGCGACCGCATTCAGAAATTCAGATTATGAGATCGATGTGATTCGTACGGAGTCTCCGAAGGATACGGTTGAATTGTGTCAGGTGTATAAACCATTTGTTCTTATAATGGAAGTGACAGGTTATACCCCATGGAATCTCTGTGAGAGATTGAAGCTTCGTGATGAAGTAAAGAAAATGTGTCCCCACTGTAAAATTGCTCTCATTGTAGATTCCAATACGGAACGACAGGCAGCGATAGATATTCGGGATGCAAAGAAGAATGGTTTTATTGATCAGTTTTTCTACGGATCTATGACAGCTGAATATCTGATGGATCAGATTTATGCGATGTAAAAAGGCAGCAGGAAACAAATCGTGATATGTCTGTAAAACTTTATGCAGACAGATCATAAGTTGGAAAAGGAGGAGTCAGTATGGGACTTATTAAAGCAGGTATGGGTGCACTTGGTGGAACGTTAGCGGATCAATGGAAGGAGTTTTTCTATTGCGAATCTATGCCGAAAGAAGTGCTTGTTACAAAGGGACAGAAGAGAACGACAGGTCGTTCTTCTAATACAAAAGGAAATGACAATATCATTTCTAACGGTTCCGGTATTGCCGTGGCTGATGGACAGTGTATGATCATTGTAGAACAGGGGAAGATTGTAGAAGTTTGTGCAGAGCCTGGTGAATTTACATATGATACCTCAACAGAACCATCTATTTTTTCGGGCAATCTCGGTGAGAGCATTAAAGAGACATTTAAAACCGTAGGCAAGCGTTTTACTTATGGTGGAGATACAGGTAAGGATCAGAGAATTTATTACTTTAATACAAAGGAAATTCTGGAAAACCGTTTCGGTACAGCGAATCCGGTTCCGTTCCGTGTAGTAGACTCCAAGATCGGATTGGATATTGACGTATCAATCCGTTGTTCAGGTGTATATTCTTATAAGATTGTTGATCCACTGTTGTTCTATTCAAATGTATGTGGAAATGTAGAACAGGAGTATTCCCGTGAAGAACTTGACAGTACTCTTAAGACAGAATTTATCTCAGCCCTGCAGCCGGCATTTGGTCGTCTGTCAGAGATGGAACTTCGTCCAAACCAGATTGTAACACACAACACAGATCTTGAAAATGCCATGAATACTGCACTTTCAGAGAAGTGGGGTGCTCTTCGTGGACTGAAGGTTGTCAGTATTGCTCTTGGATCAGTTACTCTTCCGGACGAGGATGCAGAACTGATCAAACAGGCACAGCGTACAGCTATCATGCGTGATCCTACAATGGCAGCAGCTACACTTGTCGGTGCTCAGGCAGATGCGATGAAGACCGCAGCAGGCAACGAGGCAGGAGCTATGACAGGATTCATGGGCATGGGTATGGCAATGAACGCTGCAGGTGGTGGAATGAATGCACAGAATCTTTTCGCTATGGGACAGCAACAGCAGGCTCAGCAGGCAGCACAGCAGCAGGCAGCTCCGACACCACAGCCGGCACCGGTACCGCAGGTAGCTCCGGCAGCAGGCGGATGGAAATGTGCATGTGGTACTACAGTAACAGGTAATTTCTGTCCGAACTGTGGAGCAAAGAAACCGGAACCGAAACCAGAACCGGGCGCATGGAAATGCTCTTGCGGAGCTACGGTGACAGGCAACTTCTGTCCGGAATGCGGTTCTAAGAGACCGGCAGAGGACGAAGGCTGGACGTGTTCCTGTGGCGCAGTAAACAAAGGCAAATTCTGTACGAACTGTGGAGCAAAGAAGCCGGCAGGCGCACCGCTTTACCGTTGTGATAAGTGCGGATGGGAACCGGAAGATCCGAAGAATCCGCCAAGATTCTGTCCGGAGTGTGGAGATATCTTTGACGAGAACGACAGACAGTAACGGATGACCATCGGTTGGAAAATAACTGCCGGAAGCCCGGCACGGAAGAAAGGAGAATGAGTTATGGCAGGCTTGCAGGAATATAAATGTCCTTGCTGTGGCGGTGCAATCGCCTTTGACAGTAAGATTCAGAAGATGAAGTGTCCGTACTGTGATACTGAGTTCGAGATGGATGCACTCAAAGGTTATGATGCAGAGCTGCAGAATGAACAGACAGATGATATGGAGTGGGATACTTCCGCAGGCAGTGAATGGCAGGAAGGCGAAACAGATGGTTTACGCACATATGTGTGTAAATCCTGTGGAGGCGAGATTGTTGGAGACGCCAACATGGCAGCAACATCCTGTCCATTCTGTGATAATCCAATTGTAATGATGGGACAATTTGCGGGAGCATTAAAACCGGATCTGGTGATCCCGTTCAAATTAGATAAAAAGGCAGCAAAAGAAGGATTGAAGAAACATCTGACCGGAAAACGTCTTCTGCCAAAGATCTTCAAGGATCAGAATCATATTGATGAGATCAAAGGTATTTACGTTCCATTCTGGCTTTTTGATACAAATGTAGATGCCGCAGTCCGCTATCGGGCAACAAAGGTACGCATGTGGAGTGATAGTGATTATGATTATACTGAGACAAGTCATTTTATGGTTCACCGGGGTGGAAATATTGGTTTTGAAAATGTTCCGGTAGATGGATCCACAAAGATGGCGGACGATCTGATGGAATCTATCGAGCCATTCAATATTTCAGGTGCGGTGGATTTCCAGACTGCTTATCTTGCAGGATATCTGGCAGATAAGTATGACGTAACTGCTGAACAAAGTATTGAACGTGCCAATAAACGTGTAAAACATTCTACAGAGGAAGCTTTTGCTGAGACAGTAAAAGGTTATGCTACAGTAACAACAGACAATAGCAGTGTACAATTTCATGGCGGAAAAGCAAAGTATGCACTGTATCCGGTATGGCTTCTGAATACGACATGGAACGGAAATAAATACACCTTTGCAATGAATGGACAGACAGGAAAGTTTGTCGGTGATCTGCCGGTAGATAAAGGTGCAGCAGCACGCTGGACAGTGATGCTGGCAGCTGTATTCTCAGTTGTAACGTATGGTGCTGCATGGCTTTTGCACCTGATCGGACTGTTTTAGGGAGGTGGGGAAATGAAGAAAAGAATTTTATCGTTTATGACGATCCTCATCCTCTGTCTAGGCCTTGCAGTTCCGGCTTTTGCGGAGGAAACAGAAGGATTCGCGAATGAATATCCTCGTGTCATCGACAATGCTGAGCTTCTGTCTACAGATGAGAGGGAGCTGTTAACCAGTAAGTTAGATGAGATTAGTACGCGACAGAAGGTAGATGTGACGGTTGCCACAACCGATACACTGGATGGACTGACGGTATCTGATTATGCGGAACGATTCTACGAGTCTCATAATTATGGTTATGGACCGGACAAGGATGGAACAATACTTCTGATCAGCATGGAAGATCATGATTGGTATATGGCAACCTACGGATATGCTATTACAGCATTTACGGATGCAGGTATCCAGTACATAGGAGAAGAGATGACGGGTGATTTGTCTGATGGTGATTTTGCGGCAGCATTTGATATATTTGCTGATGAGTGTGATGATTTTATTACGCAGGCAAAAACCGGAGAACCTTATGATATCGATAATGAACCACAAAAACCAATGTCATGGATCTGGATTCCGATTTCATTAGTAGCTGGTATCGTCCTTTCATTGATTGTTGTTGGCACTATGAAATCAAAGCTGAAAACAGTACGTTTCCAGGCAGCAGCTAATAATTATGTGAAAGCTGGAAGTATGAATCTTACTGAGAGCAGAGACATATTCCTGTATAATACAATGACAAAAACGAAAAAAGAGAAAAATGATTCTTCCAGTGGTGGCGGCGGAAGCAGTACGCATACAACATCTTCCGGAAGCACTGCCGGAGGCGGTGGCGGAAAATTCTAGGAGAGATGTTCGTATACGGAATACCGGGCAATTTAATAGTGAAAAAAGAGAAGCTATTTCCCAAATGCTTGGGAATTGGCTTCTCTTTTTAAATAGTGTAATTATCTGTCCACATCCACAAAATGTTTCCTGAACTCATCATAAGGACACGACCGTCCCCAGTAGAATCCCTGACAGTAATCCGGTTTCAGAAGTTTCATCTTCTGTAATTCGTCTTCCGTCTCAATACCTTCAATACAAAGTTTCAAACCGAGATTATGAATCATGTTACTAAACTGATTTAACAGATAATATTCCTTTTTGTCTGTGATTGCCTTGGAAGTAAAACCACGATCAATCTTAACAATATCAGGGTGAAGTTCACTCAGATAATGAAAGTTGGAATAACCGGTTCCAAAGTCATCCAATGCTAATTGCATGCCGGCCTGTTTTAATTCTTTCAGGAAGTTTTGTGCCTTTTCATTTTTTTCGAGCAGAATACTTTCTGTCAGTTCAATAGCAATTGCAGTGAGCGGAAGACCAGAAGTGTTCGTCTCGCTGATAAGGTCTGTAATAACATCTGATTTTGTAATCTGCACCTGGGATACATTAATATTAACTCTGAAATCAGGAATCTGCATCCGGATTTTCCGGCAGGCAGTTATTGCTTCTCTTATGAACCAACGTCCGGTTGGAATAATCAGTCCGCTTGTCTCTAAAAGAGGTATAAACTCAGCAGGCGAAATCTGTCCAAATTTTTTAGAAGCAAAGCGTATCAGCACCTCTGCTCCGGTCAGTTTGTCCTGGCGGATATCCATGATTGGCTGGAAGAATATTGAGAATCCACGGAAATCATGATTTACTGCTGAATGAAGCTCATTTGTGATCTCACGGATACGTAAGAAATTCTGGTACTCTTCTTCCTGGAATATATAACAGCAGTTTCTTCCATGCTGCTTAGCCACGGTCAGCGAAAAGTCAGTTCGCTTTATAATCTCTTCATAACCGGTCTGTGATAGATCCGGAAGCGGCAGAATACCGGCAGAAATAGTAAATACTGCAGCAAAGTTGTTTTCTTCAATAAACTGATTAATATGTTTGCATATGCAAGTTTCCGTTTTCGTTTTATGCGGTACAGCATGAGATCACTTCGTTCTGAAAAGACAGTGCCAAACAGGATGAACAGGATTAAAGAAATCCATAATTTTTCTTAAATTTCATAACTTTTTCCCTTTATAGAATATCACTTCCATCCGGGATCTTGGAAATAATCGTCCGATTAGTCCTGAACAGAAAGATAAGTGAGACAATCATTGACATGATCTCAGCAGTCAGGAAAGCCCACCATACTGCATGAAGCCCACCAAATTTTGCCAGTACATATGCAGCCGGAATCAGTACTACAAGCTGACGCATGATGGATACGATCATACTGAACACGGCCTTTCCAAGCGCCTGGAATACAGTACCGCAGATGATGCCGAACCATGCAAGTAAGTAATGGATACCGATGATACGAAGCGCAGGGACTCCAATCGTAAGCATATCAGCAGATGCGTTGAACATTCCAAGAAGGACCTGTGGAACTAATTCAAAGCAAAGGAATCCGAAGAGCATAATGCAAAATGCTGTTGCCATACTGAGTTTGATCGTCTTGACCATACGTTTTCTGTTCTGCGCACCGTAGTTGAATGCAATGATCGGAGTGATACCGTTATTCAAACCGAAGACAGGCATGAAGAAAAAGCTCTGCAGTTTGAAATACACTCCGAATACGGCAGTTGCAGTAGATGAAAATGTGATCAGGATACGGTTCATGGAGTATGTCATAACAGAACCAATCGACTGCATGATAATAGATGGAATACCGATTGCATAAATTGTTCTGATAATTTTTCCGTCCGGCCGGAAACCACGGAACTGAAGCCTTACATCCGGGTTGAATTTATGATTACATGTAAATGAAACAAGTGCTCCGACACACTGTCCGATGACCGTAGCCACGGCAGCACCTGTAACCCCCATCTTCGGGAAACCAATCAGACCAAAGATCAGGATCGGGTCAAGGATGATATTTGTAATCGCACCACATAACTGGGAAGTCATACTGAAAATGGTTCTTCCTGTGGAAGTGAGCAGTCGTTCAAAGCAAATTTGTGCCAGCAGTCCCATAGAGAAGATCATAACAGTGCTCAGATAATCGATTCCCATTTCCATGATCTCAACATCTGCATTTCCAATCTGGCTTGCATAGAAAGGTTTTACAACTGTAAAGCCAAGGATAAGGAATACAATATAACTTATGATATAAAGAAAAGCTGCGTTAGATGCAATCTTATTTGCCTCGTCAGTTTTTTTTGCTCCGAGTGCTCTGGAAAGAAGTGCATTCATACCAACGCCGGTACCGGTTGCAACTGCGATGAGCAGCATCTGTAACGGGAAGGCGAGAGAGACTGCGGTAAGAGCATTCTCTGACAGTTTTGCTACAAAGATGCTGTCTACAATATTATAAAGTGCCTGCACTAGCATGGAAACCATCATCGGTAAGGACATGTTGAACAAGAGTCTGCCAATCGGCATGGTTCCCATTTTGTTTTCTGCTGCAGGGGCAGAAGCTGTTTTTTGGTTCATATATTCTCCTGTTATTACTAAAAATTCATTTAAAGTGCCAATTATTAATAATAGCATTATATGGTGTACGTTTCAATAGTTGAAGACTTGAAAATGTCTTAAAGGTCAGTTTGGCATTCTTGAATTATTGTGTTAATAGGTAAAGTCAGTAGAAGTAATAGTAACAACTTGACGGTTTGCGTACTGTATGATATTTTCTAAGTAGTAAGTAGTAAGTAGACAATAAAAATGGCGATCAGGAAATAAGAGGAAAGAGAGGAAGACAGGTATGAAAGATCTTACATTATCTCAGCAATATGCATTACTTGCGTTGGACGGACAGGAGAGTATTCATCCAAGCGTGGCAAAAAGTGCTGTATTGAGAGCTGTTTCGGCTGCGCGGGTGTTGGAGACAGAATTAGGAAAAGCAGATGCGGATTCATTTCCAGAATTTTCTGCAGAACTGCAGAAAGCGGTACAGATGGCAAAAACATTAAAGAAAAAAGAGGAGACTCAGATTGAGAAAGAAGTGGCTGCTGTTTTGGAAGCAGAAGAACTTCTAAAGGAAGTACCGGACATTTTGGGCTGTGATATGAATTATGATACATCAGGTGTTGAACTAAAGGCATACCTTAGTGATGAGACAAGTTATATCAGAATAAAAGAAGGACTTCGTGCAGAGATTCTAGAGGATGGTCCAATTAGTCTGGAAGATGCGGTTCTCTTATGGCTTCTCCGTGAAAGTGGCTGTATCCATGACTTATTTTCTGTATCAGAGCAGAACCGTGTAGAAGAGCGTATGACAGAAGCTGCCGTTCAGGATGAGAAGTACCGTGCATTATGGGAAGCAGAATTTCATAATGTTTTTGAAGGATTTATGAATCGGTTTGTGAAGACTAAGAGCAAACTGCTTAAGAATCCATATTTAGAAGGTGTTAATCTTGTATTTCCTTACCTTGACAGAAGAAAATCCGTATTTATTGATACGGTTATTTTTGGAACTAACGTGGCGGACAGAAGAGCTGCGGCTGTAGAATATCTGAAGAAAAAAGGCTTTGCGGTAGAGGAGATCAGAGTAGGCAGTGAGACTTTACTAAAAATAGGCAATATATATTACCGTATCTTCCCAATGACGAAAATAGCATATAAAGTACCGATTCAGGGAGTCAACCTGGTACCGGCATACTGGCAGTAGGAAGAAAGTACCGAAATACTAATTATGTAGACAGTAGAAAAGGTGAGCAGATGTCAAGACAGAGAAGCATGGAAGTAATAGAGCAGGCAGAATATGTGACAATCGGAGAGCTTGTGCGGCTTACGGCAGTGCGTTACAGTACTTTGAAATTTTATACAGAGGAAGGAATGCTGCCGTTCGAGCAGGCAGAAGAGAATCTGACCAGAAGATACCGCAGAGTTGAGAGCTTAGAAAGGATTGCGCAGATTCGTCGGTTAAGAGAACAGAAGAAGACGATTCCGGAGATTAAAGAGATTCTGGAATGTGGTGAACTGTAAAATATGAATATTATCTAGAAAAAATACGAATCTCCAGAAGAAGTTCAAGTATAAAAATACTGATTTCTACTGGAGATTCGTATTTTAAGAATATGTGTTAATATTGGAAAATTATGCATCCAGTATGCTTTCTGCAACTTCTGGAAGAATTTTACTGACTGCCCCATGGTAAGCTGCGGTTGCTTTTTCATCCAGATAATGTGGTTCCTTGTGGATTACGATCAAATCTTTACCTGTGAAATGCGGAAGCATATCTTTGCACAGACTGGAATTCAGGTTCATCCCGAGAACGAGAATCGTATCAGCTTTAGCGACTTCTTCCACAGCATGGCTAATGACAGTATTACTGAGCATTTCACCATGTAAATAAACTCCAGGATGAATCACAGTCGATTTACACACATCACAAAGAGGAACTTTATCACTGTTTTTGATATATTCAATCGGGAAAATCTTTCCGCAACGTGGACACGCATTATTTTCATAAATATTTCCATACATATTGATCACATTTTTACAGCCGGCTTTCTGAGGCATATTATAGATGCCTTTTGTAATGATTGTCTTTAAATATCCTGCCTCTTCTAATCTTGCAAGTGCTTCATTTCCCTTTCCTGCCTCTAGATGTTTGGAAAGAATTTCATTTCTATAATATTCATAGAATAATTCTGCATGTGTGTTAAACATACGGGCACTGAATAATTCTTCCGGAGAGTAGCCATACTTTTCTTCAATCCGATAGGATTCGTCGCTGTCTCGATGATATGCGACATTTTGCTCTCTCATAAATTCCATTCCGGCGAGACAAACAAGATACTTAGATGTTCTAATTGTTTCTTCAAGATAGTTTAAATTCATAATCATCCCTGCCTTTACAAAATGCTGCTGTTAACGAGTTACTATAATGCTAGTATAGCATAAATAAAAAGAATTGTCTGAAAATTCAAATAAAAACAGGATAAAATTTAAAGAAAACTGGACAAAATAAAATTTACAGTTGACAATAGCGAGAAAATAAGCTATATTAAAAATATAATAATAGTAATTATTATTAAAATAAAAAGGAGGTTATCACATGGAGAAAAAAGCACTTTATAATTTGTCTTATGGAGTATTTATGTTATCCACACGTTCCGGTGAGAAAGTAAATGGCTGTATTACCAATACATGTATGCAGGTAGCGAATGACCCAGTTCGAATTGCGATCTCTGTTTTGAACAGTAATTATACCTGTGATCTGATTAAAGAAAGCGGAATTTTTGCATTGAGTCTGTTGGATGTAGAATGTTCCTTTGAGACAATTAAGCATTTCGGATTCCAGTCAGGGAGAGATGTGGATAAGATGAAAGATCTTACGTTACCGGTAGATCAGAATAATATTCCATATATGGGATATCAGGCATGCGCCGTGATCAGTGGTAAGGTTCTGGAACAGCAGGATCTCGGTACACACACTCTGTTCATTGCAGAAGTAACAGATGCAAAACTGCTGAATGAGAATGCACCGCTTACTTACGCCGATTATCAGAATCGCGTAAAACCAAAGAAGAAAGTGATACCTCAGGATAAGAAGATCGTTGGATGGAGATGTAAGATCTGTAATTATGTATATGAAGGCAGTGAACTTCCGGCAGATTATATCTGTCCAATCTGCGGACATGATGTCAGCGATTTTGAACCGATTTTTGAAAATTAGTGGTAATGATTCATTGATCTTGTCGTGTAGTGAATGGATGCAAGGTCAGGAATAATTATAAAAACAAAGATGAAAAGAAAAGGAGATATGGAATTATGAAATATGTATGTGATTTATGTGGATGGGAATATGATGAAGAGCAGGGATACCCGGAAGGCGGTATTGCACCTGGAACAAAGTGGGAAGATGTACCGGAAGATTTTGAATGTCCTCTGTGTTCCGCAGGAAAGGATCAGTTCTCTGAGGAGTAAAGAAAAAATTACTCTATAATTGAATTTTATGTAGAAAATGCAAGAGTTCAATATAATGTACAAAACAGAACAACAAAATAGACAGAAAATTTATTTTATAAAAAGTTGTTGACAGACAATAATGAACGTGATATTGTATGCTTGTACAAAATAATAGACAAAAACAAAGAGCAAAGGTGCTTACATTTCGTAGTAGCTTTGCTCTTTTTGTTTTTGTTTATTATAAAAATTTTTCAGCGCGCGATGTATTTGACAATTAGTTGAGATTAAGGCAACTGTGAAACAGCTGCAGATTCAGGAGGATTTGACAATGAGATTAAAAGACACAGGATTAACAGCACAGGATATCAAAGACAAAGTAAGCAAATACATGATCGAGACTTATGAGCGTTTCGATTTTCTTGCAGAGACAGCCGAGGGGATGTATCTCTATGATGAGAATGGAACACCATATCTTGACTTTTATGCAGGAATCGCAGTAAACAATGCGGGAAACAGAAACCCGAAGGTTGTAGCAGCAGTCAAAGATCAGGTGGACGATATAATGCACACATTTAACTATCCATACACCATTCCACAGGCGCTGCTTGCTGAAAAAGTATGTAAGACACTTGGAATGGACAAGATCTTTTATCAGAACTCAGGAACAGAGGCCAACGAGGCAATGATCAAGATGGCGCGTAAATATGGTATTGAGAAATATGGCCCAAACAGATATCACATCGTTACAGCAAAGGATGGTTTCCATGGAAGAACATTTGGAGCAATGTCAGCAACAGGTCAGCCGGGAAATGGATGTCAGGTTGGATTCGGACCTATGACTTACGGATTCTCTTATGCACCATACAATGACCTGAAAGCATTCAAGGATGCATGCACAGAGAATACGATCGCAATTATGATCGAGCCTGTACAGGGCGAAGGCGGAGTTCATCCGGCAACACAGGAATTTATGAAAGGACTTCGTGAATTCTGTGATGAGAAGGGAATGCTCTTACTTCTGGATGAGGTACAGACAGGATGGTGTAGAACTGGAGCAGTTATGTCTTATATGAACTACGGAGTAAAACCAGATATCGTATCTATGGCGAAAGGTCTTGGTGGCGGAATGCCAATCGGAGCAATCTGTGCAACAGAGGAAGTATCCAAAGCATTTACAGCCGGATCACATGGAACAACATTTGGAGGACATCCGATTAGCTGTGCAGCAGCACTTGCAGAGGTTGGAGAACTTCTTGACAGAGACCTTGCAGGAAATGCAAAGAAGGTCGGAGATTATTTTGCAGCGAAATTAGAGAAGTTGCCACATGTAAAAGAGGTAAGACATCAGGGACTTCTGGTTGGTGTTGAGTTTGATGATACAATCTCAGGAGTTGATGTAAAACATGGATGCTTTGACAGAAAACTTCTTATCACAGCAATCGGAGCACATATTATCCGTATGGTTCCACCACTGATCGTCAGTGAAGAAGAGTGTGATAAGGCAGTTGAGATTATCGAAGAGGCTGTAAAAGCATTATCATAAATAGAGAAGAAGTATAGAAGACAAGGGCGTCACGAGAATGATCGTGCGCCCTTTTTCTTCGTGGTTTCTGGAATCGTTGAGACGATAATGAAATGCTGTTCACTCTCGTGTAAATCAGAAAAATCATTCAGATGATTTGTATGGGAGTAAGCAGCAGAAATAGAAGAGAGGGTGAATGATATGGCACATCTAGTTATTACAATCGGATGCGAATACGGTGCAAAGGGAAACCAGATTGGCCGGAAAGTCGCAGAAGATCTTGGAATTAAGTTTTATGATCGAGACACAGTAGACCAGATCATAAAGGAAGTAGGAATACCGAAAGAGATTATGGAGAAGGTTGAGGAAGGTGTTACGATTGCCGGAAAAGGAGCGGAGGGAGATGTCCGCGGATCTTTTTCAAAATATGCAGACCTGACAGACCGTGCAATGCATGTTCAGAAAACGATTATACGAAAACTTTCGGACAGAGAATCTTGTGTGATCATCGGACGATCAGCTGATTACATTTTGAAGGAACATCAGCCGATTCTCAGAGTATTTATCTATTCTCCAAACGAAGTGAGAATCCAGAATGTAATGAAGAGTCACAATCTTTCAGCAGATGATGCAAAGCTTCTTATTATAGAAAAGGATAAGAGGTATCACAAGCGTCATCTGGCACTGACCGGAAGTAACCGTGGCGACCGTCATAACCGTGATATGCTGATTGACAGCAGTCTTCTGGGAGTAGATGGAACCGCAGAATTGATTGAAGATGTAGCAAAAAAGATAATGAACAAGTAGGAGGGAACAGGTTATGACACAGAAAAAATCAGAGTTTAACAAAGTATTGAATGCCTGGGACATCCTTGTAATCGCCTTTGGCGCTATGATTGGATGGGGCTGGGTTGTATCAACAGGTGGTTGGATTGAAAAAGGCGGAGTTATCGGAGCCGCACTTGGTTTTGTGATCGGTGGTATCATGATCTTCTTCGTGGGTCTGACATACGCAGAGCTGACAGCAGCAATGCCACAGTGTGGTGGAGAGCATGTATTTAGTTACCGGGCAATGGGTTCGACAGGATCCTTTATCTGTACATGGATGATTGTACTTGGATATGTCAGTGTAGCATGTTTTGAGGCCTGTGCATTTCCAACGATCATTACTTATCTGTGGCCGGGATTTTTAAAAGGTTATATGTATACAGTTGCAGGATTTGATATCTATGCATCCTGGCTGATCACGGCGATTGTAATCGCATTTTTGATTATGTTGATCAATATTATCGGTGCAAAGACAGCGGCTATTCTGCAGACAGTTCTGACTTGTATTATCGGTGGCGCAGGAATCTTACTGATCGTTGCATCGGTGATCAATGGAACAGTTGACAATCTGGATGGACAGATATTTGCAGGAACTACAGCAGGTGTGAATATCAAAGCAATCATCGGAGTTGCGGCAATGTCACCGTTTTACTTCATTGGATTTGATGTTATCCCGCAGGCGGCAGAGGAAATCAATGTTCCACCGAAAAAGATTGGAAATATCTTGATTTTATCTGTAGTACTTGCAGTTATCTTTTATGCATTTGTTATTATAGCAGTTGGATTCGTTATGAATCCTGGAGACATTATCGCGTCACAGGAAGCAACAGGACTTGTAACGGCAGATGCGATGGCAGCGGCATTTAACACGAAAATCATGGCAAAGGTTATTATTGTCGGCGGAATGTGTGGAATCGTTACATCCTGGAACTCCTTCTTACTTGGTGGTTCCCGTGCAATGTATTCCATGGCAGAGTCTTACATGATTCCAAAATTCTTTGCAAAATTACATCCGAAGCACAAAACTCCTGTAAATGCTTTGATCCTGATCGGTATTCTGACAATGCTTGCTCCGTTCGCAGGAAGAAAGATGCTTGTATGGATCAGTGATGCCGGTAACTTTGGATGTTGTTTCGCTTACTGCATGGTTGCTCTGTCTTTTATGATCCTGAGAAAGAAAGAGCCGGATATGCCGAGACCGTATAAGGTTCCATGTTATAAATTCTTCGGAACTATGGCAGTTATCATGTCAGGATTTATGGTTGCAATGTACTGTATTCCGGGAAGCGGTGGAAACCTGATCCTTCAAGAGTGGCTGATGGTACTTGGATGGTCAGCACTTGGTGTTGTGTTCTATGTTGTATGTAAAGTGAAATACAAAGAGTCCTTTGGTACACTTGTTGAGATCATCTCTGATGAGGATGCAGCAACTCTGATGCCGGAGGCAGATGAAGAAGAGCTTGATAAAGTGATCGATGCAGCAATTGATCGTGTACTGATGCAGAAAAGTGATTTGATTGGAGGCACAGTTTAATAATGAATGGATTTAGTTTTTCAGTTCCACAGAATATTACAGTAGGAAAGGGAAGCCTTACAAAGCTTCCCGAGATTGCTAAGAAGTCAGGCAGTTCCCATGCATTTCTTATGTCCGGACCGCATCTGGCGAAGATGGGGCTCGTGGAGAAGGCAGCAGAGTCTCTGAAAGTGGCAGGAATTGCTGTTGATACATTTACAGAGATAGAAGGAAATCCATCTGTTGAGACAGTGGATAAGGCAACAGTGGCATTCAAAGAATCAGGTGCAGATTTTATCGTGGCATTCGGCGGCGGTTCTCCGATGGATGTGGCAAAAGCAGTCGGTGTTACTGCGAAATATGGCGGAAGCATTACAGAATACGAAGGTGCCCACAAAGTTCCGGGACCGATCATTCCGTTGATCGCAATTCCGACGATAGCAGGAACAGGTTCTGAGGTAACTGCATTTTCAGTTATTACAGATCACAGCAGAGATTATAAGCTGACAGTTTTCAGTTATGAGATTCTTCCGGCATATGCAATTCTGGACGCAGAACTTCTGACAACAGCTCCGGCAAGCGTTGCAGCGGCCTGTGGAATTGATGCATTTATCCATGCAGAAGAAGCATATATTTCTACTGCAGCATCACCGTTTTCAGATGCGATGGCAGAGAAAGCCATGAGTCTGATCGGTAAAAACATTCGTCGTTTCGTTGCAAACCGCGGCGATATCGAAGCAGCAGAAGCAATGCTTGTCGGTTCACTTTTTGCAGGAATCGCATTTTCCTTTGCAAGACTTGGAAATGTACATGCAATGAGTCATCCGGTCAGCGCATTCTTTGATGTACCGCATGGAGTGGCCAATGCAGTATTACTTCCGGTAATCGCAGAGTATAATGCACTGGCAGATCATGGAAGATATCTGACGATCTATAATGACATCAGTTCGGTTCCGGCTTATGAGGAAGAGTTTGAACCAATGATGCTGGTGGATGCGATTTGTGAATTATGTGGGGAGATTGGAATTCCGGCAAATCTGACAGAAGCAATTAATAATGCCAGCAAGACAGGCCCGGTGAGTGCAGAAGAGATTGAGAACAAGATTGAAGCAATGGCAGTGGATGCCATGAAGAGTGGAAACATTGCAGTGAATCCGAGGTCTTCCAGACAGTGTGACATTGAAATGTTGTACAGAAAAGCGTTGTAAGGATGAAGTAGATGGACTATTTATCACATAATGTATCAGAAAATTTGAAGAAAATTCGTAAAGCAAAGGGAATGAGTCTGGAATTTGAGACAGACCAGCCACAGGTGTACCGGAACCAGGGAACAGAAAAGGTATGTTGTGTGTGCTTCTTCCTGGATTATATGAGAATAATATAAAAAAGAGATTTTAAATATAAAAAGCAGGTGGTAGAATAAACACAGAACTATTCTATCACTTGTTTTACGTTACGAAAGAGAGGAAGAGAAACATGTATCAGGCAGCAAATGACAGATATGAGAAAATGGCTTATGTACGTTGTGGAAAGAGCGGATTAAAACTCCCGGCAATTTCACTTGGATTGTGGCACAACTTTGGAGATACCGGTGTTTATGAGAATATGAAGGAAATCCTTTTCACAGCATTTGATAATGGAATCGTACACTTTGATCTGGCAAATAATTACGGGCCGGCTTATGGAAGTGCAGAGAAGAATTTTGGTAAGATTCTGAAAGAAGAACTTGGCGTGTACAGAGATGAGCTTCTGATCAGCACAAAGGCTGGTTTTGATATGTGGGAAGGCCCTTATGGAAACTGGGGAAGTAGAAAATATCTTCTTTCCAGTCTGGATCAGAGCCTGAAGCGTATGGGGCTGGATTATGTAGATATCTTCTACCATCACCGGATGGATCCGGAGACTCCGTTGGAAGAGACGATGGGAGCACTTGCAAGTGCAGTGCAGTCAGGAAAAGCACTTTATGTGGGACTTTCAAATTATGACGGTCCAACCCTAGAAAAGGCAGAGGCAATCTTAAGAGACTTGAAGTGTCCATTTGTGATCAATCAGAACAGATATTCTATCTTTGACAGAACAATTGAGAAAAATGGATTGAAAGACACCGCGAAGAAGCTGGAGAAGGGAATTATTGCATTCAGTCCGCTGGCGCAGGGACTTCTTACCGACCGTTATCTGAAAGGAATCCCGGAAGACAGCAGAATTATGACAGACGGACGATTCCTGAAGAAATCTGCTCTGACAGAAGAAAAACTTGTGAAAATCAGAGAACTGAACGGACTGGCAGCCGGAAGAGGTCAGACATTGGCAGAGATGGCATTGAGTTGGATTTTGAAGGATGGTATTGTAACAAGCGTTCTTGTAGGCGCATCAAAACCGGAACAGGTATTGGATAATATCAAGGCAATACAGAATACAGAATTTACAGAAGAAGAACTCCGCAAGATTGATGAGCTGTCACTCGTTTAAGCTAGTTGTCACTGTTAATTTGTGTTATACTGGTTAAAAATGAAAAGTTGAAAGAGGAGAATTTACCATGGATAGAATTGCAAGCTTTACAATCAACCACCTGGATCTGATGCCGGGATTGTATGTCTCAAGAAGAGACGCAAAAGGAGATTGTGTCACAACAACATTTGATCTGAGAATCACAGCACCGAACAGAGAGCCGGTTGTGGATACTCCGGCACTTCATACGATCGAGCATCTGGCAGCGACTTATCTCCGCAACAGTGAGAAGAAGGATGACGTGATCTACTTTGGACCAATGGGATGTAGAACAGGATGCTATCTTGTTATGTTTGGAAATCTGGATTCAGAGGATGTGCTGGATCTTGTTCTTGAAATGTGTGATTTCATTATCGGATTTGAAGGAGAGATTCCGGGGGCTGCACCGGAGCAGTGTGGCAACTATCAGGAGCAGAACCTTGATATGGCGAAGTATTATATTAAGAAATACAAAGATGCATTGGTGAATGACCGTCATCTTGTATATCCAGAGTAGAAGGTCTTTATCAGAAATAAATTTTTAATCAGATCTCTTGAAATGAACAGAAAAAGGGAATGGGTTGAAGTTTTCAGTCCATTCCCTTTTTCGTGTAAAAATCTAGATTAAGCAACTTGATTGTAACGATTTTCCAGAAAATTTATCTGTTTATTCATCCTGAACATCTAACGTATTTGTATTCAGGTCGTATGTTACAACATCATCCCAGTTTCGCCGAAGGACAACCTCAGCAGTCAGATCAGTATTGTTATAATTGATGGACCACTGTGTATTACTGGTTATTTCGACTGGATTTGGATCCTGAGAGGCAGCTTTCAATGCATTCCAGGAAGTTATGTTTGTGTGTTCTTTTTCTGTTTCAAAAACGTTAAGAACCGCATCGTAACGTTCTCTTCCATGTCCGTAAATCCCATTTCTCTGGTTTGGGGCAACCTTGTCTTTATATAGAATGAAAAAGTTGGTAATTGCTTCCGATTTCGTATCTACAAGTTCGCGGGTATTACTGTTGCAGTCATACTCAATGACGCGTCCATCTCCGTTGGCATCTGTGATATAGAAATGATAATCTCTGCCGGAGGATGCAAACATATCGTAACTCTTTAGTAAGGTAACGGCCTCTTCTGTTGAAGCAGCGCGGTCAAGTACAAGACGAATTGCAAGAGTAGTGGAAATCGTAGGTTTTCCTGTATCCTGATGAACAGGGTCACTGTCCAGCGTCAGTACTGCAATAGAAACACCTTTTTCATTCATACCGTCGAGACAGATGAATGGAGAAGTTAATGAAGCAAGTTTTTTCTTTACATTCTCATCAGGAATGTTGGCAGATACATTATCAAGTGCTGCGAATGCAACAGATTTATATCCATTTTTCGGTGTACAGTACACGAGCATTGCGGAAGTATCTTTTTTAAAATCGTAATTACGACCCATATGAATATCACCGTCTGTATCAGTCATTGTAAATGCAGTACAGCCAAATTTCGGGGCTTTGATCTTGACCGGAAGAAGAGGGAGTGCTTCCTTCAGAATTGCATCGATCATACTCTGATCATCTGTGATCCCGTAGTTGATTACATCATCTAAGTTATAATCATATTTCACATCCATTCGATACAGGTTATAGCCATCGTCATAAGAACTTATCTTTTGAATGGAAGACATTGTGCGAAAACGTGTGAAATAAATTCCTGTAAAGATTCCGATACAAAGCAGAAGAAATACAAGAAGAACAAGAAAGATTCGTGTTACATATTTTTTCATAGAGGTTCCCCCTTTCATGATGTGTACCCAGGGTGTGCTTATTTCAGCATATAAGATTTTAATTGCCCACGGGTTTCAATCCCCAATTTGTTAAAAATGCTGGTCATGTGCTGTTTTACTGTCCGCACATTCATATGCATATAATCAGCAATCTCATTGTTTGTCCAGCCTCTGTTAGCAAGCATTGCAATTGAAAATTCAGTGGTTGTCAGATTGTCGGCAACATCGTCCTGTGTTGCCGGATTATGGATTCTTCTCCAACCATAACTGAACTGATAGGTGATGTTTATGATACGTTTATAGTCATCGGAATAATCTGTTTTCAGACAGGTTTCAATCAATCCTTGCAGCAGACCGTGATGTTCGCCGATTCCCTCAATCAATCCGTCAGGACGGGCGAGAGTCCAGGCGTTCATAAAATGTTGTCTGGCAAGCTCCTGTTTCCTCAGATTCATCGCATCCATTGCGCCCATAAGATTCAGGTAGATCATAGCAATCGGATAGACATCCGTGCTTAACATCAGACAGGCATGGACAATCCCAAGTGACTTTTCATATTCCTGGGAAAGATAGGAATTATGAGCCAGGATATAACCTCCCCACAATCTCATTCCAACAGGCAGTTCAGAGAGATAGTCTGACAGAGGAGGAACACCTCCGACTGGAAGATGAAGGAGCGTTTGTGCGGCAACGGTTGTAAAAATTGCGAATGCGGTAGTCTTCCGATTATCTTCCTTTTTCAGAATCTGATCTAAGTTCTCTTTCAGACTTTTCAACCCTCCGGTTGCAGAGTTGATTCTATTGAGAGAAAGATTGGCAAATGTATAGATCAGGCAGGCAGAAAGCCGGAGCATGGGATCAGGATGACTCAAATATAATTCTGCAAGATCAACGGCTTTGTCATGTTCGCCAGTGAAATAATAGTACTCGCAGTAGGCCATTTTCTGCATGTCCTGACTTTTCAGGTTTTGGATAAAATTCAGACACTCTCCCGGCCGGAAAGCAGTGCTCATAAGCAGCATAGGCAGATATCCGGTGTCTTGAGGTTCTTTATGAAGTCCAAGAATATAATCAGTGGATACATGGAATTCCCGTGCTAATTTTATTAAAAGATCACTGTTGATCGATTTGGTGTCGCCATTTAAAATCCGGCTGATCTGTGAAGGAGCAACGCCAAGATGCAGCGCAAGCTCCTTGCGGGTCAGCTGATGTGTATCGCATAACTGCTGGATGCGTTCACCAGGAGATACCGTAGTTCCGTTCTTGTTTTCAACCATGGTCATCACCTTCTTTCCAATCATCCAGATATTTACCAGGCTCTCTTAAGTGACTTTATTGTAGCACGGGAAATAGATTGTGACATCGTTCATTTATGAAAAAGATTGGTTGCGTTTTTGCAAATAATAAGGGATTTTCAATGAGATAAATTGCAAAAATGCAAATTTAGTTCTTAAGCAATTCCGTATTCTTATGAATTGTCTCATTAACAATATTCTCTACATAACTTCCGATATGTTTTTTGACATCCTTATCCAGTTCATTTGGATAGATCGGAGTACCGTATTCGAGAACAACATGTGTTTTCTTGATCTTTGGAAAATGATTTTCGAAAATTTCAGCAGTATTATTCATAGAAATCGGTATGATCGGACAGCCGGTCTTCGTGGCAATCTTGAAAGCACCTTCTTTGAAAGGAAGAAGACTTAATTCTTCACCTTTATTTCTTGTACCTTCAGGGAAGATACAGATAGAGATACCGTTCTTTACATAATCGATTGCCTGCAGGATTGTCTTTAAACCTTCCTTCGGATTCTCACGATCAAGGAAAAGACAATAGACAAAACGCATCCAGGTAGAAAGAAGCGGAATCTTTTCCATCTCTTTCTTTGCTACATAACCTGTAAGATTCCTGCATCTGCTGTAAGTGAGCAGAATGTCAAAGAAGCTGCGGTGGTTTCCGATAAAGAGAACAGGTTCATTCGGTACATTCTCTTCACCGATCACGGTAACTTTCACACCGGTCATTTTCAAAATCACTTTAAATCCCCACTGGACAATACGCAGAGAACTGATGTCACGCGCATGTGGGTTGAATTTACCGATCAGCCATTCCACAAAGAAAACAGGAATAGAAAGAATCAGGTAAAGAATTAGAAAAATTGCAACAAAAATAAATCGAAACATATAATATCCTTTCTTTATCTTAAGAATAATAGAGTCGCCATAATATAAAATAACTACTGGCGCATGTAGCTTTATTATACCGTAGCAGCATAAAAAATACAACTGATGCATAGATTGAAGGGAAATAAAAAATCCGGATGGCGTTACTGTTTACAGTATCTGGAATATTGTAATGAAAAATAAAAAACAAAAGGGCATTTTAGCTGTGTTTCTACTGTGTGTCTGTTTTTTTATAAGCGGATGTATTACCAGGATTGAGAAAGAGCAAAAACAAAAAGATCTGGAATATATTCTGATCGACCAGGAGCATCTTCCGGAGGAAATGACAGAAGTGCTCAGTCAGTTAAAAAAGAAAGCATTTCATTTTGTTTATTCGGATCAGGGAAAGACGTATCTTGCAGAAGGATACGGTGCATGTCCGACAACAGGATATACTATTGAGGTGAAGAAACTTTATGAAACGGAGCATGCAGTTTGTTTGAATACAAGTCTGATGGGACCGGCAACTGGTGAAGAGACGAAAGAAATCACGACATTTCCATACATAGTCGTGGAAATCAGTGAAACAGAAAAAGAGGTTATGTTTGATTGAGGAGGAGCAGGATGGAAATTGTGAAGAGAGCGATACGCCTGATGCATGAAGGAAAATGTATTTACGATCAGTTTCAGCTGGACGAAGACTATAACGTTCCGGATGCAAAGGAGGATGTGGGAAATGTAATTGAAGGGACAGTCTGTGTGAAGACGGAAGATATGAAGCTTGTAGAGAATTATCTGAAAATCAGTGGAAAAGCTCTATTTAAGATTTTGTACATGACAGCTTCTCTGGATCCGCAACCGGCAGTTTTAGAAGGAAAGCTTCCATTTGAAGAAATGGTATATGTAGAACAACCGGGAGAGGAAGAATATTTCCTGAAAAATCTCAGAACAGAGTTCAGTGTATCAATGGTGCATTCCAGAAAGCTGAGCCTGCATCTACTGACAGAACTTGAAATTGGAAGGACTCAGATGATAAGTGAAGAAGTCACGGAAGATGTGGAAAGTGAACATGCTGTTTATAAAAAAATGAAAAAGTTTCGTCTGCTTGGATTGTCAGACACAAAAAAAGACACTTATAGAATAAAAGAAGAGATTACATTACCGGGAACGAAGGAGAGTATCAGCCAGATTCTGTTGTCCGAAGTGGGCGGTAGAAAGTTAGAACTGCGTCCGGGAACAGATGAGGTGACAGTCCGAGGGGAACTACAGGTGTTCTGTCTCTATCTGTCAGAAGAATCGAAGGCAGACTGGGTCAGCCAGGTGATTCCATACGAAGGAAAACTTCTTTGCAATGGCCTGACAGAAGGAATGTTTTATTCTGTGGAACATACGCTGGAGGATACACTGGTTGATATCCGTATGGATGAGGACGGCGAGATGCGGATCCTTGGGATTGAAGGGACATTACTGCTGCGGATGAACTTTTACGAAGAGCAGGAGATGGAGTTGTTAGAAGATATTTATTCTTTACAAGAGCAGTGTATTCCGGAGAAACAGGAGACGGTTTTTGAAGAGCTTTTAATGCAGAACCAATCCAGATATAAACTAACGGAACGGCTTTCACTTCCAGAATTAAAAGATGATGTACTTCAAGTACTCTGCAGCAGAGGGGAAATCCAGATAGAACATACGGAGTATAGAGAAGAAGGAATCCAAATAGAAGGAATCCTGCATCTTAACTTTCTCTACCTGAGAGGGGATGATGCAAGACCATATGGAAGCTGGCAGGGGATGATACCATTCCAACATCTGATCGAATGTTCCAATCTTCCGGAAAATGTACGGTGTACGATGAGTCATCATGTGGATCAGATCCAGGTGTCTATGGCAGGCAGTGAGGCTGTAGAAGTGAGAGCAATTCTTGCATTTGATGCATTCTTACGGCGGGAGGTAGAACTTCAGACAATCGTGTCTGTCATGGAGAAACCGCTGGATCTTGAAAAGATAGATAAGAGGCCGGGAATCGTTGGTCATATTGTGCAGGAGAAAGAAGATCTCTGGGAGTTGGCGAAACAGTATATGACTACAGTTGAGGGGATTATGAATGTAAACGAATTGGAAAATGAAAATGTGAAAATAGGGGATAAATTGTTGATTTTTAAAGAAAATATGAGTATACTGTAAGTACTATGTATACAAGATACATTTGTGTGAATTTTCACATCTGGTTCTTTAGAAAACAGCGATGGAGGTACACAGGATGAATCAAATTGAATTAAAAGCACTTGCCAAGATTAATTTAGGCCTGGATGTGCTTGGAAGACGCGAGAATGGATACCATGATGTCAGAATGGTCATGCAGTCTATTTATCTGTATGATGAAGTGAAGATTGCGAAGAAGAAAGAACCTGGAATTACACTGACAACAAATCTGAAGTTTCTTCCAACCGGGGATGGCAATATCGCTTATAAAGCAGCGCAGCTTCTGATGGATGAATTTGATCTGAAAGAAGGGGTTCAGATCACGCTGAATAAGCACATTCCGGTAGCTGCCGGTCTTGCAGGAGGAAGCTCGAATGCAGCTGCGGTTCTGTTTGGAATGAACCGGCTCTTCGGACTGCGTCTGACCCAGCAGGAATTGATGGATCGGGGCGTGAAGCTTGGAGCAGATGTTCCTTATTGTATCATGAGAGGAACCGTTCTTGCAGAAGGGATAGGAGAAGAATTAAGTGTCCTTCCTGCCATGCCGAAATGTACGGTACTGATCGCCAAGCCTCCGATCAGTGTTTCGACGAAGATGGTGTATGAAGCACTGGACTCCAAAGAGATTGTCGAGCATCCAGATATTGACGGGATCCTGGAAGGACTTCGGAAGGGAGATCTTCACAAGGTCGCAGATTCTATGGGGAATGTGTTAGAGGATGTGACAATACCGATGCATCCGGTGATCGCGGATATCAAGCAGGTGATGCAGGATTGCGGAGCAATCGGGGCAATGATGAGCGGAAGTGGACCGACTGTGTTTGGTCTGTTTGAAAACCGGGCATCAGCAAGAGAAGCACAGAGGATGATTCGGGACAAAGGTCTGACAAGACAGGCATACGTAACGAATATACACAACGTTAGGAGGAAGTAAAATGGGAACTGATTTTGAAGTAACAATGAACGAGTATCTGCCTCTGAGAGATGTGGTATTTAATACATTGAGACAGGCAATCCTGCGCGGAGAACTGAAGCCGGGGGAGCGTCTGATGGAGATTCAGCTGGCGAACAAACTCGGAGTGAGCAGAACCCCGATCCGTGAAGCAATCCGTAAGCTTGAACTGGAAGGGCTTGTACTTATGATTCCGAGAAAAGGTGCGGAAGTTGCAGAGATCACAGAGAAGAATCTAAGAGATGTGCTGGAAGTGCGCTGTGCGTTAGAAGAGCTTGCAGTACAGCTTGCGTGTGACAGAATGGATGAAGAAGGAGTGCGTGAGCTTCGTGCAGCAGCGGAGACATTTGAGTCTATTCTCAACAGTGATGATATTACACAGATCGCACAGGCAGACGTTGCATTTCATGATATTATCTATGCTGCAACAGACAACCGCAGACTGATCCAGCTTCTGAATAATCTGCGCGAACAGATGTACAGATACAGAATTGAATATTTAAAGAAGAAAGAATGCTACCCACAGCTGTTGAATGAGCATCAGACAATTATTGATGCGATTGCCGGACATGATAAAGAGTTGGCTACAAAGTTTACAAGCCAGCATATTAAGAACCAGGCAGAAACGGTTGTTGGCACTATCCGTGAGAAAGAAGAAAATGCTTAAAAAATAAAGAATGTGCCTTGGCACATTCTTTATTCTATATGTATGGAATTCATTTTTGTGGAAAGACTCCATGTATGAACAAAATTAATTTATCATAGATGGAGGATGATATTATGAAGAAACGGTTTGCACTGCTCAGAAGAAAGCTGAAGTCTGTCCGAGAAGAAAAACTGCCGGGAAGAGCAGTGATTTTTTCAGTGGCAGCGGGACTTCTGATCGCTGCTTTCTTCACAGGAATGATATATACAAAACAGGAATTATATGCACAGGAAGAAACGCAGAAGCATCTGGCGCAGGAAGTGTTTCGCTTCCATGTGTTAGCGAATAGTGACAGCGAAAAGGACCAGAATCTGAAATTGCAGGTAAGAGATGCAGTATTGGATTATATGAAAGAAGAATTGTCAGAAGAACCGGAAGAGAAACAGTGTCTTAAGCAGACAGTGCAGTGGGCACGTACACATACAGATGAGATTCGTGCAATCGGAGAAAAGACAGTTGCGATGGCAGGAGAAGATCAGAGTGTGAATGTGGCTGTAACAACCTGTTACTTTCCTGACAGGACTTACGGTGATGTGACATTTCCTGCGGGAAATTATCAGGCACTGCGGGTAGAACTGGGAAATGCAGAGGGACATAACTGGTGGTGCGTGCTTTATCCGAATCTCTGCTTTCTGGATACAACGAATGCGGTGGTTCCTGACAAAGGAAAGAAACAATTAAAACAGGTACTGACGGAAGAAGAATATTCCAAAGTGACAGCGAATACAAAGTTTAAGATTGGCTGGTATTTTTGGAAATAAGAAATAAAAGAGGTTAAGAAAATGTATGAATTTGACAGCAGAGTACGTTACAGCGAGGTAGATCACCACGGTACGATGACAGTTCCGGCGTTGATCAATTATTTTCAGGACTGCAGTACCTTCCAGTCGGAGGATCTTGGAATTGGTACAACGGTTTTGAAGGAAGAGAAAAGAGCGTGGCTTTTATCTTACTGGCAGGTGATCCTGAATCGGAAACCGGAGCTTGGTGAGAAGATCACAATCGGAACATTTGCAACAGAATTCAAGGGATTGTTTGGAAACAGAAACTTTTATATGAAAGATGCAGATGGAAAATATCTCGCCTGTGCGAATTCAGTCTGGGCATTTATTGATACAGAGACAGGAAGACCAACCAGGCCGCAACCAAAGGATGTTCAGTTGTATGGAGTAGAAGAACCACTTGATATACCATATGAGGGAAGAAAAATCCGACTTCCGGAAGAGACAGATGATCTGGAGGCATTTCCGGTCAGAAAGCATCATATTGACACAAATGAGCATGTGAACAACTGTCAGTATGTGCAGATGGCATTGGAATTTCTTCCGGATGATCTTCAGATTGCACAGTTGCGTGTAGAGTATAAAAAGGCAGCTGTACTGGGGGATATGATCTATCCGAAGCTGAGTAAAGAAGCAGACAGAATCGTTGTGGAACTCTGTGACGAACAGGCAAAACCATATGCAGTTCTGGAATTTAAAGAAGAAATATAAAAGAAGAGATAGAATAGAAAAACTCCCGGATGTTCCTAGAGACTATGAAGAAAAGTCTGTAAATAAAAATCTTCTATGATAATGATTGAGCTG